>JAHFDT010000032.1 GCA_023248875.1 Myxococcales bacterium | reverse complement strand
ATCCTGGGGGATGCGGCCGATGAGATGCTGCGCGAACGGGCGCTCGAGCTGGAGACCCTGTGCAGCCGCCTTCTCGGTCGCTTGAGCGGCGAGGTGGACGATCCCCTACCGGGACGCATCCACGTTGGGCGGCGCCTAGCGGTGTTCGAGGCGATCGAACTTGCGGCAACCTTTGGCTCGGGCGCGGTGCTAGGCGATCCCGCAGTCGCCTCCCCAGGGATTGAGGTTGCGCGCGCCCTCGGGCTTCCCATCGTGTGCGAGGTTCGCGCGCTGTTTCAGTGGTCTGCGGACGGAGACCGGATGCTCGTCGATGGCGAAAGCGGTGGGATTGTGCTCAATCCCTCGGCCAGTGATATCGCCGCACACCGACGGAAATAGAGGATAGATGCTTAGGTGCGACGTAGGCGGGCGATCATCGTTTCTAACTCTTGCAAGTCGTGCTTCCCACTCCACATGAGCGCGATGCCGGTGGGCTCACGACGAACCACCCAGGCCGAGATGGTCAAGGGCGGACTCTGCTCATCGGTCGCATCGAACACCATCAACTCGTAGACTCGTCCCACCTGGAACGCCGTGAAGTCATGGGCGTCGGCGTGCAGAAACACACCGCCGAGCGAGATGTCCTTTACTGCGAGAACCAGTGTGTCGTCGTTCTGGCGCAGCTGAACTGAAGCGTAAACCTCGATGCGTTCGTGTTGGCGGCGATCCGAGGCGTCCATTTTCCCCATTCTATCTCGCTCTCCAGATCCAGAGAAGTTTCCGCTAATACAGCTTGTGCTTCACCCGCTCTCTCAGGTCGACCGAGAGCCGTTTGATCACTGCATCGTCGAGTCCCAACAGCGATCTCCCGACCATCACCAGTGCTTCGGCGTCCTCCTTGCTCGTCTCACCTACGTAGATCCCCTGGAGCTTGGCGAAGGCATTGGCAAACCGCACAAAATTGCCAGCCGACGCACGATTGACGTTGTCATATTCACCGCATTCTCGAATCGTGTTCTTCACATCGAGTGGCAGGCGCCATTTTTCGGCCATCGTGGCAGCCACCATGCGGTGCGTCCGCTGGATCGCTGCAATCCAGGCCGTAGATCCGATCCACTGCGCAGTGCCCGATCCGGCAGCAATTTCCTTTTCCGTCTCGAGCAGCATCGCTGCCATCACCGGCTTGCCAACATCGTGGAGCAATCCTGCCAGATAGGCCGCCTCGCCCTCGGTGCTCCCGGAAAAAGCCGCCAGATCGCGCGCCATGATCCCCACTGCGATCGAGTGCTCCCAAAGGCCGCGGCAGTAGCGATTGATCTCCGAATCGCGGGACTGAAACAGCCGGCGTGCCGATACTTCGATTAGCAGCGAACGCGTCTTGTCGATGCCTAGCCGCGTGACGGCCTGGAGCAGGGTGTTGACCGATTCGCTGTTGTAGTAGGCCGCGCTATGGGCACCTCGCAGCACCTGCACCGCGAGGAGCGGATCGCGTTCGATACTGCCTGCGATCTCGGTCAGTGGGCACTGCGGGTCGCTCAAGAGCTGCAAACAGGCTGAAGCGGCCGCCGGCATGGTCGGAATGGACAGCCGATCACTCGCAATCCGGTTGAGAACAATCCGCTCGATCTGCTCGCCGAGCTTCAGCGGATCGATCATTGAACCGGCCCCCGCTTCGCCGCGTCCACGGTATCGAAAAAGGGCAGCGCCGCCGTATCGGTGAAGTTCTTCATGATGCGCCGCATCTCCGGCGTACCCACCAGCCAGAGACTCAGTCCGATCTCTTTGGCTTTCGACGCGATCGACATCATCAGTTTGGGAATGCGATCGGGGCGCGCCGGCACCTTGCTAACGTCGATGATCGCCTCGTCGTAACAGGCTCCGCCCACATCCGCGAGGCACTTCTCTATCAGATTATCGATGCGACGGTAATAGCGCTCCAGATCACGTCCGTTGTAGCCCTCGATCGAGAGCACGTTATCGGCCACATCGATGAGCGCTTGGTTGTCGAAGTACTTGAGCACGAAGTCGTCGATGCTGGCGGTATCGAAGGGTTTGAACATCACCCCATCGAAACCCTTTTCCTTCGCCTCGCGGGTAGCATCGTTGGTGGTGCGTAGACACAGCACCAGAAAGGCTGCGCTCGGCTGCAACTTCTTGAGCTGATTCATCAACACCGCGCTGTTGACGTCGTGCATGTCGTAGTCGATGAGGATCACCTTGTAGGCGTGTTCGCGACACGACGTCAGCGCCGTTTGAGAGGTCAGCGTGTGAGCGAGCGAAACGCGCGCCGGGAGCAGCGTACGCAGCTTCTTCGAAACGTTCTCCATGTCATCGATGACCAGGAGGTCGATGGTCTTCTCGTCCTCTGCCGGAGACGCGTTCGGCGCCGGAGCTGGCGGTGCCACCGGTGTCATGATGGGTGTCGCCGCGACGATGGTCGTGGTCATCCGAAGAGCCTTCAAAATCTTGCTGCGTAGCTCGTCGGGCTGAAACGGCTTGAGGATGTAGTCTTCGATGCCATTTTTCATCACCGACGTGACGACCGAGCGCTTGGACTCCGAAGTAAGCATCAAGACCGGCGTGGTGATGCCCTGCTCGCGCATCTTCGCCAGCATGCCGGGCCCATCCAGTACCGGCATCGTCACGTCGAGCAGCACCAAGTCGAACGACTGCGCGGCCAGTCGGGCCAAGCCCTGGACGCCATCCTCAGCTTCGTCGACCTCGAAGCCGAGCGCCAGCACCTGTTTGCTCACGATCGAGCGAATCGCGCGACTATCATCGACCGTCAGAATACGCGGCATTCCTCCTCCATTATACGGGCGGATGCTCCATCACCGCTACCCACACCATGACTTTGTTGCTCCCCCCTTCCAGGGTTGCACTGCGCCAAGCCTGGGTCCCCTCGACTCCTGCGGCCCCCTCTAAGACACGCGGCAATCCCAGCGCCTGGTCGAGGCCCAGTGCGATCTTGATCTGCCCGGCGATGATGTTCACCAGTTCACCGAGCGCATCGTCCACCATCGCGCGATCGACCTCGTTCGGCGGACAGGAGAACATGGCCCCCCCCAGCGCCAAGGCCCCCTGCTGGTCAGTCGCGATGAGCACCGTCAGCGGCCGCCCCCCCGGGATGGGCAGGCATAACGTACGCCACGGCTGTGCGTCGAGCCAGGGAAGACCATCGCGCTCCTGGGCCGCCAACATGAAGGACATACCAAACATCGTGCGGGTGATGTTGGAGACCAGCCGGGCCAGTGTCTCTGAGCTCGGTAGTTCAGCCATGGCCGATCTCCTGTTTCTCTCCTTCAGCGCCCCCCAGCAGCTCGATGCGCAGTCCAAGGACCAGGCGTTCCGCCATCGGCCAGATGCCGAATACGAAACCGCGATGTTTTTCCGCCAAGGTGTCCGGCGGGGGCCGCCAGCCGCTCGCCGGCAGTTCCAGCACATCGCCGATCTCATCGACGACGATGCCGATGAGCTCGCGATCCTTGACCACCAGCAGGGTGCCGCTCTCCTGGCGCGTGGGAAAGTGGAGCAGGGTCCGCAGATCGATAGCGGCGATGATCTGTCCCCGCAGATTGACCAACCCGATGATGTAGGCGGGTGCGAGCGGCACCGGGGAGTAGGACTGCTGCAGCAGCACCTCCTGTACGTGCTCCACCTGTAGCGCGAACAGCTCCCCGGCAAGATAGAAGGAGGCCCACTGGGCGGTTTCGACTTGCGAATCGCTCACTGTGCCCTCCGAACATCGGGATCGCTGGCCCTTCGCTTGAGGCCAATGCCGCTCTGATGCATCGCGGTGATCAGCTCTTCGCGCCGAAGCTTGTGGATGCAGGCGCGGGCGCCGAGCGTGAGCGCCCGTTCGGTCACGCCGAGATCATCTTGGTAGGTCCAGACGAAGACTGGCAGCTGGGGGAGCTCGCTGCGCAGCGTCTGGATCAGACCAAAACCGTCGAGCCCGGCCATTTCCAAATCGGTGACCACCGCATCGAAACGCCCGCCGTGCGCCCGCACTTCACGAAGCGCGTTATCGCCGCTGTTGACATCGACGATATCGAAGCCTTGGGTGCGCAAATAGCTCGCCAGCGCGGTGCGCATCGCGTTCGAATCATCGGCCAAGAGGAGGCGCGGACGCCGCTCGCGTTGGCGCCGCTCGAACACGAACTGCGGCGCCAGCTCCCGAACGATATGATAGACGTCCACCAGCAACGCGGCTTTGCCGAAGACCACCGTTTTTCCAAGAATGAACGGGATTGCCTCTTCGTCTTCGTCGCTCTCCTGACGGATGTTGACGATATCGAGGATCTTGTCGACAGCCATGCCCACCATGTGGCCAAAGTCGAACACGATGAGCGGCTGCTCCTCCTCGATCGAAACACGGGACTTACCGATCGGCAGCACGGCTTCGGGTCGCACCACCGGCAAGATTGCCTTGCGGTACTGCACTACCTCTGCGCCGGCCACCACTTCGAGCGAGCTCTTCGGAATGTGCTCGAGCCGTGCCACCATTCGGAGCGGCACGGCGAGCAGCGCCCCCTCGCCGGCCTGAAACACCACAAATGGCTGCGGACTCGAAATCTCTTCGAGTGCCGACTCGGCGATCGGCGTTCGAGAAGGGGTCGAAAAAAGGTCGATGCCCGCCATCGCGGCCACGCCTTGCACTTCCAGAATCAGCGCTACGCCACCATCGCTGAGCACCGTTGCACCGGAGTAACTCGCGATCTGCTGCAGCTTCCGATGGAGCGGTTTGATGACGATCTCCTCAGTGTCGTGGATCTCGTCCACCACCAGGCCGTAGCGCCGCTGGCGCGCCGCTACTACCACGATGCCCATCTCTCCATCGACGATAGGGCGCGCCGCTTCGATTCCGAGCACTCGGCTGAGCCGCACGAGTGGCAGCACCTCGCCTCGGAGGCGATAGATCGCGGCATCGCGCACGTATTCGATGCTGGAGCGCGCTTGCTCTTCGTTGAGGTAGACCAGGTCGACTAGATGGGCTTGCGGAATGGCAAACCGCTGCTTGCCCGCCTTGATGAGCAGCGCCGGGATGATCGCCAACGTCAGGGGCATTTTCAACCGCACGATGGTGCCACGACCAATATTGGAATCGAGCTCCACCTCGCCCCCTGCACGTTCGACGTGGTTCCGCACCACATCCATGCCCACGCCGCGACCGGAAATCTCGGTCACCGTCGTCGCGGTGCTGAAGCCCGGACGAAACACCAGCTCGAATGCCTCGCGGTCCGAGAGGCGCTCCGCCTCGGCCACCGTCAGCATCCCGCGCTGCAGCGCTTTCTGTCGCAGCTCGCGGGGATCGATGCCACGCCCGTCGTCCTCGACCTCGATCTGCACCATCCCACTTTCGTGCGAAGCGCGAATCGAGAGTTTGCCCACTGGGAGCTTCCCCGAAGCCAGCCGCCCGTCGAGCGTCTCGATGCCGTGGTCCACCGCGTTACGCACCAGATGCGTCACTGGATCGCGGATCGCCTCGACCAAGGCTTTGTCGATTTCCGTCGCCGTGCCCTCGATCTGACAAGCCACCCGCTTGCCGGTAGTCTGGCACAAATCGCGCACCATCCGCGGAATCTTGTCGAACACCCGCGCCACTGGCTGCATGCGGGTCTTCATGATCTGTTCCTGCATTTCCGCCGTCACCTGGCGCAGCCGCTGCGACGCGGCCTGAGCCTGTGCGTCGCTGTCCCAATGGGTCTTGACCAGCTGGATCACCTGGTTGCGCGCCAGCACCAGCTCGCCCATCAAATTCATCAACCGGTCGAGCAGCGCCACGTTGACGCGCACCGTACCGTCCGCCGATTCTCGTACTGGCGCCGCGCTCTCCGAACGCGTTTCGTCCGTCGCAGGTTCGGACGATTCAGTGAACTCCAAAGCAGTCTTTTCCGATGCCAGTGCTTCAGGGGCCGCGTCGCCGCGCAGCTCCTGAACTAACGGCTGAACATCGATATCGCCCTCGTCGTGCGTCTCGCGCACATTGGCGATCAGTTGACGAAGCAGATCGACAACTGACATCAGGCGCGTGAAATGCTCTGGCCGCGGTTCCGAAGTGCGGTCACGCAATCGCCCGAGCAGGTCTTCGGCCGCGTGCGACAGCATCAAGATCTTCTTCAGCGCCAGGAAACCGGAGGTGCCCTTGATGGTGTGGAGATCGCGAAACAGGGTCGCCAAGAGATCGGGGTCAGGCTTGCCCCGCTCGGCATCGAGGAGCAGCCGCTCGACGCGCATCAGCGCCTCAAGCGACTCCTCGATGAAGAGCTCTAGTGTCTCGGCATCTAATTCAGACACGTAGTTCCTGCTACCGCTTCACCAACTCGTTCAGCTCCGAAACCAACCCATCGATGCGATTGGCAGCGCTCTGGGTCAGAGTCGCCCGCTTCTCTGCCTCGCGCGTCGCCTGGACCGCCCCACCGATGTTATCGACCACCCCGGTCACGTCGCTCAGCACCTCGCTGGTGTTGCGCATGATGGCGTTGACATGGGCCGCCTGCTTTTCGAGTGAGCGCACGATGGAGGAGGCAAAGCCATCGATCTGTTCGATGACCGTGACGATCTCCCCGATCGCTGTGACGCTCTTGCCGGTGTTGTTCTGGATCGTTTCGATCTGGCGGATGATCTCTTCGGTGGCGCGCGCAGTTTCTTTCGCCAGCTCCTTCACTTCGTTGGCGACCACGGCAAAGCCCTTGCCCGCCTCGCCGGCGCGTGCCGCTTCGATGGTGGCATTGAGCGCCAACAGATTGGTCTGCTGGGCAATCGCGCTGATCACCTTAGTCACCTTGCCGATCGCCGCTGAGCTCACGTTGAGCGCCTGCACGGTGCTATTGGCACTCGAAGCCAGGGAGCGGGCCTGGCGCGCCGTCTTGGCCGAATCGGAGGCGTTAGCCGAAATCTCGCGCACTGTCGACCCCATCTCCTCGGCTGTACTGGCCACCGAGGCTACGTGGGTCTTGATCTTCTCGGTCGAAGCGGCCACACGCGTGGCTTGAGCCGCCGTCTGTGTCGTCCCGATCGCCAGCTGGTCGGCGAGCGCCGTGAGCTGACTCGACGCTTCGCCGAGCTGCTCCGAAGCGGCTGCCACCTGCGAATCGCTGCTCCGGTTCACTGCATTTTGCCGCTGCGCGCGCCGCGCCGCGGTGCCTCCCTGTTTGCTCTTCGCCATGCTCGCCTTTTGGGTCAACGGGGTCTCTCGGTCACGAAACTCAAAATGTCGCGAGAATACGATATCGGAAGGCGGAAGCGCTGTCTATCGGGTCTACTCTCGTGCGAAGAACATCAGGTAGCCCAGCGTGACCGTCACCAATGGGCCGATCGTCAGCAGCAGCGCGGATTGCAACATGAGCTTACGAGTGACGGCCCCCCGATCACCGACCGAGAGGTAGACCTGATCGCTCTCGCCGGGGCCATCCCGGAGCACCGCCTGATCCTCTGCCTGTACCGGTGGATCGAACCGCGCCAGCGCCCCCTGCACATCGGCCGGCTTGCGCGAGCAGAAGCCGCGGGCGTAGATCTGCCGCCCCGTTTCGATGCGCTTCTCGTAGAAAGACAGGGTCGATCGCTCATCGCCGCGCGGCAGGCCATATTGGTCCACAAAGGCGGCGAGCCGTGGTGGCAGCGCCTGGCCCGCCTTCCACTCGTAGGTGTAGGCGTTACCCACATCGACCTGTGCACCCGCGAGTGCAACCAGAAGCTGCCCGGTTCCATCGTCAATGTGGAGCGGCGTTTCGCTGGCACCTTGGTAAAGAGTTTCTCCGCTAGCGGTAGTGCGTTTGCCGCGGCCCTGCAGATCAACCCGCTGGACGGCGACGCTGTACCAGGCGCAGGGCCGACCCGACAGCGGTGCCTCTTGCAGCCGTAGCGGTTGCGCCTTGCCGATGACCGCAGCGGGGCCAGCAAGCAGCCGCGCGATGGCGCGGACTGGGGTACGCAGTACCTTGAACAGCTCCAGCAGACGAACCACACCCAGGAGGGGAGCCATTAGACTGAACAGCAACACCAAGAACATGAAAAAGCGCATTGTTAGATATTAACCCACTCTGTCACTTTCAGACCGAGCCCTTCGGGCCCGCGAATCAACAAGTCAGCCGATGATCGCGGCCGAGGCGTCCGGATGGCGAGGCGACGGCGAGGACCGGAGGGGAGCATCCTTGACGGATGTGACCCGAGGACCGCAGCCATTAACGAAGCCAGCCGGGATGGATCGGGCGCGAGGGCGGCTGACTTGTTGATTCGCGGGCCCTTAGCTCTGCGCCGGGGAAGGGGATAGTTTCTGCAGCCGCTCGCGAGCTTCGTCCAAATAGGGATTAAGCTGCAGGGCGCGCTGGAATTCGCGTACCGCCGAAGCTGGATCGCCCCTGTTCAAATAGACTCGGCCCCGAAAAATGTGGACCTGCCCCTGTGAGGGATCGAGCCGTTCCGACTCCGCAAACTCGGCGAGCGCCGGGGCCTGCTGGCCGAGGAGAAGATGAGCGTTGCCCAGGTTGTTGTGCGCCTCGACCATCTTGGGTTTGAGCTGGATCGCCTTGCGAAACAGGAACAGTGCCTCGCCGTTACGCCGCATAGATCCGAGCAGTACCCCGTAGTTGTTCCAGATCGAGGGATTGTCGGAACTCATCTTGAGTCCGATCGAGAACTCTCGCTCGGCTTCCTCGAAACGGCCGGCGTCGCGCAGGGCGCTGCCCAACCAGCCGTGGATTTCCCCGTGGGCAGGGCCGCCATTTTCAAGGGCATTTTCCCACACGGCGACGGTGTCGTGCCACACCGTGCACTGCACCCAGCTGACCATCATCAACGCGACCAGCGCTGCCCCCGCGAGGCCGCCCAGCTCGACCCCCATGCGACCCGCACGACCTGAGACGAGCTTCCCGAGCCCTGCTGCGGCCAGCACCACCAGCGGCATCGTGGCGAGATAGCCGTAGCGATCGGCGCATAGCTGCGCGCCAAAACGCACCAGCCCCGAGTTGGGCGCGAGGAGAATGAGATAGGCTAGCCAGGCAGCAGCGATTTGGGGCCAGCGCCTGGCCCGCCACAGAACCAGCGCCGTCGTGGCCACCACTGCGAGCGCGCACAACAGGAACAGAGGCGTCGTCAGTTCGAGCCGATCGGGCATCGAATAGTAGGTGGCCAAACGCACCGGCCAGACCGTCTTGATGAGATAGAACACTGTCCCATAGGAGGCCTGCGCCACCCGCACCGAGGGGCCGGCCTGCTCCCAGGAGGCGATGATGTTCTCCTTGGCGGAGGCGGCCCAGCGCGCAAACAGCGCGCTCAGTAGGAGAAAAGGGATCTTCTCGGCCACGACGCGCCAGGCCTGGCGGCGCGTGAACCGACGCAGCGGATAGACGTCGAGGAGGAGAAGCACGAGCGGCAAGGTCATCGCCACCGCCTTGGCCAGGAGCGCCAGCAGAAAAAGGAAAAAAGTGGCCGCGAGCCAGCGCCGGCGCGGCCCCTGGTCGGCACGGAGGTAGGCCAATAGGGCGCACTGAAAAAAGAAGATGCTCGGCAGGTAGGGCTGGCAAGAGGCCCAAGCGACCGCTTCCGTGCGCAGCGGGTGGACCGCGAATAGGGCCACCACCACCCCCACAGCGAGCGAGCGCTGTAGCGGCGCCGGTTCGAACCAATCGGGGGCGGCGCGCGTGATGATCCGCCGCGAAACGGCGCACAAAAGCGCCATGTTGGCGGCATGCCAGAGCAGACTCACCAGATGGTACCCCCACGGCCTCAGCCCGAACAGCACATACTGAAATTCGAACAGTAGCCAGCTGACCGGTTGGTAGACCCCGACGTGAAAGGTATTGAACGCCCACCGGATCTGACGCCAGCTGAGCCCGCGAAAGTGGTAGTTCTCGGTGAGATTCAGGATGTCGTCCCAATCGACCAGGTCGTTGTCGAGCACGGGCAGAAAAGCGAAAAATGCCAACAGCGCCACGGCTGCCGGGATCCAGGGTTCTCGACGGCTCATGCTCGCTCGTCGATCAGAGCAGCGTGCAGCCGGCGAGTGGCCTCATCCACTTCGGTGGTTGCCACCAGCAGTGTCAGCGCATGCGAGGAAGTCTGCCAACCGTGGACTGACCCGGCCGCAGCGAGGGCTCGTTCGAGCAACCAGGGGTCGGAGCCGATCCCGCTGCCCACGGCGGTCACCGCACCCAATTCGTCGATGGTCGTTTCTGGACAGTGGGCGGCCAGCCGCTCTGCGATGCGCGACCAGTCCGGCAGATCGAGGCGACTCAGCAGAATCTCCGACGAATCGGCGCCCCGCGCGACTCGCCATGCAACCCCTTCGGCGGTCAAGCAGCCGAGCAGGCGAGGCAGCTCACGGAGGGGCGCGCGCAGCCGCGTCAGGCGATGATCGCCGGTGACCGCCGCGACGCGCCGCTCCGCCCCCTCGGAGCCTCTGGCAATCCGCGTTTCAGCGACAGGGCCAAGGTCGGGCCGACCCGTGGTGGCGCGCGCGTAGAGAACGATACCGGCGCGCTTCGCCCATTCCACGGCCTGAGCATGGATGACTTTCGCTCCCTGCTCCGCCAGCTCCTGCATCTCCTCGTAACCGATGCAGTCGAGGCGACGCGCCTCGGGCACCACCCGCGGATCGGCCGTGTAGACACCGTCGACGTCCGAGCAGATCTCGCAATACTCCGCCCCCAGCGCCGCCGCGAGCGCCACCGCCGTAGTGTCGGATCCCCCCCGCCCCAAAGTGGTGATCTCGCGCTTGTAACTCATCCCTTGGAAGCCCGCGACGATCACCACCTTGCCGCGCTCGAGCTCGTCCTGGATCCGGATCGGCCGCACCTCGATGATGCGCGCGCCCGAATGGCGATCGTTGGTCAAGATGCCCGACTGCGATCCAGTAAAGGAGATCGCTTCTACGCCCAAGCGGTCGAGCGCCATCGCCAGGAGCGCCATCGAGATGCGCTCGCCCGTCGAGAGCAGCATATCGAGCTCGCGCCGAGGCGGTCGCTCGGTGACCTGTCCCGCCAGCGCGATCAGCTGGTCGGTGGTCTTGCCCATGGCCGAAACCACCACCACCACCCGCTGCCCACTGCGAACCGTGGCCGCCACCCGCTCGGCCACCGACCGCAGCCGCGCGGGATCGGCCACCGAGGAGCCACCATACTTTTGCACGACGATCGGGGCGTCCATGTCCGACTCCGCACTGGCTGGATCGCAAGCGGCGCTAGCGATACACTATACCTTCGAATGGCCATGAGATCCGCTTCTCTGATCCTCCCGCTAGTGGCCGCGCTCGGTTGTAGCGCGCATCTCCCTCCTGCCACGGCTTCGGTACCTCTCGAGCCCCTGCCGCCGATCGTCAGCGAGGAGGACTATTCGATCGCACAAGCAAAGTACGAGACGCTGCCGCCGGGCAGCCCTGCCCGTCCGGCGGCTCGGCAGACGATTGCCACTTGGCTCATCGCCGAGGCACGCCACCACCTGGCGGCTCAGCGACCCGAGAATGCTTATGAGATCTTTCACGATCGGCTAATGCCGCTGTGGGATGTGGAAGAGCTGGCTCATCCCGCGCCGGTCCCAGGTCTGCTCGAATTGGCGGATGAGCTCGAACGGATCTATCGCCATCGCGGCGGCCATGAAGAGGTGCTGGCGAGTTTGGCGCTCCAGCTGGCCTTGGCTCCGGAGGGGAGTGCGGCCGCTGCTCTATGGAGCGAACAGTGGCAAGAGGTCATGACTTGGGTGCACAGCCGCACCGACGACCGCGTGGTCGACGACTTGGAAACGATCGTCGCTGCGTGGCCCTCACCATTTGTCGTCGAGCAGCTCGGAGAAGCCTATCGCGCGCGTGGGGCTCCGCGTGCTCGGGGCGGAGGGCGAGGGCTACCGAGCTCGCTGGCCGAACTGCTGGCGCACCGCGATGGTAGCCTGGGAGAATCTTTGGCGCGGCTCTACCTGCGTGTCGGCCGACTGCACGATGCGCTCTCTGTCCTACAGCCTCTGGCCGATCAGCCGGGCGACGAGCCCAATCTCCGCATCGCCCTCGCCAAGTATCTACGCCCGGACGCCACCGCCCAAGACGGGCAGGCGCTCGCCGAACTGCTCCGGCGCGATCCGCCGGTTGCGCAGCGCATCTGCCGAGACGCCGCACGCCGCTTTCCCACCTCCGTCGAACCGCAGCTTTGCCTGGGTAAGCTGGCAGCCAGCCGCGAACAGGTGCTCCTGGCCATCCAATCCTTCGAACGCGCCACCGAGCTGGCGCCCAGCGATCGCACCGCCTATGAAGCGCTGGCGAGACTTTATCAGGCGTGGCTCTTTCAGCTGGTAGGTGAAGAACGGGTCCATGAGCTCCAGCCGACGCTCGATCGCATCTATCGTTTCCATGTGCTCGCGACCAAACGTTTTCAGGGCCAGCCACTGCGCACCACGCTGGCCGGCGCCTACTATGAGGTCGGGCGTGGCTACTACAACGCCGGGAGAGTGGCTGACGCGGTGGCTAAGCTGAATGAATCGCTGGCGTTCGAACAGACGCCCTTTGCCCACGAACAGCTCGGCGTGATCGCACTCAAACGGGGCCAAGGGCGAGAGGCACTCAATGAGTTTACCCGCGCGGAGGAGCTGCTCTTGGCAAGTCCAAGGCAAAACGAGCTCTACTGGCGAGCCAAGCTGCGACGTGGTACCGGCGATGCTTACGAGCTCATGGGCGAGGAGAGCGCTGCCAAGGCGGCCTGGCGCCAGGCGGTGGAGAGCTACAGCCGGCTGCTCTGGTCGCGGAACCTCGCCGCCGACGATATCGCAGGAACCGAGCTCGAGCTCGGTCGTACGCTCTACCTGCTGGGCGAGCGTGAGCGCGCGATCGCCGCCTTGGAACGCGCGATCGATGCGGCGCCGGATCGTGGCTCCACCTACGCGGATGTGATCGCCTTTCTGGTGCCGCGCGGAGAGCGCAACGAAGCCCTCGACGCCTATCACCGCGCGCTCGGACGTAGTGCGGTCTCGGAGTATCTGAAGGTCTACTGCACTCTCTGGATTCTCGATCTCGACCGTCGCTCCGGTCAGCCGGAAGATGCGCTGGGACGGACGTTTCTCCAGAATCTGGAAGGCGGTAAATGGTACCATGAGCTGGCGCGCTGGGCGACGGGCCGCGAGAGCGAGGACGACCTCAACGCCCACGCAGCGAACTCCTCACACCGCGCTGAAGCCTATTTCTACCTGGCGCTGCGCCGCCTCGAACGGGGCAAGCTCGCAGAGGCGCAGGCGCTCTGGCATCGCGTGCTCGATACGCAGATGATGGCCTTTTTCGAATTCGACATGGCGGGCTACTACTTGCGCCACAGTCGGTGATCCCCTTTTCGCACCGGCTCGACTGGGCAGCGCGGCCGAACGCTCTCGCACTCCTGGTCGATGAACTGCGCGCGCGCGGTGCCCCGCTGATCGACCTGACCGAAACGAATCCCACGGCAGTGGGACTATCCTATCCGGACGACCTACTGGCCCGGCTGACGGATCCGCACAGCCTGCGCTACTCACCCCATCCCCGCGGACTCCCCGAAGCGCGTCGGGCCATCGCCGACAGCTTCTCGTTGCTAAATCCGGAACGGCTGCTGGTCACGGCCAGCACCTCCGAGGCATATGGCTTTCTTTTCAAACTGCTGTGCGACCCCGGCGATGAGGTTTTAGTGCCGCAACCGAGCTACCCGCTGCTCGACTTTCTCGCCGCGCTCGAAACGGTACGCCTTACGCCCTACCCGCTCCGATACGATGGAATCTGGCACATCGATTTCGCGGCGCTGGCACAGACCGTCACACCGCGCAGCCGCGCCATTCTACTGGTCAACCCCAACAATCCGACCGGCTCTTTTCTCAAGCGGCAGGAGCGGCGGCAGCTGCGCGAGCTCGCCACACGCCATGGCCTCGCCCTCATTTCCGACGAGGTGTTTGCCGACTACCCCTTCGGCGATGATCCCGAACGAGTGGTCTCGCTGTGCGACGAAACCGAAGCGCTCACCTTTTGCCTGAGCGGCCTTTCGAAGGGGGTCGGATTGCCGCAGCTGAAACTGGGCTGGATCCACACCTCCGGGCCTGCGGAGGAGGTGGCGCGTGCGCTCGATCGACTGGAGCTCATCGCCGATACCTATCTCTCGGTAGCCACGCCCGTGCAGTATGCCGCCCGCTCGCTGCTCCCGTTGCGCACGAGCGTGGGGCGTGAATTGGCCGATCGGGTCAGCCGCCACCGACGCTGGCTTGATGAAGCCCTGCGTGGATCGGCGATCGATCTACTCCCAGCGGAAGGGGGCTGGTATGCGATCCTGCGCGTGCCACGCGTGCGCAGCGAAGAGGAGTGGGCACTCGAGCTGGCACGCGCCGGAGTCCTGGTGCAGCCGGGCTACTTCTTCGATTTCGTGGAGGAGGCCTATCTCGTGATCAGCTTGATCGTCCCCACGGCGACCCTCGAAGCGGGGGTAGGCCGAATCTTGGCTGCAACCGGCTAGGCCTCCGTCTCTTTTAGGTTACCCCGAATGCGTTCTGCCTCGTCCAGTATATCTCGATAAACCGCCTCGATGCGCTCGGGCGTGACCCGCTCGAGCATAGCCCGGTTGGCAGACGCGATCTGCTCGCTGATCCCCACTTTGGGCAGCGGCAGGTTGCCCTGGAACATCACCTTGCCCTCGCCGGCGCGAAGATCGTCGAGCAGTGATGCCCGCACCAGCTGCAGCGAGGGATGGGGTGAACGGCGAAGGTAGGGAACCAGCGTGGCTTCGGTGCGCGTATCGAGCGGATAGTCGGGATGAAAAGTCGCGCTGACGAAAACCGGGCAGCCGCTCTCGGCGTTGCGCACGCGAGTGGCCAACTCCTCGAAAGCCCGGGGTGAGATGCGCAAGTTGGGATAGATCAGAATGGCCACTTTCGGCTGGCCAGGATCGGCCACAAGCTCGGCGATCGCGGCCAGCGTCGGCTCGATGTCAGGCTCGCGATCGCAGAGCACGCGCCGCCGCCACTCACCGCGCAGGCGTGCCTCCCGCGCCCACGGACAGATGCCGAACGCTTCGACGATCTCGATGGTGTAGCGCAGGTGGAGGCGGAGCGCCTCGTCAACCACGGGATCGGTCAGCGCTCCTCCATGGGCACATAGTGATGCAGCGTGGCTCCGGTGTAGATCTGGCGCGGCCGTCCGATCTTGGCCGCGGGCGATTCGATCTGCTCCTTCCAATGGGCGATCCAGCCAGGGAGACGTCCAAGGGCAAACATCACCGTAAACATATTGGTCGGAATGCCGAGCGCGCGGTAGATGATGCCGCTGTAAAAGTCAACATTGGGATAGAGCTTCCGTTCGATGAAATACTGATCTTTGAGCGCCGCCTCCTCGAGCCGCTGTGCGATCTCGAGCTTCGGGTCATTGAGCCCCCACTTCTTGAGCACGGCGTCGCAAGCACGCTTGATGATCTTGGCGCGCGGATCGTAGTTCTTGTAGACCCGGTGGCCGAAGCCCATCAAGCGAAAATCGGACTTCTTATCCTTGGCCTTGGCAACAAAGGTCTCGACCGGAAGCCTGCTCTCGTGGATCTCGTCGAGCATCTCCATCACTTCTTGATTGGCGCCGCCGTGCAGTGGCCCCCACAGCGCGCACACCCCGGCCGAAATCGAAGCGAACAGATTGGTCTGCGCGCTGCCTACCAGACGCACCGTCGAGGTAGAACAATTCTGTTCGTGGTCGGCGTGGAGGATCAGCAGAAGGTTGAGCGCTTTGACCGCCTCTTCGTCGATCGGGTACTCCTCGGCTGGCACCGCGAACATCATGTTGAGAAAGTTGGCGCAGTAGGAGAGGTGGTTGCGCGGATAGACAAAGGGCTGGCCGATCGATTTCTTGTAGGAGAAGGCAGCGATGGTCCGCAGCTTAGCCAGCAGGCGGGCGATGGTGATATCGATCTGCTCGTGGTTCTTGACGTCGACCGCTTCGGGATAGAAGCCCGACAGGGAGCAGACCATCGCCGAGAGGATCGCCATGGGATGCGCCGTCGATGGATAGCCATCGAAAAAGCGCTTCATGTCCTCGTGGATCATCGAATGGCGCGTGAGCAGGCGTGAGAAGTTGGCCAGCTCGCTGCGATTCGGCAGCTTGCCGTAGATCAGAAGATACGAGGTCTCGACGAAGGTCGAGTTTTCCGCGAGCTCTTCGATGGGGATTCCACGGTAGCGCAAGATCCCCTTTTCGCCGTCGAGAAAGGTGATCGCACTCTGTGTCGACGCGGTATTGGCGAATCCCTGGTCGAGGGTGACCACGCCCGTCTTGGCGCGCAGTGGGCCGATATCCATTCCGCGCTCGCCCTCCGTTCCGGTGATGATGGGAAGGTCGAGTGCGACTCCATCCACTTCCAGCTTGGCTCGGTCTGACACGGAGGCTCCTTGGCTAGGTAGGCACTATTCTATACTAAAACCTACCTAACCCCGCCCAAACCCAGAATCCGCTTCGCCTGCACGGCGGTGAGCGGCACAAAAGATAGCCGGCCCTGCCGCACCAGCGGGCTATCGGCAAATAGGGGATCCAACTTCAACGTCGCCAACGTCACGGGCGCAGCGAGCGCATCGCGGACTGCCAGGTCCACCACCGCCAGCCCGGATTTAGGGTCGTCGTAGGCCGTGCGCACGATCTCCGCGGTGCCGACCGCTCGCTTCTCATCGCCGGTGTGATAGATAAATGTGAGATCGCCTTTCATCGCTGCGCGCAGCTGCTTGAGGGCCGCCGGATTGGTGATGCCATCCCAACGCGTCCGCTTCTCACGCACCAAGTCATCGAAGCTGTAGGTGGACGGTTCGGTCTTGAGTAGCCAGTAGTTCATTCTTCCGCCTCAAACTCGCGGCAGCTGGGGTAGCCGCGCGAAATGTGCATCGCTCGAAAGAAGGATCAGGTCGTGCTGGACCACCAGCGATGCGATCCACAAGTCGTTGGTCGGGACCGGGGTTCCCCGCTTGCGCAGGAAGGCGAACAGACGCGCATAATGGTAAGTGGTCTGCTCATCTGCGTAGAGCACTCGCACTCGGGGCGACTGGAGAAACAGCGTTAACGCCGCCTCATTCTTCGCTCCACGCGTACCCACCGAAAAACCGGCACGGAGCTCCGCCAAGACCACGAACGGCAGTGCGATTTCCTCAGCGGTGCGCAAAACCTCCATGGACCGTTCGAAGCCACGTGCCGCATCGGCATAAGCATTGGTGTCGACAGCAACCCGCATCACTTCCAGAGTTTCTCGTCGACTTCTCGTTGCGCGGCGAAGGCCCGGTCGAGGGCCTTGTCCTCTACCCATGAACCGAAGAAGTGGTCGAGATCTTCGTAGTGCACCGGTCGCCCTTCCGCTCCTGCGCCCTTCGCCAGCGCCTCCAAGGCGACATCGTTGAGACTTCGCCCCATCTGGCGCGCCCGCTCCCGAAGGACGCCGTCGACTCCCTGAGACACATTACGAATTGTATATTGCATATGCCTTCTACCCATGTAGGCATTATAGGCGTTTAGTGCAGGCATCGCAAGGGTATTCACCATCCGATCGGCTGCCCCCTCAGCTCCTTGTCGAGCCACTTCTCGAGAGACTGAAAGTAGCTCGCCAGCGCTCGACTGGAAAGCTCCTCGCCAGTCGCCTCGCGGATCACCTCACGCCATGGCCGAGTCGCGCCGAGCGCCATCAGCTTGCCCAAAAAGGCGCCGACCTCTTTGCGGCCGAAGTAGTTGCAGGAGTGCGGATCCTGCTGAAGAATTCGGCGACAAATGTGGTCGTGCAGCTGGTACTTGATCACCGTCGCAATCGCATAGTTGTAGTACTGCGCCGGGTTGTCGTTGATGTGGGTCTTCGAGCAGGCGTCGCAGCCTGCCGGATCGCGCGGCGTCGGAGATGCGACCCCTTGGTAGTCGCCGACATATTTCCACCAGCGGGCATTGAACTCGCTCGCCGGTAGATCCTTTTCGTACAGATCGTATTCGAAATGCGCCATCGTGCCGGCCGACCAGGCGACAAACGGGATCGCCGAGGTCAGCGCCTCGTCGAGCAGCCGCTGGCGTGCATCCAGCTTCATCGACTTGGGCACTACGCCGATGGCGCGCAGATAGGGCTCCTGCGTCGAGGCGATGGCGGCCAGATCACCGATTGCTTCATGCATCGCGCGCGACAAGCCCTGCCGCAGTATCGGCGGCACCTCCGGCTGCGTGTAGGAGCGGTAGTAGTAGATGTGGCCGAGCTCGTGGTGCGAAGTACGGAACCATTTTTCATTCGGCTCGACGCTCATGAGCGAGCGGACATCCTCGTTGAGATCGACATGCCACGCCGAGGCATGGCTATTTTTCTTGCGGCTGCCGCCCGCTGCAACAGGATAGAGGTCCGAACGCACCCAGAACGACTTCGGCAGCGACGCAAAGCCGAGTGAGGTCCAGAAGCGCTCGGCAGTCTCTACGATCCATTCGGGCTTCTTGTCCTTGAAAAGAGGATCCAGATTCACCGAGGGTGCCAGCCCGTCCCACTCCTGGGCCCAGCGATTGGCAATCCAATGCGCCGGGATTTTGGTCGGCACCGGCTGGTGGTAGCGTTTCGCCAATTCGCGCCGCACCCAGGCATGCAGTTTGCGAAACAGCGGCCGCGTATCGTCGACCAGCCGATCGAGTAGCGCCATCATGTCCGGCACCGTCATGTCGTAGTCGGCGACCTCGAGCGCGAAATAGCTCGACTGCCCGACGGCCCGCGCCACCTGGTTGCGCAGCCGCTGCAGCTCGACAAGACCCGGCCCGAGCGGCTTGCCGATCTGCTTCGAGGCCTCCCAGGCGCGCTGCCGCTCACCAAGATCGAGCGATTGGGCCAGAACTCGATCGATCTCGTTGGCCGAAACCGGCTTGCCCTCGAGCCGGAGGACGAAGCCATCCTGCAGCGATGCCTGGCGACTCTCGGCCGCTACGCGCGCAGCGGTGATCTCGGGAATGGTGCCGGGCCCTTCGCCCGCCGCTAAGATCAGCTTGTCGAGCTGCCGCGCCACCACCGGGGAGAGCCCCGCGCGCGGGGCCAGTAGCTGCTTGGCAGTTTCGATGACCACGCGGTCGCCGAGAAAGGTCTGTAGCGCCGTGTTCGCCGCAGTACGCTCCCCTTCGTGCGCATCGCTGACATCGGTGGAAGCGCGCCAGGCCGCCTCATTGGCGACGCGTGAGAGCCCCACATAGACCGAGTTGTACCAGCCGAGGAAATCCTGCGGTTCAGCGGCCCGTGCGGAGATCGCCAACAGAAGCAATGGCAAGGTTTTCATGGGAGCGAACGATAGCGTAGGATGGGGTCCCTTTCCAAGGAGGTGGCACATGCCCACGATCGGAACTCCCGCCCCCGATTTCAGCCTACCCGACGACCAAGGCCAGCCCGTGACGCTTTCCGCGTTGCGCGGCAAACGCGTGGTGTTGTTCTTCTACCCCAAAGACGCCACCCCCGGCTGAATCGTCGAAGCCTGCAGCTTCCGGGATGAAGCTGCCGAGTACCGCAAAAGCGGCATCGAGTTTTTCGGCATCAGCGCTGACGATATCCCCTCGCATCAATCCTTCCGCGAACAGTTTCAGCTCCAGGACGTGCGCCTCTTGGCCGACCCGGAACACCGAGTTTGCGACGCCTACGGCGTATGGCAGGAGAGCAAGTGGGGCTGGGGCGTGGCGCGCCAGACCTTCGTGGTGGCGGCCGATGGCACGCTGGCCAGGCACTATCCCAAGGTGAGCCCCGCCGGTCACGCGGCCCAGGTGTTGGCCGACCTACTGGGGGGATAACCGCGCACTTCGCCTTGCAGCCCGGGGGCATCTTAGGTTATTGCCTGGGGCGATGCGGATGCCTGCCCTGCTGCTGCTCCTGGCCATCGGCTGCGACGCCACCGATGAGAGCAATCCCCCGCCCGACGTCAGCTTGCCCGATATGACCTGGGTCGGCTCCGACGGCGATATGCCCACCACCATGAAATCGCCGACGGTGCTGCGAGTGCACTATCCGGCCGGCAGCCACTCGATCTCCGTACGCGGCTCCAGTTCGCCGCTCAATTGGAACAGCGGGCAGAAGATGGTGGGAGGTTCGAGCGACGTATGGATCTGGAGCAGCGAGAGTGTCCAGAGCGAGCTCGAGTGGAAGCCGCTGCTCGACGATGCGACCTGGTCGCGAGGCCCCAACTACACGATTCAGCCCGGTACCGCCCTAGACATCTATCCCCATTTCACGACCACCGCGGGCAAAGTGGTCGTGCTCATCCAGCAGTTCCATTCCAAGAACCTCTCGCAAGACCGCACCGTCTGGGTCTACCTGCCCGCCAGCTACGAGGAGAACACCAAGGCCCGCTTTCCAGTGGTCTATATGCACGATGGACAAAACCTCTTCGATCCCAATCTATCGTTTGCAGGCGAATGGATGGTCGACGAGACCATGAACGCTGCGGCCGAAAACGGCTCCTTCCGGGAGGCGATCGTCATCGGGATCGGCAATACCTCGGCGCGTGTCTATGAGTACACGCCCACTAAGGGGGGGAACAACTACAACGGCGGCGGCGGCGACAAGTACCTCGCCCTCCTGGTCGACGAGCTCAAGCCTCAGGTCGACGCAATGTTGCGGACCCTCCCCGATCGCGAAAACACCGCGATCCTCGGCTCCTCGCTCGGTGGCCTCATCTCGGCGCATGCCGGCGTGAAAAAGCCCGAGACGTTCGGCCTGGTCGGTGCCATGTCGCCGTCGACCTGGTGGGACAATCTCATGATCGTCAACGAGGTCGATAGTAGCCCCAAGTTGCGCCCGTCGCGGGTCTACGTCGATAGCGGCGATTCGGGCGATTCGAAGGATGATGTCGGCGATACCAACCTCCTCGCCAACACCTACCTTTCGCTCGGCTACGTCGAGGGCAAAACCTTCCACCATGTGGTGCAGAAGGGGGGCCAGCACAACGAATACTATTGGGCACAGCGGCTGCCCGGCGCGCTCAGTTTTCTGCTGGGGCCGCGTTAAGGCGCTTTAGCCTTGGTGGGTCCGCTCCGGGATCGGCCAGATATCCCCCCACAGCGCCTTGCCGCCATCGATGGCGAGGGTGATGCCGGTGATAAAGGCCGCGGCCGGCGAGGCGAGGTAGCAGATGGCGTGGGCCACCTCCTCGATCGTGCCCACACGTTTTTGCGGGGTGTATTGACGCGCGGCCTCCACCAGCGCTTCACCATATTGCGCGGTGCCGCTCGAAACGATGATCCCCGGCGCTACGGCGTTGACGCGCACATCGTGTTCGGCCCATTCGACCGCTAGCGATTTCGTGAGATTCTCGACGCCCGCGCGCGCCGCGCCGGTGTGTGCCATGCCGGGAAAACCGCGCTGCATCGCGGCGATCACATTGACAATCGCGCCGCGCCGCTGGGGGATCATCTCGCGCACCGCCACTTCGCGGGTCATGTAAAAAGTGCCGTTGAGGTTGTTGCGGATCACCGCATCCCACCCCTTGGGCGTGAGCGCCGCCGCGGGCGAGGGAAATTGCCCGCCGGCGTTATTGACCAGCACGTCGATGCGGCCCCAGCGCGCCAGCACCTCGTCGACGAGGTGCGCCACCTCCTCGGGTTGACGGATATCGCAGCGCACCGCCATCACCTCGCCGCGGGGGCCGAGCTCCGCGAGTGCCGGGTCGAGATGCTCCGGCTTGCGACTGGCGATCGCGACTTTCGCGCCGAGCGCCAGCAACTCCTCGGCGGTGGCGCGGCCGATCCCCGTCCCACCGCCCGTGACAATCGCCACCTGGCCGGCAAATAGCCCCGGCGCAAACGGAGTGCGCCGCGCCTGCTCGAGGTAGAGCATCAGTTGGTCTTTTTGAGCGCGATCCAGGTGAGATAGGAGATCCCCTGGCCCTGATCGAGCACGATCGATTTTTCGTCGTCGCTGATGTGGGCCGTCGCCACCTTCTCGAAGCCGCCGGCCGGGATCGCCTCCAGTAGCCCCTGCAAACTCAACACATCAAGAGTCGTCCCCTTAGGCCACTTGGGAGTGTTCTTGAAGGAAAGCTGCGCCAACTTCTTGGTAAAATGCACTTCGTAGGGTGAAAAACCATAGAGGAGATCGGGCACCGCCGCCGGATCGATAAAGGGCAGTGTCTTCGGGTCGGCCACGGTGAGCACCTGAAAATGTGGGTCATCGCACTCGTTGAGCACCACTTGAGTGCCCGCCTCGAGCGTCAGGGTCACATCGCCGCTCTGCTGCGTCTGCGCCGAATCGTCGAGAGCCAGGGTGGGCCCGCCCGTAGGCATCTTGCGCACCAGCAGCGGCTGCGGAAAGGCAATGTGGCCATTGGCGAGGGGGGGGAGCCGCACGGCATAGCTGCCCAGCTCCGGGCAGCCGTGAACCAGCAGCGCAAAGTCCTTCGCCTTCACATACAGGTTGGGCGTAAGCGCAAAGGTACCATCGTCTTTGGCGTTGCCGGCGATACAGATGCCGGCGCAGGCCGAAAGGAACTGTTTGCCGATCCCTTGGCCCTGCTCGTCGATGATCTTGCCGGTGATATCGATCAGGCACTCTTCGCCCGGCTTGGCCTTGCTGGGATTGCCACACGGGCCAAAATCGACCGGTTTTGAAAGATCGGCTGTCATGGCGGCCATATCGGCCGTGCCCCCATCCGGGGCGGGGGCGGGGCAGCCAGCCATGAGAACCGGAGTCAGCCACATCGCCAAGCGCATAGGCTTATGCTAACCTATGCTCTTCCGTCCGGCTAGACCGCTTTCACGTTAAAGTGATCGAGCGAGGCGGTCGAGACCGAGGCGAGACGAGGAGCGACGACGCAGGACTACTTACGGTAATCCCAGGAGGAGCGACGAAGTGTCGCCGAAGGGATCGGACGCCGCAGCCGGTCACTTTAATGTGAAAGCGGTCTAGGAGATTGGTTTGGAGTTGCCTCGTCAGAAGGGCTTCTACGATTCGCGGCGTCAGTTCCAGGGGCGAGACGATCCCCGCCCCAATGAGTCCCAAGGTGCGACGCCGCCGACCGGACTACCGCGCGGCCAGCTGATCGCGGGAGCGATTCTGCTGCTGCTGATTGTCGTTGCGTTCATTAAGTTTGCGCCGCCGGAGCAGCCGGTCACCCGGCCTCCGACCGCCCAGGCGCATTAGCAACTTTGGGCAGACGCTGCCGATAATGTTGTGGGGGTGTAGATGAATTTTTCGGAACTAATCGACCAGTTCTTCAACAAGAGAAGCTACGTGGCCGGGAAGTTCGCCCTGGAGCTGGACGGCAACCGTGCCGGTTGGCTCCACTCCTTCGAAGGCGGTATGCCCACCGCCGAGCTGGTGAACGAGCGTACTGGCCCCGACCCCCTCACCCACAAGCATATCAGCGGTGTGAAGTACGAGGATCTCACCGTCTCCTTTGGCACCGGCATGTCGAAGGAGTTCGTCGACTGGATCACCAATTCGTTCCAGCGAAAGTATTCGCGCGCCAATGGCGCAGTGATCTCTGCCGACTACAACCAGCGAGAAAAGGGGCGGCTCTCCTTCTACAACGCGCTGGTCTCTCAGGCGACCTTTCCGGCGCTCGACGCGAATTCGAAGGAGCCGTCCAAGATGACGGTCAAGATCACCCCGGAGTATTCCCGTTTCGAATTCTCGAAGACGCCGGGGCCGCCGATCAAGGGCGAGTATAACCGCCAAATCCAGAGCCGCTGGAACCCCGACAACTTTCGGCTGCGGATCGGCCATCTCGACTGCACGCGGGTGAGCAAGATCGACGCCCTCACGCTGACGCAGAAGACGACCACTTACAACATCGGCGAGGTGCGAGACTATCAGGTGGAACCAGTTCAGATCGAATATCCGAATCTGGTGATCACCCTGCCCGAGTCGCACAGTGACTCGTGGTGGAAGTGGTACAAGGACTTTGTGGTCGATGGAAACTGCAACGAGAACAGCGAAGTCGACGGCGTGCTCGAGTTCCTCGATACCTCGCACCAGAAGACCCTTCTGACCGTGGGCTTCTCACGCCTCGGCATCTTCAAGGCGACGCCCGATAAGGCGGAAGCGGGCTCGGACTCCATCCGCAAGGTCAAGTTCGAGATGTACTGCGAAGGGATGGACTTCAAATTCGGCAGCGGATCGGTCTGGAAGTAGCTCCCGCGCCCCATGGACACCGTGATCCTCAAGAAGGGGCGTGCCAATCCCCTCTGGCATGGCCATCCCTGGGTCTATTCGGGGGCCATCGACCGGGTCCAGGGGGCAGCGCAAGCGGGCGATGCGGTGCTGGTGCGCGACGCGGAGGGGCGCCCGATCGGCCAGGGCTTCTACAACCCCCGTTCGCAGATCCGGGTCCGCCTCGTCACCCGCGGGGAGGCCCCGATCGATGCGGCGCTCATCGCCGCGCGCCTGGCCGAAGCGGTACAGCTGCGCCAGCGCATCGGACTGCCCTCGGATGAAACCGACGCCTTTCGGCTGGTCAACTCCGAGGGCGATGGGCTCCCCGGACTGGTGATCGATCGGTACCGCGAGGTAGCCGCCGTGCAGTTTACCGCGCTGGGGATGAAACAGCGCGAGGCCCAAGTGTTCGACGCAGTCGCCGCGCTGCCGGGGATCCGCTCCGTCGTCGAAGTGTCTGCCGGCGGATTTTCCGACGTGGAGGGCTTTGCCTCAGCGACCCGTACCGTGCGTGGCCCTGAGACCGGTGAGGTCGAGTGCCGGGAGAATGGGCTCACCTTGTGGGTCGACCCTCTCCATGGCCAGAAAACCGGCATGTTCCTCGACCAGCGCGACAACCGCCGCCGCATCGCGGAGCTGGCCCGTGGCGCACGCATGCTCGATGTCTATTCCTATGCGGGCGGATTTGCGCTGGCAGCGCTTCGGGGCGGTGCGAAAAGCGCGACCTGCATCGATTCCTCGGCCCGCGCCCTCGAGCGGATTCGGCTGCACGCCGAACGCAACCAGCTCGGCCCCCTGGAGGTGCACGAAGCCGACGCCTTTCGCTTTCTCGAGCAGGCGACGCCGCGCAGCTACGACCTGGTCGTAGTCGATCCGCCCAAGTTTGCCCGAGCGAAGAAGGATCTGGACGCCGCGCTCAAGGGCTACCAACGCCTCAACGCATTGGCGCTCAATGTCTGCGCTAGCGATGCACTCTGGGCCACCTGCTCCTGTTCACAACTCGTTACGGAGGAGCTCTTCGAGCGGGTAATCGCCGGTGCCGCGCAGCAGGCTGGCCGCCGAGTGCAGCTACTGAGCGCCGCATCCCAAGGCCCCGACCACCCCACTCCGCCGGCCTTCCCCGAAGGGCGCTACCTAAAGTTTCTGCTGTTCCGAGTCGTCTAAAGGCGCCGGCGCCACCACCTGATGCAAGGTCAGATGGTAGACGCTGTTTTCGGTTTCCACGTAGAGTGTCTCTTCATCCGGATCGATGAGCACTCGCCGCACGGGCGTCGTGATCATCCGGTGGCCATTGGGATCCCGGAAGATCACCATCCCGCGCCCCACCACCGGGTAGCTGACCAAAAAGCCGGTGTAGACGCGCCCCACCCCTACGGCCGATCGCTCTCGGCCGTGGTCGCGGATCTTGCGCGCCGTCACACTCAGCATCGCGGCAGCCTCTCCGTAAAGAACATCTTACAATGGACCCTATTAGTTTAACGCTCCTCTGCTGGTGGAGTCACGGGAAAAATCGTAACCTCTTGGAATGGCAATGGAACCCTGCGCCGGGTCCGTTCGGTGCCTTCCCCTCCGCACACCGACCCTACCGCCCGCGACCCACACCAACACCTACCTCCTCGGCGAAGGTGAGCTGGCCGTGGTCGATGCGGCCAGCCCCTATCTCGAAGAGCAGGCCGCGCTCGACCGCTGCCTCGATGCGCTGGCCGCGCGCGGCGAACGGGTGGTGGAGCTGCTGCTGACCCACCATCACATCGACCACGTGTCGGGGACGGCCCATCTCGCCAAGCGGCTCGGCGTGCCGGTGGCGGCGCATCCCCTCACTGCGCAGCTCGTCCGCGGGCGCATGGCCGTCTCCCGCGAGCTCGATGAGGGATCGGTGCTGCGCTATGGGAAGGCCGAGTTTCACGCGCTTTTCACCCCGGGCCACGCACCGGGCCATCTGGTGTTTTTCGAACCTCGCAGCGGCGCCCTGGTCGCCGGCGATATGGTCGCCTCGGTAGGGACCATCATCATCGACCCCCCCGAAGGTAATATGCGGCGCTATCTCGAATCGCTCGAGCGGCTGCGAGCGCTCGACGGGCTACGCTGCATCTTGCCTGCGCACGGCCCCCCGGTCGAGCAGCCCCAGCAGCTGCTGGCGTTCTATCTCGCCCATCGGCTCGAACGAGAAGCGCGCGTGGTGGCAGCGCTCGTGCAAGGAGCCGCCACCCTCGAAAAATTAGTGCCGCTCGCCTATCCGGAGGTCGCGCTCTCGGTTTATCCTTTGGCTGCGCGTTCACTCTTGGCGCACCTCATCAAGTTGCGCGATGAGGGCCGGGCGGTCGAGAACAACGGGTTCTGGCAGAGCGCGTGATTGGGGTCTGTCCTCAAAGTCCTCCCGTCGTCGGGCTTGTTCTCGCCGCGGCTTGCTTTGTCGCTCCTCGGTTGCCTACCGCCAGTAGGCGCCCTCGTCGCTCCGCGCGAGCCGGGCTGCGAACTTCGCCCGACTCGGTCCGGACTTCGCGGACAGACCCTACAACCTCCCTACGTCGCGGTTGCGCACCCACCCCTCCAGCTCGTTGGCGAGACGGATCTTGATCCAGTCCTGATCGTGGCCGGTCACGCGC
>JAHFDT010000214.1 GCA_023248875.1 Myxococcales bacterium | reverse complement strand
CCTGGGGATCGATATCCCAGGGAACATGGATGACGCCGATTTCAGCGAGCTCGGCGAGCAGCCTCTTGCAGTGAGCCCCAAAAGGAGTGCGGTAGAGCAGTGGTCGCATACCAGTCACCTGCTCGATCAGGCGCGCGTTGTCGAGGATCTCGTCGCGCGCGCGCCGCAACCCTAGCTGGCTGCAGAGGAAATAGTGATGAACCGTGTGGTTGCCGACCAGATGGCCGCGCCGCACGATATCGCGCAGGATGGCCCGGCCGCGCTCCGCTTCCGCGGATTGACTTTGAAACCGCTGGCCGTTGACGAAAAAAACCGCCTTGACGCCGTGCGCCTCCAGAACATCGAGGACTTGCGGGGTGCGGGTGGTATGGGGGCCGTCGTCGAAAGTGAAGAGAACTTCGGGCGGTTTGGGGGCCGGTTCAGCGAGCGAGCGCCCCGCCAGCGCTAGCAGCAGGACCGCTATCCGAAACATCGTCGAGGGTCGATGATCGAAGCCTAAAAGGGGATGTCGTCGCTGGGGCCGGGACCAAAATCGGGCGCCGGACCACTGCCGGCTCCACCACCGCTGGCGCCCGCCCCACCACCGCCGCCACCACCGCCACCACCGCCCAGGAAGACCACCTGCTGCGCCACCACCTCCGTGGTGTAGCGTTTATTCCCCTCCTTGTCGTCCCAGGTGCGGGTCTGCAGACGTCCTTCGAGATAGATCTGTCGGCCCTTCGCCAGGTACTGAGCGCAGTTCTCGGCGGTCTTGCCCCACACCACCACACGATGCCACTCGGTGCGCTCCTGTTTTTGCCCCTGCTTATCGGTGAAGTTCTCATTGGTAGCGAGCCGCAGCTCTGCCACCGCCTGACCAGAAGGCAGATACTTCACCTCGGGGTTGGCGCCGAGGTGACCGATCAGAATCACTTTATTGACGCTACCAGCCATGGCCTCTCCTGTACGTCTGAGCAGGATGCGAGATCGCACTGTTCGGAGTCAAGTGTTAATGTTCCGCTCCATGTACCGTGGGCTACGCGTGGCCGTCGTGATACCGGCCTTCAACGAAGTAGGCGCTGTGGCCACTACCGTCACCTCGGTGCCAGACTTTGTCGACCATGTCATCGTCGTAGATGATGGTTCGCACGATGAGACGGCGCGGGTGGCGGCGAGCGCCGACCGCGGCCAAGTCGAGATCGTCTGCCATGGCGCCAATCGCGGTGTGGGTGCGGCGATCGTCACCGGCTATCGTCGCGCGCTCGACCTCGGCGTCGATGCGGCAGCGGTGATGGCGGGTGATGGGCAGATGGATCCGAGCGACCTGCCGAGCCTCCTCGACCCGCTGGCGGATCACGAAGCCGACTATACCAAGGGCAACCGCTTTCGCTCCCGGGCGGTGTGGCGCGAAATGCCTCCCGCACGCCTCGCCGGAAATATCGCGCTCTCCTGCCTCACCAAGGTCACCTCCGGCTATTGGCATCTGTTCGATTCGCAGTGTGGCTACACTGCGGCCTCCCGCCGTGCGCTGTTGGCGGTGGAGCTGGAAAAAATGTTCCCGCGCTACGGCTACCCGAACGATCTCTTGGCGCGCCTCCACTCTGCCGGGCTGCGCGTGGTCGATGTGCCCGTCCAGCCGATCTACGGTGAAACGTGGCGCTCGGGGATTTCAGTGGGCACAGTGATCTATCCCATCTCCTTCGTGCTGCTGCGCTCTTGGGCACAGCGTCTGACGAATTCGTGGCGCGAATCGGCGTAGTCACCACCTCCTACCCGCGCGAGTCGGGCGATCCAGCGGGACAGTTTGTGGCCGGCTGCGCCCAGTGGCTGGCGGAGCAGGGCCATGCGGTCGAGGTGGTCGCGGCCGGTCCCGGGGCAGAGCGCGTCGACGGTCTCCCGGTGCGGCGCATCGACGGCGGCCAACTTTTCTATCGCGGGGGGGCGCCCGACGCGCTGGCCGGCTCGCGCTACGCTTGGGCTGAGGCGGCCCGTTTCCAGCTTGCCCTCTGCCGCGAGATCTGTTCGCTGGGCTGGGATGGGGTCGTCTCTCACTGGCTTGTTCCCTCGGGGCTGGCGGCCGCAGCGCTGCGCTGCCCGCACGTGGCCATTGCCCACTCCTCCGATATCGCCCTGCTCCGCCGTAGCCGTCTCGGCCGCGCCTATGTTCGCTGGCTGTCGCGCCGGGCCGATCTCGTCTACAGCGCGCGCCACCTCGTTCTACCGCGCGCCCCCGGCCGTGTGGTGCCGATGGGGATCTCACCCGTTCCCGGCGACCGAAACCGGGGCCGCGCTCAGTTTCGTCTGGAACGAACGACGGTGCTCTTTCTCGGGCGCCTCGTCCCGGTCAAGGCGCTCGATCTCCTGATCGAAGCTTTGCCGCCCGCACTCGATTTGGTGGTCGCAGGCGCTGGACCGCTCGCCGCATCGTGGCGCCGAGCCGCCGCTGGAAGTCGGGTGCGATTTCTCGGCGAAGTACGCGGCCAGGAGAAGTGGGATCTCTTGGCAGCCGCCGATCTCTTCTGCCTGCCTTCGCGCCGCCTGCCGGACGGGCGCAGCGAAGGAATGCCTACCGTGCTATTCGAAGCCATGGCTGCCGGCCTGCCGATCGTGGCCACCGATGCCAGCGGCGCCGCCGAGGTGCTCAGCCATGGCCGGAGCGCGCTCATCGTGCCTTCCACCGTGCTGGCGCTTCGGCAAGCGCTATCGCGATTGGCCTTTGACCCTCGGTTGGCGGAACGGTTGGCGCAGGCGGCGCGAGCAGCTTCGGGCGACCACGCGTGGCCCTCGGTCGGTCCCCGCCTCCTGCCGCGCTGGTCTACTGATAGTGGAAAATCCCGCCTGCACGATCGGCGACAAAAATATCGTACGGCCCTGTTCCCCAGATCGCATTGACCGAGTGGGTCGTGCCCAGAATGGTGAACTCCTTGACCGAATTCCAGAGGGTGCCACCGTCGATCGATCGATACAGGTATAGGGAATCCGTGTCTGCGTCGCCCCCCACATAGACATCCTTGGGTCCGCTGCCCCAGATCGCCTGTGGGACAAAGGGAAGCTTGGCGAAGGTGGCATTCTGGCCGCCGCTGGTGAGGTGATAAACACCCGTGGCGTTGTAGGCGGCTGAGACGAACACGTCGTCTTTGCTCGCTCCCCAGACGTAGCCCGCCATCCCGGTTTGGCTCTTTTGCGTCCAGGTGCTGGTGCCATTCGAGCGGTGGTAGGCCTGCTGATTGCTGCCGGCATAAATATCGGTGGGGCTACTGCCCCAAATGCCAAGGAGGACCGGGCCGCCCACGGGT
This sequence comes from Myxococcales bacterium, assembly GCA_023248875.1. GTDB lineage: Bacteria > Myxococcota_A > Polyangia > Palsa-1104 > SHYY01 > JAHFDT01. The sequence continues at coordinate 3,129 of JAHFDT010000214.1, read as the reverse complement.
GTCTCCTTCCCCCAGATGTTGAAGGCCCAGTGCAATATAGTCGACGAGGTGGTGACGTAGAGATTGCCGGTTCCGGTGCCCCAAATGCCGAACAGGTCGGACGAAACGCCTACGGTGATCGGCGACCAGTTGTCGCCGCCATCGCTGCTGTGCACCATCGTCCCGGCTGCCCCCGCCACGTAGACATCCTTGCCCACCCCCCAGATCGCATTGAGGTTCGCCGAAGTTCCCACATTGAGCAGAGCCTTCCAGGTATTTCCATGGTCTTTGGAACGAACGACCAGCCCCTTGTCGCCCACTGCAAACACCAGGCTGGCGCCATCTCCCCAGATCCCTCGAAGGGGCATGCCGGCGCTCATCGTATTCTTGAGCAGCGTCCAAGCGTGCATGCTCAGGTCGGCAGGCGGCGAGGAAAGATCGGGGGGCGGCGAGAGATCGGGAAGCGCCATCGCCGCGTCGTTCGGCGCTTTGGCCATATCGGCCAAGGGGCCTCCGCCGACGTCAACGGTGATCGCATCACAGCCGGCCACCAAGGTTTTCGGCGCACTCGCTCCGCTGCCAAGCACTGTCCCCTGGGCGACCGCCTCTACCGAAATAGCGACCGAACGACCCACCGGGTAGGTGGAAAAGATCACCTCGACCGTTCCATTCGGGGCGCCCACGGGCCGGGCAATCGATTGCACCGATCCCGCCACACCATCCACCGTCACCGTCACCCGCAACCCGTCGGCACCGCCGGCCGCGCCCGCGAGCTGCACCGAGAGCAGGACCGTACCCTTTTTGCAGGAATTCGTCCCTCCGCAGCCACCGATGAAAGCGGCCATCACCAACAACAGTCTCCGTGTCGCGCGCATCAGTTCCCCTTGATCGATCCCCACGTCGCCGAGGGGTCCTGGCTCGCTGTTCCCAGCACTGCACCGACGACCACACCAGTGACCACCACCGCGGCGGCTCCGGCCACGACGCCCCACACCCAGGGCTTGGTTTTCCTAGGCGCGGGAGACTCGGGGGAAGCAGCGGTTTCGGTGGGTGCGGCCGGCACCAGTGGAACCCCCCGGCTGGCCGGCGTGGAAGCCACCGGTGCGGGGGCCAGCGGGGGAGCCGACGCGACCGTCGCATCGCTCTCGATCGCACGCTGCAGCGCGGCGATATGCCGCTCCACCTCGGCGCCATTTTTTACCTGCGCGCCATAGATGCGCAGGTAGTTCTGGTAGAGCGTGAGTGCGCGCGTCTTGTTACCGGCCAGCCGATGCGCCTGCGCGGCATTATAGAGCAGCGCCGGCAGCGGCTTGAGCTCAAACGCCTTTTCAAATTCCGGCGCCGCGTCAGCATAGTGACCGAGGGCAAAAGCGGCCATGGCGCGATTGTTGTGGGCCTTCGCATCCTCCTCCGCATCGCTGACGCTGGCCAGAAGCAAAAAAAACACCACAAAACCGCTTGCAGGTCGCATCGGTCCTCGCATCCTAATCCTGAATCACGCCGTATTCGCGCAGCTTGCGCCATAGCGTGTTGGGCGCGATGCCCAGCACATTCGCGGCCTCTTTGCGGCTGCCACCGCAGCGTTCGAGCACCTGCAGAATGTGTCGCCGCTCGATTTCGGCCAGGGGCAGCAGCTCGCCCTCGGCCACTTCGGCGACCGTAGCTCCGCCCAGCAGCTCGGGGGGCAGATCGGACTCTTCGATCTTCGGCTTGCCCTCGGCCAGCACTACCGCTCGCTCCATCACGTGTTCGAGCTCTCGCACATTGCCGGGCCAGGGGTAGGCGAGCAGCCGATCGAGTGCCTTGGCCGAAAGGGCGCACGGACCGCACTGATAGGTCTGGCAGCCGCGGCGCATGAAGCCATGGGCGAGCGGAAGGATATCTTCCGACCGCGCCCGCAGCGGCGGCACCTCGATGGTGACCACTTTGAGGCGGTAGAGGAGATCTTTGCGAAAGGACTTTTCCCGCACCATCTCCTCGAGGTCGCGGTGGGTCGCGGCGATGATCCGCGCGTTGACCTCGCGGCTTTCGGTGCTGCCCACGCGCCGAACTTGGCGATCTTGTAGCACCCGCAACAATTTCACCTGTACCGGCGGCGGAATCTCACCGATCTCGTCGAGCAGCAGCGTGCCCGCCGTGGCCGCCTCCATCAGCCCCTTGGCGTCGCGGTCAGCGCCAGTAAAGGCGCCCTTGACGTGGCCAAATAGCTCGCTCTCGATGAGATTCTCCGGCAGCGCGCCACAATTAACTGGGATGAACGGGCCCGGCGCCCGATGCGAGGCCTCATGGATAAGACGGGCGATCCGCTCCTTCCCCGCGCCCGTCTCGCCGGTCAGGAGCACCGGGGCATCCACCTTCGCTGCCCGCTTGGCCAGCTCGATCACCCGCTGCATCGCCGCGCTCTTGGCGACGAGCTCGCTGGACTCTCCCTGAGATTCCATAATGATGGATTGTATTCCAAAATCGAATTGCCGACCAGTCGAACCCCGCGCCGATTCAGTGGCCCAGGTCTTGAACGGTAAGGGCTCATGGACCCGAAGGAAACGCTCTGCTACTGCTTCGGCTACACGAGAGACGACATCCGTCGCGAGGTCGCCGCCACCGGGAACTCTACGATTCCGGCGCGGATCGTCGATGCCATCCGCGCTGACTGCTGCGCCTGCGTTGTGAACCACCCTCAGGGGATCTGCTGCCTCGTGCAGGTTCGGAGGGCGGTCAAAGAGGAGATCGAACAGCAGGCGGCAACCGCAAACGCAGTAGCTCGCTGATATAGCTATCCACCCTCACAGATTAATCCGCACCACTCCCGATCCGGAGATCGGATGAACCCCACGGAGACGCTCTGTTACTGCTTTGGCTGCACTCGTTCCGATATCCGGCGCGAGTTGGCCTCAACCGGCACGTGCACGATTCCAGCGCGGATTGCGGATGAAATTCGCGCCGGCCGCACCGCCTGCAAGCTCAAACATCCCCAAAGGATCTACTGCCTGGTGCAGGTTCGCCGAGTGGTGGAAGAGGAGATGGAACGCGCTAGTACCCTGGAACCGAGATTTATGACATATCTCCAAGTCCAAGGTTCGCAGTTCAGGGCACTAGCCATTGAGGGGAGGCGTGCCGCCTCCCTCGACGAGCAAAGCTCGTCGAGGCTCC
>JAHFDT010000213.1 GCA_023248875.1 Myxococcales bacterium | reverse complement strand
TAGACCCCTTTCAGGTTGAAATGATCTACTGCGACGGCCGGTCCCTTCGGCGCTGCTTCGTCGCTCCTCCTGGGATTACTGCCAGTAGTCCTGCGTCGTCGCTCCTCGCCTCGCCTCGGTTCCAGCTGCCTCGTTACGCTCATTTCAACCTGAACGGGGTCTACTTGGCGCCGGGGCCAAAATCGGGGAATGGATGGTTCGGTGCAGTCCGTGAAGCGGACACCGAAAGGGCCACCGCAACCGTCGTGGCTGCGGCCACCATGCCGCCGATGGCCACCCACAGCCACCAGCGACGGTAGAGGGGGACCACTTCGGTCGGAGGGGGGGGCGCTGCAGAGGGAAGCAGGGACACCGCCATGGATCTCGGTGGCGGCGAAGCTTCCCAATCAACCCCGCGCAGCCCGAGCGCCGCCATCTGCTGGCGATGGGTCGCCTCGTTCGGCACCGGCTGGGGCGATTCGGAAGGCGGCTTCCGCCGTTCGATCGCATCCTGCTCATCTTGCTCCTGCTGCCGCTGGTGGAGCTCGACGATCCGCGCGGCAATCGCGCGCGGATCCTTCTCGCGTTTTGAGTCGCGCAGGTAGGCTTGGAGCACGCTGGCGGCCGGTCCCCATTTGCGCTGCTTCTCGAGGGCCACCGCGATGTTGTAGAGCACTTCGGGAGTGCCGATGAGCTCATACACGTCGCGAAAGGCGCGCTCCGCATCGGCGTAGAAGCCATCGCGATAGGCGGTGGCACCCGCCTGATAGACTTCGTGCGCCTTGGTCAGTGTCTCGGGCGAAGGGTTACCGGCATGGCTGGGCGCAGCCCAAAGTAGCAGTGCCAGCGAGAGAAGCCGCGCCATGAACTGTTACTGTAACAGATGGGCAATCGGTGCGTCACGCCCCTAGCCGGATGTCGGCCAGCAGCCCAAAATGGTCCGAGGCGAACATTCCGTCGCTCGCTGGCTGGTCGAAGGCGAGGCGGCAGTCGAGCACTTCGCCGCGCCCATCCCGGGCCAACGGGGAGACCAAGATGTAGTCGATGCGGCGATCGCGTTCGAGCCAGTGCAGCCCGGCGGTCTGCGGGTTCTTGCGAGCCCAGGTGTAGCCCGGCTGGTCGCGATGGCAGGCGGCCCAGGCGTCCTGATAATAGGTGCGCTTCCACGCAATGCTGTGCAGGCCGCGCAGGTAGCGGATCTCATCCGAGTCAGGAGTGGCGTTGAAGTCGCCGGCGAGGAGGCGCGGCAGTGAGGTCGGGCGCGAGGCCACCCAATCGGTGACGAAGCCATCGACCGCTGCCACCTGGTCTTCGCGTTTGGCGCCATCCGTCAAGCGGTAGTTCAGATGGGTGGTAAAAACCGCCAGCTCACCGATGGGCGTCATCACTGCCGCACCGAGCACGACGCGCCGCTCGGTGGGCAAGGCATGGGGCAGCTCACGATGCGCCTGGTGCACGATCGGCCAGCGAGAGAGTAGCGCTAGCCCCTCTTCACCGCCCCCCCATTCGGTCGCCGGTGCCCAGACCCAGGAGTAGCCGAGCTGCGCAGCGATGGTCTCGGCCGTGTTGGGCACGGTACCCGGCACCGAGCGGACCTCCTGCAAGGCGATCACATCGGCCCCCAGTGTGCGGGCACCCTCGACCAGAAGCTCCAGCCGGCGGTCGAGCGGTGGCTCGGCGCCCCATAGGTTCAGCGTCAGAAGTCGAGCCGTCTTCATGCGCCGCGGTAGACGCAGCGTGCGTCGCAGGTTTCGAAAATCGTGACCGCCACCAGCTGCGGAATGCGCGGGGCGATTTCATGCCACAGCCAGCGCGCGAGCAGCTCCGAGGTGGGGTTTTCGAGGCCGGGGATCTCGTTCAAATAGTGGTGGTCGAGTCGATCGAGCAGCGGCTGAACGTGCTCATCCAGTACCCCGAAATCGATCAGCCAGCCCGTGGCCTCGTCGACCGGGCCAGCGACCGTAAGCTCGATCTTGAAACTGTGGCCATGCAGCCGGGCACATTTGTGGCCCGCGGGCACGTGGGGTAGCCGGTGCGCAGCCTCGAAGCGGTATTCCCGGATGAGCTCGACGTCCATGCCGACTCTTTAGCACAGCTCGCCGATCAGCAGCTGCTGGTTTTCCACGCCCAGGATCGTGATACGATCTCGATGGGCCAGCACGGCAATTCTTTCGGAAGTTCGGCCGGGCTCGATCGGCACGCGGTGGACGACCGGCTGAGTCGGCGGTCGAGGCGGCTCGCCCCGGGCGAGTGCAGCGAGGTAGGTCCCGTCGAGCTCGATGCGATAGACGAAAGTCTCGTCGGGCAGGCTGTGGGGTGGGGCCTGGGCCGCCAGCACCTCGAGCGGGCCGAGCGCAGTATGGGTACGCACCGCGCGATTGCCATATTGGGTCAGCCCGATCTGTCGGCGCGCGCCCAACCGAGCCAGTGCCGCTGCCTTGGTGCGCAGACCGAGGCCGCGGACCAGCGAGTAGAGCGAAATCCCGATCACGGTGCCGGGCTCGAGCGAGGGCAAAGCGGTGTAGGAGCTAAGCGGAACGAGGCCGTCGTAGTGGTCCAGGGAAACGCCGAAGTTGGTTTCAACCCCTGTCAGGAGCACTTGCCAAAGATCCGTCGGAACCAGCGACTGCGGCACCGCCCAGCCGATCATCGCCGTCGGCAGCGAATAGCAGTCGAGCTGCACCCAGGCGGGGACAGCGAGGCCGCCGAAGGCGTGGCTGTTGCCGGCGTTGATGAGCTGGAAAACGGGCAGACTTTCGGGCGCCAACACCTCGAAAAAATCGACCTCATTCGTCGCCAGCGTGCGGGCGGTGTGAGAACTGCCGAGGACAAAAGGTCGCAGTGCGGCGTCAGGGATCACGCGGGTATGCATCTTGACAGGCCTGGATGCGCTAAGATAGCGTCCGTTCGATGTTGCAGTGCATAATGTTGCTCCTGTTGTTGGCCGGGTGCAACCGTACCAGCTCTTCGCCGCCCCCTTCGTCGCTGCTGGCCGATAGCAATCGTGATGGGCTGGTCGATGATAAGGACTACCTTCCCCACGAAGGCTGGTCGGCACAAAGCGGCGCGCTGTTTCTTGCCAATCTCGACGACGATGATGGCGACCAGCTACCCGATGCGAGCGATGAGAAGGTCAACGGTCTCGACGATGGAAAGGACCTGGCTCGCATCCGCCTGGTAGCCTGGCCGATCGTGCCGATGATGGCGAGCGGCAAGATCACCCTCGAGGGCGCGGGAGATGCAGTACGGCTGTTTCGCGTGGCCGGTGCTCCCGAGAAGTGGAAGGTGGTCACCGGTGAGCTCAGCGCCGCGGAGCTGGCAGCGGGCGCCGAATTTGCGATCGAGGGGAAGCGCTTTGCCGATGCGACCTGGGATGGCCAGGTGGTGCTCCACTTGGTGGTAAGCGATGGCCCCCGCGTGGTGGCGGAGGATCGCCTGGCGTTGCGCGTGGCGCCCTTCGTGATGATTCACAATTTGACCGACCTCGCCACGCTATGGGAGGCAGTGCCCAATGACCAGAGTGGTGATGCCTTTGCCCAGGGGATCGGCAGCCTCACTCTCTCCGCCTCCGACGACCAGAAACACGCCGAGGTCGACGATCAGTGGGCCGAAGACTGGTGGCAGATCGGCGTGACGTTCATGCCGGCACCGGGCGGCACCACGCAGGGCATGCGCGTGGCGCAGCGCAGCGCGCAGCCCAATCGCAAGGCCGGCCAGTTCGCCGAGCAGCAGCTGGGCAAAGACATGGCCTTCATTTGGCCCCACACCGATGAATCACAGGGCGATCTCTCCTCCTCGCTCGATTCCTTTGGCAACCACGACACCCTCCCGCCCTACAGCAAGGGCGCGGTGACTTACCCGCTTGGGCGCATCCTTATCGGCGGCAACGAGACGATGTACATCGATCCAGAGGTGCGCGCCTTTTATGATGCGCAGCGCGTCCAGCCGGTGTTTCAGGTGGACACCGCTTTTCTATTGGTGGGCCACGTGGACGAGATCTTCAGCTACGTGCCGGCCCATACTCCACGGGGCTGGAAGCTGCTCGTGGCCTCGCCCAAGCGCGCACGCGCGATGCTGCTGGAGCTCTCCCAGGCTGGCCATGGCAATGCGGTGGTGTTTGCCGGGATGCACTGGTGGAACAAGAAGGCCGATACCACCGTCGATAACCTCTTGACCAACCCCGAACTGATGGCGGCCAACGAGCTGGCCCAGCTCAAGATCGATGAGCAGCGCTTGGCGTTGCAGACCGAGATAGGCTTGACGGCCGACGAGATCGTCGAGATGCCCTTCCTGTTCGAACGGGTCAAGACGGGCGGTGAGCAGCTGCTCGTGGCGCATATGCCTGGGACGGTCAATCTGCGCTCCGCCAATGGCAGCGTTGGGATCCCCAAGCCGCATGGCCCGGTGGTCGCTGGCGTTGACCTGTTCGAGAAGGATCTCGTGGATCGCTTGGGGACCGCGCAGAATGCTCTCGGTAGCGACGGCATGGGGCTGAAGATCCACTTCGTGGAAGATTGGGATGACTACCACGCCCTCGACGGAGAGGTGCACTGCGGCACGACGAGCCAAGCGCGGCCGATGCCCAATCTCAACTGGTGGGGAGCGGGCCGATGAGAGCGATGTTGCTGCTTCTGCTGGCGTCCCACGCTTGGGCTCGCGGCGTGAACATCGATCCATCGGAGCTCGGCGATGCGCGGGGACCACTTGCAGAAAGTGTGGAACAGGCGCGCAAGCTCGCTCCGGAGCTTTTCGCCGCGGTGGGCTCACTCGACCCAGTGGCGATCGCAAACCAGTCACGGTCGCGGCGTCCCGAAGTGATCGGTGTCGTGCTGCGGCGCCTCGGTTCGGAGGCCCGTTGGGCTCTACTGGATCTGGCAGCCTTCCACGCTCCTCCCCGACTAGAACCACGCTATCAGAACGCCCTGGCCGTAGCGCTGCTGGATTCGTTGAGCCTGGCCGCTGAACCCAAGCTGGCGCCGCTATTCCGCGCGGTCTGGGCACACGAGGGGGAGATGGCGCAACAGATCGTCGCCGCCATCGGCCTGGGCAAGCTGGGTGAGCTCGAGCCTCTTCTGGCACATGTGGGTCCGAGCGATCGCCGTCGTTTTGCGGCCTTCCAAGGGCTCGCTGCCAGCCACAGCGTGCGGGGAACCAAGACCCTCGCACAGCTGCTCGACGGGGCCAACGATTCGAAAACGGTGATCGCTCTCGCTGATGCCATCGGCGAAGTGGCTAGCTCGTGGAGTTGGGCGACGGGAAAGCTGGGGAATGCAGCAACGGCGAACGAGGTTCGATTGATCGCTACTGGCGCGCTGGAACGTGCGCGCGGGCGAGTCGGGGGCAGCCCCTCGAACCACGTTGCGCAGGCGCTGCGCCGAGTGCAATTCGGCGGGCAGTAGTGCTACTCTGCTGAATCCATGTCCCCTATCGATGCAGCGATCACCCGATACCAGTCGACGAAACAGCAGCAGCTCGATGACCTGATCGCCCTCGCGAAGATCCCCAGCGTTTCGTTCGCAGGCTTCGATCCGGCCGAGGTGCGCAAGAGTGCGGATGCGACCGTGCGCCTCCTGCGCGAGCGGGGCTTCGCCCAGGTGCAGCTCCTCGAAGTACCGGGAGCGCATCCCTATGTCTACGGCGAATGGATGGGGGCGCCGGGTCGGCCGACGGTGCTGCTCTATGCCCACCACGATGTGCAGCCGGCAGGCGATCCCGCGCGCTGGAAGATCGCCGATCCCTTCCGGCCGACCGCGATCGATGGGCGTCTCTATGGCCGCGGCACGGCCGACGACAAGGCGGGCATCGTCGTCCACACGGCGGCTCTGGCCGCTTGGCTGGCCGCCGGCGAGCCGCCGATCAATTTGAAAATCGTGGTGGAAGGCGAGGAGGAGATCGGCAGCGAGCACCTCGGCGAGTTCCTGCGAACCTATCGGTCGCTGGTGTCGGCAAATGCGATTGTGCTCACCGACACCGGCAATTTCGAAACCGGGTTGCCCTCGATCACCACCGCGCTGCGCGGCATCGTCGTCGTACAGGTCGAGGTGCGGGCGCTCAAGCAGTCGCTCCACAGCGGCATGTGGGGCGGACCGGTACCCGATCCCACGATGGCACTCTGTCGCATGCTGGCGACGCTGACGAATCCCGATGGTTCGATCGCCATCCCGGGGATGTGCGAGCGTGTGCGGCCGCTCACCGCTGGCGAACGCGCCGATATTCAGTCTCTTCCAGGGGACGAAGCCCACTTTCGTGCCCAGGCTGGAATGCTACCCGGGACGCTGCTGCTCGGCGGACGCCATCCCTGGGAGCAGAATTGGCGCCAGCCTTCGATCGCCATCAATGCGATCCAGGCCTCGTCGCGCAAGGATGCGCGCAATATCATCAATGAGTCGGCTTGGGCCCGCGTCGGCGTGCGGATCGTGCCCGATATGTCGCCGGCCGAAACGCGCGATC
>JAHFDT010000212.1 GCA_023248875.1 Myxococcales bacterium | reverse complement strand
CCGTAATCTCTGAAAGAACTGGGTGCGGTCGAGCACTTCTTACTGTCGAGAATTCCGTAATCTCTGAAAGAACTGGGTGCGGTCGAGCACTTCTTACTGTCGAGAATTCCGTAATCTCTGAAAGAACTGGGTGCGGTCGAGCACTTCTTACTATCGAGCTATCGAGAACTCTGTCGAGAATTCCGTAATCTCTGAAAGAACTGGGTGCGGTCGAGCACTTCTTACTGTCGAGAATTCCGTAATCTCTGAAAGAACTGGGTCAGGCGGGCGCCACATTCTTCGGCCAAGATGCCCCTCATAATTTCCGCGCGATGGTTGAGGCGAGGATCGTCGGCAATGCGAAAGAGCGTACGAACTGCACCCGCTTTGGGATTATCGCAGCCATACACGAGACGTGCTATCCGCGCGTTGACCACAGCCCCGGCACACATCGCGCAGGGCTCCTGCGTAACATAGAGTGTGCAGCCATCGAGATGCCAACTGCCGATGCACTGCGCCGCACACCGAAGCGCTAACACCTCAGCGTGGGCAGTGGGATCCTGTGCCGCCTCGCGGCGATTGTGCCCGTGGCCCAGCACAACACCGTTTCGCACCACCAGCGCTCCCACGGGAACGTCGCCGCTCGCCGCGGCCGCGTCGGATTCAGCGAGCGCCGCTCTCATGAACTCCTCGTCCATCGTGGCGCGGCCAAGAGGATTCGAACCTCTGACCCTCGGTTCCGTAGACCGATGCTCTATCCAGCTGAGCTATGGCCGCCTATCGACCGTTGACATGCGCTCTTCCGGACGCCTCTGTCAACTTCTCACTCGCGGAGAGAGAGGGATTCGAACCCTCGGTAAGGCTTTTGGCCCTACACTCGCTTAGCAAGCGAGCACCTTCGGCCTCTCGGTCATCTCTCCATTTTATGGGGGGCCTTCCCGCCCCCCCTCGCTGGGCAAAGCCCAGCGAGCCGCCCCCCTGCCGCGCGTCTCTCGCGCGGTAGAACGACGATGCCGGGGGAGCTAATCCCCGCACTGGTCTCCCCGGGCTCGCCGTTTCCTTGCCGACATCTCTCCCAGCCTTGCTGGGAGAAAGGACTTAGCGAGCCACCCCCCTGCCGCGCGTCCCTCGCGCGGTAGAACAGACGATGCCCATTCATTGTGCGGGAGGCGAGTCGCGCAGGGCAGATCCGCCACACGGGCCGATCTCGCCCCGGAAGGATTTCATCACAACCGCTATTCTCTTTTCAGGGGCCGGCGGAGGAGGAGGGATTCGAACCCCCGGCGCCTTTCAGCGCGGCGGTTTTCAAGACCGCTGCCTTCAACCACTCGGCCACTCCTCCATGACGATTGAAAGAAGCTGGCGCGCAACGGGCGTGATCCATAGCGCCTCCGTAGCGCCTTGTAAAGAGAAAACCCGGGATCTCTAAAGAGAAATTCCTCAGGAGTGAAGACGAGCGTATGGGTGCCATCGGAATAAGGTGGTGCTATCGGAAAAGGTGGTGCCATCGCTGGACGGGGCATGCCTCGCAGTCAAGCCGTGAGCCGATGCCAGCGGCGCTGAAGAGTCATGGACCCACCAACCCTTCGTGGACCCGAAGGAACGCGGACGATGAGGCCACCGCCCCACACCCAGTGCGTTCCAAAGGACACGATCGTGAGGAGCAGGGTCGCGATCGGCGAAATACTCATGGGTATTGTCTGGGCGGGACGTCGCCAAATGCGACGACCACCAGTGCCGGACGCACGCAGCTCTACGTAGATCGCGACGCGGCTGGGCGTAGTGACCACAACTGGGATCGACAGCACCCCCACCTCGGTACCTTGCAACATGAGCGGATCGGTCGGTACGGCGACTTCGGCGCCACCTGGCACCTGCACTAGACCCTTCCGCGGAAGCAAGAAGATCGAGACCGACCGCTCAGCATCCCAGCAGTTCTGCACGAACACGCGAACGTCAAAGACCCCTGAGATCAACGCAGCCTCATCGGGTACCTCAACAGCGATCTGAACGCCCGCGTGTTCGAACACGTGCTCACGCTTGAACCGACGAAGCAATTCATTTGGGCGTTCATCCTTCGCAAGACGTGCCCGAACAAGCACGATCACGCTCGCGATCCACGCCGAGATCGAGAGGCCAGCAAATACGAAGCCGAGGAGGTGATGGCTCAGGATGAGCAGAAGAGACCCCATGGCAGCGATGAAGCCGAAGAAGGCCCAGTACGTGCAGAGCTGATAGAGATCGTGTCGAATCTCGCGCACAATCATCCATCCGGCGATCCCTGCCAGCACAAGCGCAACGTAAACAGGTACGGATGCCAGCGGGTTGATCTCAGGCACGTAGCCGATTGCGCTGAGCAAGACGACAAGCGCGGTGGAGAGCGCGAAGTAGGTCAAGCCGACCATTGGAGTTGTCTACCAGCGGAATCGTTCGTTGGCAACGCGCCGCACAAGACATTCAACTTGCGATCCCCGTCGGCGCAAAGGGGTCTTGATCGGTCAGGCAGTTCCCTGGCAGCTTGCGCGGGTGATTGACGATATCATCATGATAGGCGTTGATGTCTGGGCTAAGCTCCTCGGCTTTCGAGTGATCGGCAGAGGTTCTCGTTGGGATCATTGGTATGGGGGCATAGGAAAACTCGGAACATCCTTATAGAGCAAACTCGGGACCTGCAAAGAGAAAACCCGGGAACCGGGGTCACATCATGGTAAGCTTTGGCCCGCACCGATGTCGTCACCAACCGACGCATGCAACTGAACTGCAATCAATGTGGTTTGCCCTTGCCGCCGGCGGGCGAGGGCGGCACCTGGGCCTGTCCCACCTGTGGGCACTCGTCGAGCGCTACCCCGCTGCCGCCGCTCGACCTCGATAGCTCCGACCGCTTTACGCCCGAGCCGCAGCCGCTGCCCACTTTACCCACCCAAGGGATCGACCTCGACCTCCCTGCCCCCAAGCGAGAGGTGGTACCGCCTCCTCCTGTGAAGCCGATTCCTGCACCCCCATCTTCGACGCCTGCGCCTCCTCGTCCCCCCGCGGCAAAGTCGAACCCGCTACCACCGGTGCCACCTCCCCAAGCGCCTCCCCCACGCCCCTCCCCGATCGCTCCCCCGCCACCGGCCGTAGTCGCCCCGGTTGCAAAACCGCCCACTCCACCTCCACCGCCGGCACGAAGACTCCGGCTGCCATCGCTGCGGCGCGTACTCATCTCGGCCGGCCTGCTGATCTTATTGATTACCGCCACAGCAGGAGTTTTCGCACTGCAGCAGACCCGTCAGCGACGCGAAGCGGTGGCGATGGCGATCGCGGCTGCACGCCAACTCTGGGCCGAAGACACGCTCGTCTCCTATGAAAAGGCGGCGGCGCGCCTGCAGGATGCGCTGACCATCGACCCGAATGCTCATGAGGCACGCGCCCTGGCGGTCGAGGCCCACCTGGCGGCCAGCCTTTCGGGTTCGGCCTCCCATTTGCGATCTGCCGAGCAGCTCCTGGCGGAGCTCGACGCAGCGCATTTCGCAGGCCCCGAATCGGTCAAGGCGCACGCGCTCCGACTGCTCGCGGCGCATAAGCCGACCGAAGCGATCGCCCAGCTCAAACCGCTCGCCGCCCAGGACCCGGACGCCGCCATCCTCCTCGGCTGGTGCGAGCTGGCGCTCGACGATGGTCCCGCCGCGCTGGCTGCGTTTCGCCAAGCGCTGGGGCTCGATGCCAAACGGGCGGCGGCCCACTTTGGGGCCGCGCGAGCGCTCGAACAGCTCAGCGATACTGCAGCGGCCGCGAGTGAATTCCGTGTTGCAGGTCAACTCAGTCCGCGCCATCTCGGCGCCGCGCTCGGCGTGATTCGCCTGAGCGAAGCCGATTCCGCGGAGCTGGAGCGCAAGGTTTTGGGGTTGATTTCCCAGCTGGGCGCCACGGCCAGCCCCATCGAACTTGGCGCCGCGTGGACACTGCTCGGCACACGGATCCTCGCCGAGCGACCGGCGGAAGCCGAGGAGCGCCTGCGCAAGGCGGTGGCACTCGACTCCACGGCCGTCGAGCCGCGAATTGGCCTGGCCCAGCTGCTCTGCGCACGCGACCATTCGGAGCTGGCACTTCCCTTCCTCGAGGCGGTGCTGGCCCGTCAACCTCACTCCCCGGAAGCGCTGGTCCTGATGGTCGAAGCGCAGGTGAATGCCAAGCGGGCTGACCTCGCCGAGGACTTTCTCAGGCGGGCAGCGGAGCTTCGTCCGAAGGACGCGCGGGTGGCCTACTGGCGTGGCCGTCTCGAGGAGCTCAAAGGGGGGGCGGGCGCGAGCGAGCGCGCCATCGCCGCCTACGAAACCGCCATCGCCGCCAACCCGCACCTGCTCGACGCCTATGTGGTCCTTTCACAGCTCTACCAAACGGCGCAGCCGGAGAGGGCTGCGGCGACCTTGGCCAAGGCGGAAGAGCAGGTGGCCGCCGAGCCAGAGCAGCGCAGCCGACTCGGCCGCGTCTACCTCTCCTTCGGCGATGGCCAGAAGGCGGAGACGAGCTTCCGCCGGGCGGTCGCTGAGCTCAAGGATCCCTCGCAGCTGCAAAACGCCCGTCTCGGCCTCGCGCAGGCGCTCGAGCTCCAGGGCCGCTTTGACGAAGCCGATGCGCTCTTGCGGGAGCTCGAGACGGCGGGAGCCGATGCCCTCCTGATCGGCCCGCGCCGCGCTGCGCTGGCCCTGGCCCGCCACGATCTCGAAGGAGCTGCCAAACTCTACGAACCCCTGGTGACGCAAGCCACGGCGAGCCCCGCCCTCTTGACCGGCGCGGGCGAGGTCAATTTTCGTCTGCACCGCTACGAGGTGGCGTTTGCCCTTTACCAGCGTGCCGTCGCGGCCGATGGCCGCTCTGTCGACGCGCTGACCGGCCGGGCCCAGGCGCAGCTCGCGCTCCACCACGAGACCGAGGCGCTGCAGGACGCCCGGCGCGCACTCGCGCTCGGCGATGTACCGCTCGCCCATCTGGTGGCCGGTCGTGCGAGTGAAGCACTCGGGCGCCCCATCGATGCGCAGAAGGAATACCAAGCCGCGGAGCGCAGCTCGACGGAAACTGACGCACGGATCGGCGAGGCCAGGTTGCTCATCGCCGATGGTCGTGTCCAAGACGCGTTGGCCTCGTTGGAGAGAGCGGCGAAAAAGAGCCCCGATCGCGCCGATCTGCAGCTGGTGATCGGCGACTGTCTTGAGGAGCTATCGCGACACGGCGAGGCAGAGCAGGCCTATCGAGCCGCTGTCAGACTCGATCCCGAGAGCGGTGAGGCCGCCTTCAAGTTGGGCCGCGTGCTCCGCGATCAGGGCCAGCGACGAGCCGCCGCCGAGATGGCCGAACGGGCGATTGCGCTCGGCGGGGATCAGGCGTCCTTCGCCGTCGCTGCCTACCTGCTCGCGGGCGATGCGCGCCGCGAGAGCAACGACCGGGCTAGAGCGGTTCGTGCTTACCAAAAATATCTCGAACTCGCTCCCCCCGATGCTCCCCAGCGTCATGACGTGCAGCAGGCGCTCGTCAATCTAGAAGGTCACCGCCGATGAGGATCCCTGGGCGTCATCGTTTCCACGGCGCCGGGCGCACAGCATTGCTCGGCCGACGCGCCCTCCAGGTGCTGCGACAAACCGGCCTTGCGCGGTATCTGTCACCAGTGGCCACCGCCCGTTTTATCCGTGACCTGGTACGCTCCCGGACGCTGAGCCCCTTCGTACTGCCCCACCTCCACGCACTCCACTCTCCCGAGCGGCCGGCGTTGGTGGCCGGTTCGCTGCGGCTCAGCTACGGCGAGCTCGATGCGCGGATCAATCGGCTGGCCCATGGACTGCACAGCCTCGGCATCGGACCGGGCGACCGCGTCGCGATGATGCTGCACAATGGACCGGAGTGGCTCGAGCTCACCGCGGCCTACAGCTATCTCCGTGCCATCGGGGTGCAGGTGGGCTATCGCCTCAAGCCCAAGGAGGTGGCCTACCTCCTTGAAAACTCCGGAGCAAAGGCGCTGATCTTTCACGCCACCTTTGCCTCGACGGTAGAAGGTGCGCTGGCGGAGATGGGCCCGATCGGACCTGCGCGCCAACGCTGCATCGCCATCGCCGACTCGGGTCAGCCCCGAGCAGCCTTCGACTCCTACGATGAGCTACTCGCGCGCGGTCGCGCCGATGGGCCGCCGTCCGTGCGCGGCCAAGGCGGCGGCGGTCTCATGGTCTACACGTCGGGCACTACCGGGCGCTCCAAGGGAGCGCGACGCGACTTCGGCCAAACCGGGTTCGAACCGGTGTTCGACTTCATGGCCCAGCTGCCGATCCGCTGTGATGAGCGCCATCTGGTCGCCTGCCCGCTCTACCACGCAATGGCGCCTGCCTTTGTCGCGCTGACGCTCGCGGTGGGCGGCTGCCTGGTCATCCTCGACCAGTTCGAGCCGGCCGAAGTGCTCGCCACCCTGGAGCGCGAGCGCATTACCTCGGCGTT
>JAHFDT010000031.1:22896-27192 GCA_023248875.1 Myxococcales bacterium | reverse complement strand
TGGTGCTCTCCCGGCCCCCAGGAAAGTTCGATCGAGCTGGCGAACACTCGCCCGGTGTAGTGAGCTGGCTGGCGCGCTCCGTGTTCACAAGGGCCTGGCACCGTGCGGTAGCTTTTCTCATCGAGCCTCAAGCGTTCCCCCTCTAGGTGACCCTCGACTTCGACGTGGGCACGGCGCTCCAGCCAGGGGGCTTCACTGCAGCGAAACAGCCGCTCGTCTGTCGAACGCAGAACCGTCCGCCGATCGTAGTAGCCTTTCACCGCAGCCCCGTGCTGTTCGAGGTACCACAGCTCCTCCTCGTGCCGCTCCGTTCCCTGCTCCGGTGCCGAGGTCACCAGATTCCAGCGCCACGCCCCGCTGACATCGACACGCTGCTGAAGCGTCGACAAACCGGTCTTCACTCGAGGGCCGCCCAGGTGGCGGCAACCGCCGAGAGCCAACCACAGCAGCATCATCCCGCCGCGCGTGACATCTCCTCCGCGGCCTTTAGATAGGCCTCGCCCACCCGCTTCGTGATCTCTCCCGGTCGTCCCAGACCGATGGTCTTCTCCTCCCTCTGGAGGGTAGAGAGCCGCACGATCGGCATGACGCCCCGCACGGAACTGGTGAGAAAGGCCTCTTCGGCATGCTCGAGGTCGACCGGCCAGAGCGCCAGCTCATCGACCGCCAGTCCGAGCCGCCGTGCCAGCGCGATCACATGGCGACGCGTGATGCCTTCGAGGAGCCCCACCGAGAGCGGTGGCGTCGCCAGCCGTCCCCCGCGCACCAGAAAGAGATTCGACGAGGAGCCTTCCGCCAGCCGACCTACCCCGTCACACAGAAGCGCTTCGTAGGCTCGGTGGCGGCGCGCCTCCGCGACTCCGACCACTGAATTGAGATAGTTGCCCGACTTCACCTGCGGGTCGACTGCGCCGGGAGCGCCCGCCACATTGCGACGCGCGCTGACGAGCGCAACTGCGACGCCATCGTGGTAAAGACGCTCTTCGGGCAGCACCAGCGGTAGCGCCATCACCACTAGGCGTGGGGCATCGGCCAACGCCGGGTCGAGTCCGATCGGCCCGGCCCCGCGGGTGACCATGATGCGCAGGTAGCACTCGGGCTCGCGTGTCGCCACGATCGAAGCGCGCGTCGCCTTCTCGATCTGGCTGCGCTCCGGTAGCACGAGACCGATCCGTTCGGCAGAGCGCTCGAGCCGATCCAGGTGCTCATCGAGCGCAAAGGGTCGCCCGCCAAAAGTCCGCAGCACCTCGTACACCGAATCACCGTAGAGAAAACCGCGGTCGAAAACGGGGACGCGTGCCTGCGATGCGTCGCGAACTCCACCATCGATCCAGACCTTGCTCGCCACCCTCTACACCCCCAACCGTAGCTTCCACACCATCGTCAATGCCTCGAGAAAGATCTGTCGCGACATCTTCGACTTCCCGACGCGCCGATCGGCAAAGACGATCGGAAACTCCACCACCCGCAGGCCCGCCCTCAGCGAGCGATACTTCATCTCGATCTGGAAACTGTATCCGTTGGAGCGAATCTCGGCGAGCGGCAGTGCTTCGAGCGCCTGACGTCGATAGCAGGCGAAGCCGGAGGTGAGATCGCGAACCTTCACGCCCAAAATCGTACGCGCGTAGAGGCTCCCCCCCTGCGAGATGAACTTGCGCAAAAGCCCCCAATTCTCGGTGCCGCCCCCCTCGACATAGCGCGAACCGACGACCATATCGGCTTCGCGTCGCGCCAAATTCAGCATCGGCGCGAGATACTTCGGGTCGTGGGAAAAGTCGGCATCTAGTTCGAAGAAATAGTCGTAGCCCTCATCGAGTCCGCGACGAAAGCCGGCCAAGTAGGCGGTGCCGAGGCCGAGCTTCCCGGGTCGATGCATCACCTTCACATGGGGATTCTCGGCGGCGAGCTGGTCGGCCAACTGGCCGGTGCCGTCGGGCGAATTGTCATCGATGACGAGAAAATCCACCTCGACCGATTCCCCCGCCAGCGACTGGGCCGCGGCCTGGATGATTGCGGGCAGATTTTCGCGCTCATTATAGGTGGGAATGAGAATGAGTAGGCGCCCCATATCACCGGCCTTTTAACACGGGTTGCGAGGGGATGTGAATGTGTTACCGTCCCCCGCGGTCATGCGAATCCTGACCGCGCGCTTTCAGAACCGCAGCGATTTTCTCGCCGCCTATTCACACGATCTGCCCACGGGAGGGCTGTTCGTGCCGACCACCGCACCGATCGATCCCGCCACGTCGGTGGTGGTCGAACTCATCTGCAACGGTCTGCCCAACAAAGTCCTCATCCGCTCCACCGTTCTCTCCTGGCGCCCGGCGCTACCCCGGCTCCGCGTGCGCGCGGGTGCCCAGGTTGCATTCGACGCGGGCGAAGCGGAGAAGCGCGACTTCGTGCTCGCTGCGCTAGGCGGCCAGGTCAAGGAGCCGCGGCGCCGCAAGCACACCCGTCTTCCGGTCGAAATTGCAGTGAGCTACCGCCTGCACGGTTCGGCGGAGGCGTGCGATGCCACGCTCACCGAGATCTCGATCGGCGGCGCACTGTTGCGCAGCGCTACCCCGCTTCCGATCGGCACCGATCTCGTGCTCTCGGTCGTCCCACCGGGCGGCGCGGCCGCCATGGAGATCGATAGCAAGGTCAGCTACGTCCTTCCCACTTCGGTGGGTATCAAGTTCCTGCTCCGTGATAGCGGCGGCCAGCGGCGGCTGCGCGAACTGTGCCGGCGGCTACGTGTTTCCTTGTGATGAGGAAACGCCGCAAAGCCAGCGAATCTCCCCAGCAGGGTGAGGTTCTACTCGACGGATTATTCCGTAGACTGGGCCTACAAAAGCAGGCCCACGAATGGCGCGTCCTCGCCGCCTGGCATGAGGCGGCTGGCGCCAAACTCGCCGCGCACGCGCGGGCCGAGCGGCTCGTCGGTAATACGCTTTATGTGCGGGTGGCCACGGCGGCGTGGGCTAACGAGCTCGGTTATCTCAAGCAGCAGCTCCTCGAAAAGCTGTGCGAGGCGCTCGGTGGTCAAGGGGTGAAAGAGCTGCGCTTTACCGTAGGGCCGCTCAAGGACGCTCCCGACTGGGAGTAGGGAGCGGTGCCTTGACACACCTGTCAGCCACTCGCTTGAACAGGGCCAATATCCCAGCTAAACTTCACGGGTTCTCCTCCGCATGCGAACTGACTGCGACCGCACGAGGTATGACATCGTTGTCCTAGGGGCGCTGATTTGATCGGCAAGACCCTCAATCGCTACAAGCTCCTTGAAGAGGTGGGCCACGGCGGTATGGCGGTGGTCTACAGGGGGCTCGACACCACGCTCGGGCGGGAGGTGGCAGTCAAAGTGCTGCATCCCCATCTCGCGGGGCTGCCCGAGTCCCGGGCGCGCCTCGAGCGCGAGGCACAGGCGGTAGCCAAGCTGCACCACGAAAACATCCTCGAGATTTTCGACTACAGTGGGCCCGATTCGCCGGAAAGCTACATCGTCACCGAATTCATCCACGGCCCGACCTTGACGGAGTTTCTGCGCGCCCATCCCATCGAGCTGCCCGAAGTGGCGGCGATGATCGTGGTCGAGGTGGCGCGTGCGCTCGGCCACGCCCACCTGAGCGGGGTCATCCACCGCGATATCAAACCGGAAAACGTGATGGTGACGCCCGAGGGCGGGCTGAAGCTGACGGATTTTGGGATTGCACAGATCGTCGACAAGGAGCGGATGACGGTGACGGGGCAGCTACTCGGTTCGCCGGCCTACATGGCTCCGGAACATGTCGAAGGCGGACCGGTCGACTTTCGCACCGACGTGTTCGCCTGTGGCATCTTGGCCTATCAGCTGGCGACGGGTGAGCTACCGTTTCGCGGCAAAAATCCGCACGAAGTGCTCAAACGGATCGCGGAGTGTCGCTTCACGCCTCCCGCCGAGCAGAACCCCTTGGTGTCGCGCGATCTGAGCAGGACCCTCTGCCGCGCGCTCGCCAAAGCACCG
This sequence comes from Myxococcales bacterium, assembly GCA_023248875.1. Taxonomy (GTDB): domain Bacteria; phylum Myxococcota_A; class Polyangia; order Palsa-1104; family SHYY01; genus JAHFDT01. Next base: position 23,210 of record JAHFDT010000031.1, on the reverse strand, counting down.
AGCGATCGGCATGCCGATGTCAACTCGCTGCGCAGCGAACTCGACGCCCAGCTCCAGGAAGTGGGTATTGTCGAGTCGGCTGCGGAGTTGCGCGCCTTTTTTGCCGATCCCGAGGGCTGGCAGAAGCGGTTTCGTCCCCGGCTGGTGGCGACCCTGGCCCAGCGAGGCCAAGGGCAGGTGAAACAGGGACGGTGGGCAGCGGCCCTCGCCACCTGGGGGCGAGCGATCGCGCTCGATCCGGACCACGGGGAGGTGCGCCGGCTGATCGAAGGGCTCGATGGACGGCGGCGGCGGACCCGCTGGATGGTTCTGGG
>JAHFDT010000031.1:0-22886 GCA_023248875.1 Myxococcales bacterium | reverse complement strand
CGGATCTCCGCCCCCGTCTCCGTCTCCACCCCCGTCTCCGTCTCCGCCCCCGTCTCCGTCTCCGCCCCCGCCCCCGTCTCCGTCTCCGTCTCCGTCCCCGTCCCCGCCTCCGCTTCCGCCCCCGGAACCGTCTCCGCCCCCGGAACCGTCGATCGCCCCCGCTCGCCTCATCCCGCTCCCGGCCGCAGCGTGACGCTGCACGTGGTCCAAAAGGCGGTGGAGATCTTCGTCGACGGTAAACGCTACGGCCTCTATGACGGCCACCCGATCCAGGTCGGGGCTGGCCCCCACGAGCTCCTTTTGCACAACCCCTGCTGCAGCGACGCACGCATCCACCTCCCGAGCGACGCCACCGCCACGGAGCTGGTGAAGTTGGCCTGGAAGAATGCCTACCTCACGCTGACCACGCGCCCGGAGAACGCCACGGTGACCTTTTTCACAGATGCCGATCCGGTCGAGAAGTTGGCCCCCCAAGGGCAACGCATCGCGGTGCGTTTTCCGACCACCTTCGATGGCGCGGAGATGGCAGTGCACCTCTCCGCGCGGGCCCCCGGCCACCGCGCGGTCGAAAGACTCTGTCGCGCCCGCGCCGGCGCCGCGGGATCCTGCGCCATCGAGCTACCGCCACTATGAGAGCCACGGTCGTTCTCCTGCTCTTGGCCGCCCACGCTGCCGCCGGGGAGCCGCCCGAGATCGCACTGGCGCGCGCCAAGCAGTCCTACGCGCGAGGCGAGTTTCCCCAGGTCGTTCGAGCCCTGGAACCGCTGCTCTATCCAGCGGTACAGGTGAATGCCGACGATGAGCTGGTCGCCCACAAACTGCTCGGGCTCTGCTATTTTTTTCAAAACGATCTGGCCCGTGCCGAGCGTGAGTTCACCACCCTCTTGCAGCTCAATGGCGAATTTGCGCTGGATCCCGCATTCGACCCGCCGCCCGCCATCGCACTCCTGGACGCCATTCGGGTACGAAACCGCGCCCAATTGGAAGAGATCGCTCGCCAGAAACAGCGCGATCAAGAGGAGCATGCACGGGTCGAGGAGGCGCGCCGGCGTGCCGAAGAGGAGCGGATCCGCCGCTCGCAAAAGCCCGTGATCGTAGAGCGCGAGCTGCACAGACTCGCGATCGCTTTCGTCCCGTTCGGCGCCGGTCAGGTGCAAAACCACCAGACCACCAAGGCCTGGCTCCTCGGCGCCTCACAGCTCGCCTTGGCTCTCTCCTCCCTCGGACTGTGGAGCTACCTGGAGATCAAATACCAAAACGGGCAGCGGCCGGTTCCGGCGAGCGAAAGCCGCACCGCCAACGCCGTTTCGACCGCCGCCATCGTCACCGGTGCGCTGTTTTGGGTCGACGTGGCCGCTGGGATCGTCGATGCGTTGTTCCACTTTCGCCGCACGGTCACGCTCACCCCCTCGATGCTGGAGGGCGGTAGCGGCCTGGTTCTCACAGGAGCCTTCTAATGCCCAGCCTCCGGATCCATCGACCCGGTGCCAATCCCACCCTCTACCGCCTCTACAAACGGCTCACGTCGATCGGCCGCGGAGAGGAGAACGACCTGGCGCTGCCCGATCCCGGGCTCGCAGATGCGCACGCGCACATTCTATGCAACGGCAGCGAATTCGAAATCACCCTGCTCGCTCCCAAGGGGGAGCTATGCATCAACGGCAAGCGACGCAAGAAACATCGCCTCACCCACGAGGACCAGATTCTGGTAGGGCGCAGCGAGTTAACCTTTCTACTCTACGACGATCCGGCGGCAGTCGGCAGCGACGACGAAACACAGCGCAGCCTGGCGATGCTCCAGGGCTACCACCGCCTCTTCGAGTTCTCCGAGCGGCTTTCCGGACAGTACGTCATCGCTGAGCTCTTGGGCGAACTGATGGATGCGGTGATCGCGTTGACGCGCGCCGACAAGGGCTTTTTGGTGCTACTCGAAGAGGGTGCGCTGCACATCAAAGTGGCGCGCAATCTACATCGCGAAGATCTCGCCGATGCCCTCGAACAGCTGTCCGATTCGATCGTCGATAAGGTGGTGAAGTCTCGCGAAGCAGTGATCGTCTCCGATGCCCTCCACGACGCCGAATTCAAGAGCGCCATGAGCGTCCTCAACCTCAAGCTGTCTTCGGTGATGTGCGTGCCGCTCCTGGATCGCGGCAACCTCATCGGCGTCATCTACGTTGGAAACGACTCCGTCGCCCACCTCTTCGAAGCTAGCTCGCTCGAGGTGCTGAAAATCTTCGCCGCGCAAGCAGCGCTCCTCCTGCGCAATGCGCTCCTGGTCAGCGAGCTTCAAACCGACAATCGCGAGCTCGTCGCCGAGGTCGAAGCGCTGCGATTTGGCGATCTGATCGGATCCTGCCCGACCATGCAGGAGGTCTTTCGCAAAGTGGCCAAGATCGCGAGCACGGACATTTCCGTGCTGATCACCGGTGAGACCGGCACCGGCAAGGAGCTCATTGCCCGTGAGATCCACCGGCGCTCGCCGCGCGCCCGCGGCCCCTTCGTCGCCATCAATTGCGGCGCTATCCCTGAGAACCTGCTCGAATCGGAGCTATTTGGCCACACCAAAGGCGCTTTCACGGGAGCGGTCGCGCCGCATGCGGGAAAATTCCAGGCGGCCCATGAAGGCACGCTGTTTCTCGATGAGATCGGCGAGATGCCCCAGCCGCTACAGGTCAAGATCCTGCGCGCACTGCAGGAGCGCGCGGTGGTGCGGGTCGGAGACCATCGGCCCGAATCGGTCGATATCCGGGTAGTCGCGGCCACCCACCGTCAGCTCGACCACGAGATCAAGGCCGGCCGTTTCCGCGAAGATCTCTACTACCGCTTGAATGTGATCAACCTCCACCTGCCGCCGCTCCGGGAGCGCGGCGAAGACGTGGTGCTACTCGCCAGGTATCTTTTGCAGCGGTTCATCGAAGAGTTCCGCTCGCCCGTCCGGGGATTTTCCCCGCCAGCGCTGACCGCCCTCGTGCGTTTTGCCTGGCCGGGCAACATCCGACAGCTCGAGAATCATCTCAAAAAGGCGGTGGTTCTCTCGGATCGGCCGCTGCTCTCCCCGGAGGATCTCGGACTCAGCACGGAGATCCTGCCGGCGATTCTGCCCCTCGCCGAGGCCAAAGAGAAATTTCAGCGCGATTACATCAATGAGGTGCTCGATCTCAATAGAGGCAATCGCACCAAAGCGGCGCGCGACCTCGGAGTCGACCCGCGCACCATTTTCCGCCACCTCGAGAAGGAGGATGGCGGACCGGATGAGCCGTTGTGAGGTGTTTTTTCGCACCCTTTCTGCTCGTCGGTTGCGTGATACCGGCGCCGCTCGTGCCGGCCGGAGGCAGCGGCAGCCCGGTCATCCGCCAGGGCAACCAGCCCAGCAATTTCGGTTTCTATACCCAGACCCCAGTCAACGGCCTCTTCAGTTTCGAAGTCACAGTGTTCGACCAGAATATCGATGATCCGATCTTCGCGCAGCTCTATAGCCTCAACGGGAGCTCCTTCTTCCCTCTCGGTGGGCAGGCCCAGCTGCCCGGGAACCGCGACGATCCCACCGTGCGGCGCGGAGACCTGGCTGGCCAACATGCCTGGTGCTGTCTCTTCACCTCCGGTGGACCGAGCTGCCCCCAGTACACCGACCATCTGGTCTATGTGGTGGTAGCTACGGTGCCCATCCCGATCGATACCGACCCTCCGCAATCGTTTCCGAGCTTTCCGAGTGATGTCAACTATGACTTCAAGTACTGGGCCATAACATGCCAATAAAAATAGCATTATTTTCATCCATTGTGAGCGCTTGCGCAGCCACCGGACCGCTCGACTGTCCGCCGAATACCCTCTGCAGCGCGCCGCCCTCCCAGGCCCTGCAATGGGCGGTGGAGCTGGTGCCTCCGACCTCGGCCCCGCAGGCCGCCCAGGAGCGGGCCACCGTGAGCTTTGATTCCCAGGGCCGGGCGACGCTGGAGCTACTGCCGCGCATTCGGATCCAGGGCACGGTCCTCACTCCCGAGGGCACCCCGATTACTGCCCAGGTAGTCCTGGCTCGAAGGTCCCTCATCCCGGGTCGTCCCGAGGTTCTGGTACAGACCACCACCGATGAGAAGGGGCGCTTTTTCACCGGGATCGTCCAGAGTAGCGAGCCCTATTCGTGCCTGGTGCTGCCCCACCCGCCCGATAGCTTGCACTACCCGCCGGCCAGCTGGTCGATCGTGGCCGACCATGACCAGAGTCTCAGCCTCGAGCTCGCTACCGGTCAGCTCCTGCCGATCTACGTCACCGATCCCCAGGGTGCGGCGGTGACCGGGATCCGCGTCCTCGCGATCGACGCAACGACCGGCGAAGTGCGATCGACGATCGCCACCGCTCCCGATCCGAAGGGCTACTACGCGCTCTACCTGCCCACGAAGGTCCAGCCCAAGCTCCGCGTTATGGTGGTTCCCGATGGCAAGGTTCCGCTCCCGACTCTCTACCGCGATATCGATCTCACCTTGGCCCTCCCGCTGGAGCTACCGTTGCCCCCCTTTTCCTCGGCGCAGACCTTCTCCCTGCCCATCGTGGGTCCCAGCGGAGAGCTGGTTTCGGGAGCTCGCGTCGATCTATCGACCGATCTCACCGCGAGCGATGTCACTCACGCAACCTATGGGGTATCGAGCCTGAGCGATGTCCATGGCATCGCCACCGTCTCTCTTCTGCCTGGCACCAAGCAAGTAGATCGCATCTACACGCTCCGGATCACCCCTCCGGCTGGCTCCCCCTTTGCCAGCATGACTCTTGCCAAGCTGACGATCGGCCCGCAAAGCTCCCCACTTCCCCCGATCCCGCTCACACGCCGAGCCACCGTCACGGGCCGGATCATCACGCCCGATGGCAGCGCAGCCGGCGCCACCCAGGTGCTCGCAAAGCGCTCCCACCTCCACCCGCCCCCGCCCTGCCCCGCCAACCATTGCCCGGATAGCTTGCCGATGGTGACCGCCGATAGCGAAGGACAATTCCAGCTGCTCCTCGATCCCGGCAACTACGACTTCGAGCTCCTCCCGCCCGGCATGCGGCCGCGCTGGACCCTCGATGACCGCACCATTTCGCAGGACCTCGCCCTCGGCACCCTCGCGCTTCCCCTGGGGGCGCTGACGCGTGTGACCGTGATCGATCCAAACGGCAAGCCGCAGAGCGGCACTTCGGTACGCATCTTTTCGGTCGCCTACGATCCGAACTGCCAGGAGAACGAGTGCCCGCTGCCGGCGCGCCTACGCGGCGACGGGACGACCGACGGGGCGGGGGTGGCCTCGGTACTGCTACCGTCGCCATAGGGCCCGCAAATGAACAAGTCAGCCGCCCTCGCGCCCGATCCATCCCGGCCAGCTTCGTTGCCAGCTCCGGTCCTCGGGTCACATCCGTCGAGGATGCTCCCCTCCAGTCCTCGCCGTCGCCTTGCTGACCGGGCGTCTCGCCCACGATCATCGGCTGACTTGTTCATTCGCGGGCCCATAGCGGACCGTGCCGCGCTGTGCTACAGATAGGTGCATTGCCTCCCTCCGCTGATCCGGAATTTCGTAGTTACCGCTTCACGCTCGGTGCGATCGTCTTTGGCTTGACCACCATCGGCGTCGGTTGGTTGGCTGCCTCGGTGGGAGTCACGCTGTTTGTCCGACCGCCGCTGCCCCCAGGGGCGATCACCTTTTCCGGTCGAGCCGACGATGTCTCGGCCCTCGAGAGATGTCTCGGCGAAGTACGATCGCTCGTCGATGACCTGGTGGTACGGCAGGCGCCAGCCCGGGGCTCAGCGACCGCGACGGACTGGCAGGAGCTCGGTGACCTGTGGAACCAGCGCTGGCGTGACGTCGGTGCACAGTGCCGCTTCGAGGAGCTTCACGATCAGGGTCTGGGCGAGGCCTTCGACCATATGGCGTGGGTGCACACCGAGCTGCCCGAGGTGCACCGGGCCTATGTGGCCCTCCTGCGCAGCTATTTTTCCCGCCAGCAGCCTCGCGTAGAGGAGTTTCGCCAGGCGCTCGAGACATCTCGGCGCACGCTCGAGCTGCTGCGGGGTAAACACGCGCCGACGGGCTGATCATGACCGACTTTCCGACCGTTCCAGAGGAAGCGACGTTCGCCGAGATGGGCCTCCTCCCCGAGGTGGCTCGGGCGCTCGAAGAGATGGGCTTTTTGGCTCCCATGCCGGTACAGCGGGAGACCTTTCCGCGGCTGATGGCGGGGCGCGATCTCCTGGTCCAATCGCGCACCGGTTCGGGAAAGACGGCGGCCTTTGCCATCCCGTTCACACAGGGCCTGGTCGATCCCGCGCACCGTGAAGTGCAGGCGCTCATACTCTGCCCCACCCGAGAGCTAGCGCTCCAGGTAGCCAACGAGTGCGGCAAGATCGCTCAGTATCGTAGCCTAGCGGTGGTACCGATCTATGGCGGTGCACCGATGGGAAAACAGGTAGAAGGACTCAAAGCGGGCGCGCAGATCGTCGCCGGAACTCCGGGGCGCGTCATCGACCATCTGCGACGCGGCACGCTCCGTCTCGACCGATTGCGGATTCTGGTCCTGGATGAAGCCGATGAAATGCTTTCCATGGGTTTCTACGAGGAGATCTCCGAGATCTTGAAAAACTGCCCGACCGATCGGCAGACCCTGCTCTTTTCTGCGACGATTCCGGAAGAGATCGAACGCATCAGCCGGCGCTACATGCGAGAACCGGAAAAAATCGTGCTCTCGGCAGGATCGATCTCGGCGCATGAGATCCAGCATGCCTACTACATGGTGAGCGGCATGGGTCGCACGCGCGATCTCGTCCGGGTGCTCGATCTGGAAAAGCCCGAGTCGGCGATCATTTTTTGCAATACCCGCGAAGAGGTCGGCTACGTCGCCGAGCAGCTGCGCAAGGCGGGGCTCGATGCCGAGGCGATCTCCTCCGACCTGGGACAGCGCGACCGCGAACGCGTCATGGGGCGGATGAAAGCGGGCAACCTGCACTACCTGGTCGCGACCGATATCGCTGCGCGTGGCATCGATATCACCGACCTTTCACACGTCTTCAACTACACCTTCCCCGAATCGCCGGCGATCTACGTTCATCGTACCGGCCGCACCGGGCGCGCAGGCAAGTCGGGAACGGCGATTTCGCTGATTTCGCCGCGCGAGCTGGGAAATTTCTACTACCTCAAACTCACCTACAAGATCCGTCCCGAGGAGCGCCCCCTGCCCATGGAACAGCCCTCTCTTACCTCCCCCGCAGCGCCGATCACCTTGGCGATCGAACTGCCCGCTCCACTGATTTCCGACGACGAAAAGTTGAGCGAGCTGCTGCGCCGCTTGACGACGCCTGCCCACGGAGAGGTGGCAGAAGAGTGGCGCGCGCTCGCCCGCCGCCTGATCGGGCGGCCAGATGCGGAAGCGCGGATCGCCCAGCTCCTGTCCGAACACTTTGTCGCGGGTTCGACCCGGCCGAACGCTATCACCACGGCCTCCGCCGAGGGCAACGGCCATCCCCGCAAGCGCTCGCGCAGGCGTCGCGACCGCCCCACCCAGCCGGGGCGGAAAGAGTCCCCGCGGATCTCTACGGCCCCGATCGAACCCACCGATGGCCGCGAGTTTTGGGAGACCTGGGTCGACGACCGCAAGCCCACCACCAGCGAACCCAACGCCACGCGTCTGTTTCTCAGCCTCGGGCGGCGCGACGGCGTAACGGAGACCGATGTGGAGCAGCTCCTAGCGCGCCATGGGATCGTCGGTCAAGCGCTCGAACTGCACACCTCACACAGCTACTTTGCCGTCGCTGCAGAGGGGGTCGATCCGACGATTGCGGCCCTGCACGGGGTGGAATATGCCGGGCGCCCATTGACCTGCCAAAAAGCCCGACGGTAAATACCGAGCAGAATCACTGCGCAAAGGGATCTTTGAGATCCCGCAGGCGGCCGTTCGAGTGAGACGGCGGCGGCGCTGCTGCCGGGGCTTGAGGCGGCGATGCTTCAGGAGTTTCGCGCACATCGTGACCGGTCAGCCTCGGTAATCGTGGAGTGGAGTGGGAAGCGTGGCCGTGCACAACGATCAGCTTCGGCTCGTAGGTGTGGGGGCGATCCGCCACCATTTCGATGGGCAGGTCCTCGTACCCCTTGTGGCGGAGGAGGATCGTCACCGGCTGAGGATTGGCATCGAACTCGATCGTTTGCGGCGTCGTGCCCAACCGTTCCGCACCGCGCATGATCTCGGCACCGGAGGGTTGCGAATTGAACTCCATCTTGTACCGAAGCGGCGCAGCCGGCGCCGCAACATTGGGCGCTGCGGCAGACGGCAGAGTCCCGGTGGCGCCGGTCGATGACGAAACAGTCTTCGGGGCTAGCCCTACCGGCACGGGGTTCACTGGGGCCGTCGGATGGGGCGAACGCAAAGCCACTACCAGCCCCGCCGTGGCCACCGCAATTCCACCCAGGATGAACAGGCCCAGGCGCCGACGGGGAGGAGCCAACTCCTCCAAGTCGTCCTCCGATGCAGACGAGGAGGCGGACCCCATCGATTCATTGACCCACGCCGCACCCCCGCCGGAGCCATCGCAGCCCTCGAGCGCCAGATCCATGTCCTTCATCGATTGAAACCGCTGGTCGCGATCCTTGGCCAAGGCCTTCATCACCACCGCCTCCACCGCGGCCGGAATGTTGGCCGCGGGGCAGCGCCGGTTGATCGGCATCGGCGCCTCGAACATGTGCTTGGTCAAGACGCCCATGAACGTATCGGCGTGGAACGGGACGTCGCCGGTCAGCATCTCGTAGAGAATGCATCCCACCGCGTAGATATCGACGCGATGGTCCGGACGATCCCCCTTGGCCTGCTCGGGCGACATGTATTCAGGCGTGCCGAAAATCATCCCCGTGCGGGTCAAGCGCGACCCCCCGTCTTCGATCGCGCTCATCTTGGCGATGCCGAAATCGAGGATCTTCACAAAATCGGGACGCCCTTCGCGCTCGACGAGAAAGACGTTCTCCGGCTTCATGTCGCGGTGGATGATGCCTTTGGCGTGGGCCGCACTGAGCGCGCGGCAAATCTGGCTGACCACGTACCGCACGCGCGCCCAAGGCATCGGCCCATCGTTACGGACGTGGTGCGCGAGATCGCTGCCTTCCAGGCATTCCATCGCAAAGAATACCGATCCCGATGGGGTTTCGCCAAAATCGGTGATATCGACGATGTTCTCGTGGCCGATGCGCGAGGCGGCCTTGGCCTCCTGCATGAAGCGCTGAACCAGATCCGCCTTGCGAGCGAAATCCTGCGAGAGGATCTTGAGGGCGACCCTCTTCTCGATGATCACATGCTCCGCGAGATAGACCACCCCCATCCCGCCCTCGCCGAGCTTGCTCAGCACGCGATAGCGATCCGCCACCACGGTGCCGAGATATGGATCTGGAATATCAGCATTGGGGTCGAATGTCTGATGGCTTCCCGAGCGCTCCGCCACGCGAGCCACTGAAGGGGGCATGGTCCCCTCGCTACCAGGCTGTAATGCCCTCGTGGAAGAAAGAGACTCGGCCAGGGTTCGCTCGCGACCCGTGATACGATCTTCGTCAGGCAGGGTCGCCGCCGGCTCGGCATGCACCCGCCCCGTTCCCGGACGGGGTGGCATAGCAGACCGCTGATCAGGCGTTTTGCTCATCGCGGAACCCGGGCGCACCGCAAGGATGCATCTGGGCTCTATGAATATACCACGGCGCAGGCCCTCTTAACACTACTGCGTCACTTTCTCCCATCTCCGTCGCTGCTGCGGGCCCCGTCCGCTTCCTCGCTCCTCGGTCGGTTACGACCAGTAGCCTTCCTCGTCGCTCGTCGCGACCGGGTCTCCTCGCGACGCGACGGCTCGGTCCGAAAGTGACACAGTAGTGTTAAAAGGGGTCACGAAGTTCGCCCGTAGTTCGGACGGGCGCGCTTTTTTCGCCCGCGGGTTCGCGCGCCGGAACGGCGGCTTCTGTGTCGCTCGCTCGAGACACCGCCGGTCCGGTGGGCAGCCGGCGCAACGGGCGCGCATGGCCAGTTCGGCTATCGCTGACCGACAGCTTGACCAGAGTCACATCGAGTGCTCGATCCCCATCGGCCACCAGCTCACGCTGCACCTCTCTATAACCGGCCAACCGAAACAGGAGCTTCAGGGCCCTGCCATCGTTGTCATGCGCATATTCGAGCGGAGTGACCCCAAGGCGTTCAGGGCCGAGTAGAACGTCCGCGCCTGCGGGCTGGCTGGTGAGTGAAAGCTTGACGCTCTTTGCGGCCGCTGATGCAGACGTTGGTGTCGGCGTAGAAGTTTGCGTCGGGGTGGGATTCGGAGTGGGCGCTCGAGGGGGCGCTGCAGAAGAGGACCGATGGGCCATGAACCCCCAGGTCCCCGCTCCGAGCACAGCCACGGCCGCCACCGCCACCCAGGCCCACCGTTTCGCAGCCGACTGGGCAAGCCCTGGATCGGTGTCCCCCTCCAGCCGTTCCAGTACCGGTTCACTGCGCGACCCTCCTCGCACCACCTCGCGGGTCCCCTCGATTTCGCCTGTCACACCATCGAGGGCATCGAGCAGCGCTTTCATATCGGTGTAGCGCTCCTCTGCCGTCTTGGCCATCGTTCTCAGCACCACCGACTCGAGCCTCTGCGGAATCGCGAGATCGGTCCGCTTGCGACTCGGCGGAACGACCGTTTCGAACACATGCTTGGTCAGAGTTCCAGCCGAAGTCTCACCGCGGAACGGCACGTCGCCGGTCAGCATCTCGTACATCATGCAGCCGAGGGCATACTCATCGACGCGGTGGTCGGTATCTTTTCCGGTGGCCTGCTCAGGGGACATGTACTCCGGCGTGCCCAGCACCATCCCCACCTGCGTCAGCCGCTGCCCCGCCGGACCGAACGCCCCTCCCGCCTGCACCTTGGCGATGCCGAAGTCGACGATTTTCACCACATCGCTGCGCCCCTCCCGATCGAGGAGAAAAATATTTTCCGGCTTGAGGTCGCGGTGAACGATCCCCTTGCTATGTGCTGCCGCCAGCCCACGCGCGATCTGCGCCGCAATCGAGACCACGCGCGCCGGCTCGAGCGGTCCTTCGCCGATCTCATGGCCGAGCGTATGCCCCTCGAGATATTCCATCACGAAATAGGCGCTGCCGTCGGGAAGCACGCCAAAATCGGTGATATCGACGATGTTGGTGTGGCCGATCTTGGAGGCGCTCTTGGCCTCTTGGATGAACCGCTGCCCGGCGGTCGGCTCCTCCTGTGCCTCCTTCTTGAGCACCTTGATCGCCACCCGCTTGTCGATGATCACATGGCGAGCGCGATAGACAATCCCCATCCCCCCTTCGCCGAGCTGCGCCTCGATCTGATAGCGCCCATCGATGGTGCTACCGATATAGGGGTCGCCCGGTGCGGGAGCCGCGAGAGACGTTCCATCCTTGGGGCAAAACAGCAGTGCGTCCGGATACCTGATCTGGCACTGCGGGCACGTTTTCACAGCCGCAAAAGCGTAATACTGCGCCTTGGGGATTGCAATCTAGAGCGTCGATCACCCGAATTGATGCGGCGCTGGCTCGATCTTTCGCCCGACGGCCGCGTCACTCGGGCTTGCGTTACCGCTAGTAGCGCTGCGCCCTCGCTCCTTGCCCTCGGGCGAAAGCTCTTCGCCATCTTCCGATCAATTCGGGTGACCGCCGCTCTATCGTCCCGGCGAAACCGCCATGCGCCGCGCGATCGCAAAGCCCTCCGATAGCGCGAAGCGCACCAGATCATCGCTCCCCTCACCACTCCGGCCGAGCGCCGCCATCGCAGCCGCAATCGAGCCACAAGCGATGAGACCCGCACGCGCGGCGCTCTGGCGGAGTGCGCGCCCGAGAGATCGCAGGTCCGCCACGGGGTCGGCACACTCGAGCGCAAAGGGGCCGAGCTGCTCGCGCTGCTTGCGTGAGAGCAGCTTGCCAAGGCGTGCCGCCTCGGCCGACACGGCCTCTTCGGCAAATCCCAGCGGCACGAAGTCGGGTACGTAGAGGCGCACCATGCCGGCCACGAGCTGCGCCAGCTCTTCGCCGGAGAGATGCAGCGGTACCGCCATTTGCGCGCCGAGCAGCCGCAGTGCGCCGGCCAGCTGGAACAGCTGCTCCTCTTCCGAGACGCCTTCGACCAGCTCCCGCCCGAACACCAGGGCCACCGGATCCGTCAGTACCACTCGCCAGCCCATCGGCTGCGCTCTCGTGACATAGAGTTCGAACTCCCGCGTACCACAGCAGGGGGCGAGCGCATCTGCCAGCCGGCGCAGCGGATGGTGGGCCGCCTGTCGCTCCTCCTTGAGCAGCCCCGAGCGACGGGGATCCAACCGGTGCGCCCTGCGCAGTAGCGGATCGAGCTGCAGGAAGAGCTGCCGTACTCCCGGCGATACCAAGCGGGGAAATAGCTGTGGCTCGAGCGCTTCGCTGAGAAAACCCGCCTGGGGGCGAGATCGTGTACCGGCAGAGCGCGATAGCAGCGCCTGCTCCTCCGCGTTCGCGATGCCCATCGCCCACAGGAGCTCCGCCACCACCAGCGCCTCATCGAAGGCCTTCCGAGCGTTGTGAATACGAAACAGCCCATGGTAGGCAGTGGCTTGCTCAGGCCCGCTTTGCAGGGCCAGCTGGCGAAGCACCTCGGTCGCCCGCCCGAGCTGCAGCTGTGCCGAGACCCCATCGCCGCGCCGCTCATAGAACCGCCCGAGCTCCTCGAGGGCATTGGCGCGTAGCACAAGGTCGCCAGAATTCATCTCCACCGAACGGCGCAGTCCCTGGTGCGCACTCGCCAGATCGCCGAGTTTCATCTCTTGGATCCAGGCGATCCGCTGCAGCCGAGCCACCTGCGCCGGCGATGCTGGATCGAGCTCCACCAGGCGCGCGTGCAGTTCCAGCGCCCCCCGCCAGTTCTCCTCCCGCTCTTCCAGGTCCGCTAGCGGTGCCATGGCATCGCGCTGTTCCGGATCCACCACGAGCACTCGCCGAAGGGTCGCGATCGCGCGCGTTCGATCGCTGAGCCCACGGGCATAGATCGCACTCAAACGGAGCAGCAGATCGCGCAACTTGGGTAGTGCTGTCTCTCGTTGCGCCCGCTGCTCGAGGAGCGCTGCCGCCTCTACCCACTCCTCATCCGCACCATGCAGCTCCGCCAGCAGCTCCAGGGGACCCGCCGAATCGGGTGCGATCCGCAACGCCTCCCGGATCCAGTGTTTGGCCTGCGAGCGGTCCCGGGAACGCAAGTTCTCCGCCAACTCGACCAGCAGCCCGACCCGCTGAGTAGGCTCGCGTTCAACGGAGAGGCGCGCCTCGATGACCGCGGCCTGCAGCGCAGGATCGTCAGCGCGCACGAGGAGGCGCCGTACGGCCTGATACGTTGCATCGTGCGCCGGTTCGAGTTCGAGGGCCGCTCGGAAGGCCGCGACGGCGCGGTCCGGTGCCCCGCGCGCTTCCGCCAGCTCACCGACCCATCGCCAGGCCTCCGCTCGCGCGGAGAGATCGTGCAGCTGCTCGGCCAGCGTCAACGCCCCCGCCTCCGCTTCGGCCAGGCGATGGTCTCTTCTCCCCTGCTCGAATTGCCACCGTGCGGCCGTCAAGTACCCGGGGGCCGCCTCTGTCGCTCGACGAACGAGCTCGAAGAGCGGGTCGCGGGCCTCGCCGTTTTGGCTGCGCAGCTCGGCGGCGCGCATCCAGCCGATCGCCGCTTCCAGCGGCCTCTCCCGCACCCTCGTGGCAAACTGCTCGAAGCGCCGCGCTGCAGCCGCACCATCCTCCCGCCCCAGTTCGAGCGCTCGCTCACTGGCCCAGCGATGGCTCGGCGCGCGATCGGCGGCACTGCGCAAGAGCGCTTCCGCCCGCGGCTCGAGGAGGCGGGCCGCCTCGAGCAGAAGCTCGGCGCCATACTCAGGATCTTCTGCCTGCCTTCCGAGCTGCTCGTAGATCGCCCCCAACTCGCCCAGCTCTCCCCGCTCGAGATAGCTTCGCTCCTGGCAACGCAGCGTGGGCGGATGGTTCGGTGCCAACTCGAGGATCGACTCGTAGGCGAGCGGGCTCGCGGGCGATAGAAAACGCTCCGCCTCGCCGATTAGCTGGTACGCCGCAATGCGCTCTGCCGGAGCGCCAGCGGCGCGCAGCTGCTCGAGTCCCAGCTCCCGCAGTTGATGCCAGTTACCCGCCTGGCGCACGGCCCCTAGCAGCGCCGAGAAAACCAACGGGCTGGTCGAGTGAGCTGCACGCGCTTCGCCATAACAGCGCGCCGCCTCTGCGGGCTGAGCCAGCGCCATCAGGCGATCGCCCAGCTGCACCCCGGCCACCAGCCGTTCGATCGGATCGCGTTCGGCCGAGAGCCGAGCCACGAGCTCCGCCACCTCGGCCGCCGAAAGTGCACGCTCTCCGCCCGCCGCTGGATGGGCCGCAAGGCGCCGGGCAGCCACGGCCGCCTCGGGCCGGTCAGCGGTATTCTGCAGGCGTGCCTCGTAGGCAGAACGGAGCATTTCAGGTGGACACTGTTCTGCCAGCGATAGGCCGAAGAGCGCACCAGGATGAAGCGGATCGATCGCCAGCGCGCGAGCGTAGGCGAGGCTCGCGGCCGCCGCATCGCTGGAGCTGAGGGCCCGGGCGAGTCGGTACCACCCCTCGGGATCCCCGGGCTGGCTCTCCGCCAGCTCGCGCAACACAGCGATCCATTTCCCGGTCAACTCCCCATGCTCGGCAAAACGAGCGAGTAGTCGTAGCCGGGTGTGCGGGGGGAGCGGTCGCTCGATCAACCAGGCGACTTCATCGCAAGCTGCACGCTCTTCATGAGCGCGCCGATACAACTGTACCGCCCTGCCAGAGAGCGCTGCGGTGGATGCGGAATCGCCCGTCAGATCGAAGGCCCGCGCGGCGCGCGCGAGCACCACCGCCGCCTCGGCCAGCCGATTCCCATCGAGAGCGACCTCGATACGTTCGCACAGAACCGCCCAGGAGCACGGCTCGGCCGCTAGGACGACCTCGAGCTCATCGGCAGCTTCCTCGCTCCGTCCCATTTTCCGCAGCCGGCGAGCCGCCGCCACTCGCACCGGGAGGGCCGCCGCAGGATCACTGGTTGCCTGCGCGCGGAGACGTTCCACCTCCCGCGTACCCTCCTCGCCCAGTCGCTCGAGGCGCTCGCAGTCGAAAGCCACCCGGGAGGCCGCATCGCCGAGCGTCGCTGCGACCTTCTCGAACAGACGCCGGGCCTCCTGAGGCTGCCCCGCAGCCTCACGCCACTGCGCCAGCTGTACCAGCGCCTCCCCACGCAGCTCGAGATGGGGCGCCGCTTCGGCCAGCTGCTCCAGCGTGGCGCCGAGATGGGGTCGGGCCAGCGCCGCCTCGGCCCGCGCCCGCATCACCACCTCGAGATAGTCCCCCGCGTCGGAAAGCAGATCGGCCGCCGTGGCCGCGTCTCCCGTCGCCAGGCGAAGCCGTGCCGCAAAGCGCCTCGACAGCGCCTCGCCCGGCGGGATCAAGGGGGCCAGCTCTCCCGGCTTGGCGATGCCGCGGCGCAAGGCGGTCCGAAAGAGCCCCCAGGTGAGCGTGCGATTGGATCGATCGCTGCGCAGGGCGGTGGCAAAATGATCATGCGCCGCGGCAAAATCGCCGCGGGCCTCTGCCGCCGAGGCCGCAGTCTCCTCGAGCGCCGCTACGAATCGGCTCTCCTCCGCCTCACAGCCGGCGATGGCCCGCTCGAACCAGCCCTCCCCTCGCTCGGCCTCCACCAAAGTCCATTCGCTGCCAAGCACTTCGAGCGCCGCTCGCTCCTCGCCCTGAGCGCGCGTCCGCTGCTGCTCGATCTGCGCGGCCCACTCGGGCCCCATGTGAGGCAGGGGGCTCCCGACGACCGGTGATTCGAGCTTGAACTCGCTGGCCACGGTGAACCGCACCGGCGCCACCGTTCGCATCGGCGAAGGGGGCAGCGGCGGATCGGCCTCGTCGATGGGTGGAGTAAATTCGATCCAGCTCGGCTCCTCCCCTTCGATCTCCAGTTCGGCGTAGAAATCCTCGGTCGCCGCCCCCGCCGGATCTCCGGCACTTTTTGACTCGTCGGGCGCAGCTCCACTCTCGACCATGCCCAGTTCCACCTCGCCGAGCTCCGGCTCTGCGACCGTGGCCCCACCGTCCTCCACCACTTCGAGATCGACCTCGGTCGTCTCATCCCACCCACTGACCAGCGGCGGCAGCGTCACCAGCACGCTCTCCTCCTCGGCTCCCGGGGCGGTGGGATCCGAATCTCCCGCGGAATCCTCCAGCTCCATCTCCAATTCGATGAGATCCTCGGTGGCCGCCACCGGAGGCTCCTCGAGTTGGCCGACCAATGCGTCGACCGCCACTTCCCAGTCCTCGGACTGCGTCGGATCCTCCGTCGTCTTTTTTTCCACCGCGCTAGCGCTCCCTCATCCCCAGCTCCCGGCGCAGGGTGCCAAACTCCTCGGAGATCGCGAAGGCGACGAGCTCTGCCGCTTCGGAGCTCTCCGCTCCCACGCCGATCGCTTGCCAGGCCGCCTCAAGATCCCCGCTGACGAGCAGCCCCATCCGGGCCGCACCCAGACGCACGGCCCGCTGCCAAGCGTCGAGGTCGAGCTCCGCCCACCGTGGCCCCAGCGCCCCGAGCGCCTGCTTGCGTTTGCGATCGATCTGCTTTCTGAGCTGCTTGGTCCGCTCTCCGAGCGGCGGCAGCGCCACCTGCGGCGTCCAGCGAAGTCCTGCGGCCTGGGCGCAGCTCGCCACAAAGGCGGCCAAATCGTCGAACTTCGCCACCGCTACCGGCGCGAGGCGCTCGCGCAGCAGCACAAAATGGTAGGCGATGTGAAAGCGCGCCCGCGGACTGAGCCGCTCGGCGTAGGCGCTGCCGAGGACCAGCGCATCGCCCACCACCGCGGCAAATTCCGGGCGCGGATGGCGATAGAGCTGAAACTCCACCACGTTGAGCCAGCGGCCGAGCTTGGCCACCGGCACCCAAGCCAGCGGAATGCCGTGGCTGTTCAGCCGCTCCTCTTTACGCAGCCCGAACGAGGCCAGGGTGGGACCAAACCACGCCGCCGCCAGATCAGCGATCTCCCGCCAGATCGCGTTCCCCACCCCTGCGACTCCGGGAGTGATCGGCTCCCATTGCTCGACCGACAATTCGCGCAGCGTCTCGCCACTCGATACGGCACAAGGCGCTGGCCGCTGGTTGAGCAGCGCCGCCGCTTGAGCGGCGACCCGGTGCGCCTCCTCTTCGCCGAGCCAACCCTGCACCTCGGCCAGTGTTTCGATCAACACCGCATCGATCGCCTCGCGCCGCTCGAGCCGTTGCCGGATCGCGCTCCGTGCCGCGCTGACCGCGCGCGCGAGCACCCGCTCGCGCAACGCCAACTTGCCGTGCCCCTCGGCCATCGCCACCAGCCGCCCGAGCGCCTCGCGATGAAGCGGATCTCCCTCGAGGGCACGCTCGAGGGCCTCGAGGGCGCCACGGTGATCGTCCTGACCTTGGCAGAGATCGGCAATGCGCAATTCGCAGGCCGTACGCACCGACAGCTCCCCCTGCGCCGCCTGACCCCGCAAGAGCTCAGCGACGCGCGGGACGTATTGCTGACCGAGCCCTAGATCGTCAAGCTCCAAGGTCGGTTCGGCGCCCAGTAGCTCCTCGAGTGCGGCCAGCAACTGCGGGGTCTCACCGGCGCGCTGGCAGAGCCGGACGAGGTCGCGTAAAAGTTCGGCGCGTCGCTTCGGATGGGACATCTCGTCGAGGGTCCCCTGCAGCGCGGCGATCGCTTCCGGCAGCGCGCCGAGCTCTCCCAGTAGCCGAGCGAACTGTGCCCGGCCCTCGAGCGAGCCCAGCTTCGCCGCCTCGCGGAATTCCTCCAGGGCCGCCCGCCTTCGCCCGCAGGTGAGCGCATTCTCCCCCCGCTCGATCCGTAGGACCGCGCCGAGCGCCGGCTCCTCACACTGGGCCAGTCGCGTGGCAAGTAGCTCATCGAGCGCAGTCCGATCGCCCGCTTCGGTAAGCAGTTCGCGCGCCCGCTCGAATGCGCGCTCGCTGGGCATCGATTGAAAGGCGGTGCGCCAGGCCACCAGCGCCTGCTCACGCTCGCCCAGCGCCTCGAACTGTTCGGCCGCTTCGCACCACAGCGCTGCACTGCGCGACGGATCGTCCGTCACCGCTGCCAGAGCCGCGGTGGCACTGGCATAGGCCGGCGCATCCCCGCTCGCCTGTGCCAGTCGCCGCCCGAGGTCGATGAGCTCCCGATGACGCGGCGCCATCCCGAGCATCCGTACGAGCTCCGCCACGGCCGCCCGCCCCTGCCCCGCCGCGGCCAGCGCTTCGATCTGCCGCCGCCGCCACTCGATCGCCTCGGTCGCCTGTCCAGCGGCCTCCGCCCATCGGGCACGCTCCGCCAGTGCCTCCGGATCGCCGAGAAACTCGCTCGCCAGAACCACGGCGGGGGGCCCCTGCCAGTGGGACCAGCTGGCGCGAATCGCTTCCTGTGCCTCGCCACCCCAGCGCGCCCGGTGCAGCGCAACCCGCAACCACAGACGCCCCGCTGCGCCACCGCGCGTCTGCTGCGCCAGATCGGTGAGCAGCTCGCCGAGTGTGTGGGGGTCGGTCGCGCCGCGAGCGCGGGCCACGATCGTCGAAAAACTCGTCGGATCCAGCATCTCCTCGACCGGCCGCAGCGTCGTCGCCGCTCCGCGCCTCACCTGCAGCCGCCACTCCGCAAATCGAGCCTGCGCCGCGAGGGGAGTCCCGTCGAGACAGGGGATCGCCCGGACCACGGCCTGCTCGGCGGCATCGAACCGCCCCGCGAGTTCGTGCAGCTCGCCGAGTTCGAGCAGCTGGACGCCACGACCTACACCATCGGAAGATGCTGCCGCCCACTGCTCGAGGAGCGCAATCCATCGCTCCGGTGCGTCGTCCGCAAGGAGGCGCACCAGGGCCGTCCGCGCCACGGGATGGTGGGGTTCGAGCTCCAGCATCTTCTCGTAGTGCGCGATGGCGGCCGCCGGCTGCCCAAGTCGCTCTCGGTAGAGCCAAGCCAATTCGCTGTGCAGACGCAGTTTCGAGGTAGCCGGCGCGCCCTCCAGCTTTTGTTCCAGAAGCTTCGCCAAGTCCCCTTCGGATCCGCTGCAGCGCAAGAGCCGCTCGAGCTCCCACGCCGCATGCACGTGCGTGGGATGCGCGGCGACGATCTCCCGCAGCACCGTTCGCGCCTCATCGATCTGCCCCAGCCGGCGCTCCCAAAGATCGGCTCGCTCGAGCTCCGCCTCGATCGCCCGCTCCGAGTCTCCCTGCGCGCGCGCCTCGCTGGCGAGACGCCCAAGCTGCGCTACGGCCGACGCCCAGTGTTGGGCTTCACGGTGGAGCTCGACCAATAGCGCACGACGTCCCAAGTCTCTTGGATTTCCAAGACAGAGCGCCTCCGCCAACGCGATCGCACCCTCGAGATCCCCCAGCCGATCGCGGCGTAGATCGAGCAATTCTTCGGCGAGGCGCGTTCGCTCTGCCCAGGGCGATCGCCCAAGCTTTTCCGAGAGCAGGGCATCCCGCTCCCCCCAGCGGCCGGTACGTTCGAGCAGGCGATCAAGCGCATGGCTCGACGGCGCAAACCCTGCAATCACGCCCAGCGCCTGACGGTGAGCTAAAATGGCCCCCTCCAGATCCTCGTGCCGTTCGAGTGCATCCCCCAGTGTCGCGCAGGCCGACGCCTCCCACACGAGATCGCCCGCCGCGCGTGCCTCGGCCGCCTCGCGGCGCCACAAGGTGGCCAAGCTCGCCAGATCGCCGGCCACCAGCGCTCGCCGTTCGCGCGCCACGTGAAGATCCCAATCGTAAGGCCCCTCGGTGCTGTTCTCGAGACCTGCGCGCCGCAACGCCTCAGCCCGCTCCTTCTCCAGGCGCTCGGCGACCTCCGGCGCCGCCCGCGCTGCTCGCCGCCCGAGCAGTTCGGCCTGGGCCACAAACCGCCCGAGCTCGCCCGCCAGTTGGCATAGGTCGGCCAGGATCAGCTGCTCTCCCTCCGATCCGGGAGGAACTTTACTGAGCGCCTGCTCGAAGAGCGCCCCGGCCCGGACACTGTCCCGTCGGCGCCATGCCATTGCCTGCTGTCGCCGTAGCGCAGCCACTTCGATCGGACTGGCACTGGTCGCCTCCAGAATCCCGATCCGCTGCTCCAAGGCCTGGTCGAGGGCTTCGACCTTGCCGGCGGCGGCGGCAATCCGCACCATCTCGTCGAGCAGGGCCAGAGGTTCGGGCGCAAACTCGAGCGCATCACGAAGGAGGAGGAGTGCCTGATCCGGATCCAGCTCGGCGGCTAAGCGTGCCCATTCGGCGAGGAGCGCCGCCCGACGCGCCAGATCGGGAGTGGCGGCCAAAAGGTCGCGCAACAGTTCGGGATCGCGGTGTCCCAACCGTTCCAGCGCCATGAGCGCGCGCAGAGCGCGCGGATTCTCCTGGCGCGCGGCCGCGAAAGACTTCTCCGCCGCTGCCCGATCGCCTAGTCGATCCTGCCAGAGCTCCCCCTTGGCCATCCCAAGATCGGCCCGCTCGAGCGGCGAGCTCGCCACCGCCAGCTCTCGGTCGAACTTCGCGATGAGCTCCGCGAAGTCGCCCTTCCGGCGCAGGAGCCGGCGCAAGGACCAGCGATTGGGAGCCAGTTCGGGCGCCTCCTGGGCGGCGCGTTGATACCAGCCGATCGCCTCGGTCTCGTCGTGAGCAGAGAATTCGGCCAGCTCGCCGAGCTCGTGCGCCAGCACCGCACGGCGCAACGGATCGGTCTCCATCTCCAGCTCCCGTCGCCAGCGGTCGCGCCAAAAGGCCCAACCACGCTCGCCCTCATCCACCCGGACGAGCAGCGCCGGATCGAGCTCTTCGAGAGTCGTCTCATCGTCGTCGAGGTCGATATCGACGCTCCCATCGGGTGGCGGCGGCAACTGCGGAGGGGGCGAATCGGTCGGCATGCGCGCAGAGGGAACTGTAGCGCAAAGTATCCGTGGCAACGAATTGCCCTGTCAAATAGACTGCCGCCATGGCGGAGACGCTGGTGCTCGGAGAGGAGCCGCTCACCCTCGATCGGATCGTCGAGGTCGCGCGAAGGCGCACTTCCGTAGCGATTGGTAAGACGGCACGAGAGCGCATCGCGCGCGCACGCGCGGTCGTCGATGCGATCGTCGAAGCTGGCGATGGCGCACCCGCGGTCTATGGGGTCAACACCGGATTTGGTTTTCTCGCCGACGTACGGATCTCGGCCGCCGAAATTCGCGCCCTGCAGCGTAACCTGGTGCGCTCGCATGCCGCGGGAGTCGGCCCGCTCCTGCCTACCGAGGTGGTCCGGGCGATGCTTCTCTTGCGGGCCCAGGTGCTGTGTGTGGGCGCCAGCGGGGTCCGGCCGATCGTCGTCGACCATCTCGTCGAGCTCCTTAATCGGGGCGTTCACCCGCAGATCCCAGCCCAGGGATCGGTGGGTGCTTCGGGCGACCTGGCGCCGCTCGCTCATCTCGCCCTGGTGCTGATCGGTGAGGGCGAGGCGGAGTATCGCGGCGAAGTGTCGGACGGCGCCGAAGCCCTCCGGCGTGCCGGCCTCCCACCGCTCGAGCTCGGTGCCAAAGAGGGGCTCTCCCTCGTCAATGGCACCCAGCTCATGACAGCGATCGGTGGACTGGCGCTCGTCGATGCCGAGCAGGCGGCCCAGATCGCCGATCTGGCGGGTGCCCTTTCGCTGGAGGCCTGGACCGGTACCCCGCGCGCCTTCGATCCGCGCATCCATGCCCTGCGCCCCCATCCGGGCCAGGCCGCCTCGGCGCGCAACCTCGCGCGTCTCCTCCAAGGCAGCCCGATCGTCGAGTCCCACCGCGACTGCGGCAAGGTTCAGGATCCCTACTCGCTGCGCTGCATGCCCCAGGTCCACGGTGCCACGCGCGACGCGCTCGCCTACGCCCGCCGGGTGCTCGAGATCGAGGCAGGCGCAGCCACCGACAATCCCCTGGTTTTTCCCGATACGAATGAGCTCATCTCCGGCGGTAACTTTCATGGCCAGCCGGTGGCGCTGGCGCTCGATTTTGCGGCCATCGCGGTGGCCGAGCTTGCCAATATTTCTGAACGGCGCATCGAGCAGCTGCTCAACCCGCATCTTTCGACGGGACTGCCCCCGTTTTTGATCCAGTCGTCCGGCCTCAACTCCGGCTACATGATGGCGCAGGTGACCGCCGCAGCGCTGGTGAGCGAGAACAAGATCCTGGCCCATCCCGCCTCGGTCGATTCGATTCCCTCCTCGGCGGGGCGCGAAGATCATGTTTCGATGGGCGTGCACGCCGCCGACAAGTTGCGACGGATCGTCGAGAATGTGCGCAACGCCCTCGCGATTGAGCTCTTGTGCGCGGCCCAGGGGATCGATCTACGTGCGCCGCTTCTGCCCGCGCCCGCCCTGGCGGCGGTGCACCACACCATTCGCCAGCGGGTGCCACGCCTCGAGAGCGACCGGCCGATCCACCGAGACATCGCTACCGTGCGCGAGCTCGTCGATGACGGTTCGCTACTGGCCGCGGCGCGAGAGCAGATTCCGATCGAGTGATCGCAGGGGTGACTACTGTAGCCACCAGTTTGCTCTGGGTCTTACCAAACTAGCCGTAACGACTAACCTCAAGGCTGGCCCGACCGTTGCATCACGCAACGCAACATACTGGGAGGTATAGACCATGCGCAATCTCATCGCCGCACTCGCACTGCTGGTACCGACTCTGACCCTGGCCGCCCCCAAAGGGAAAATGGCGCCCACGAAAGCCACCCTAACGGCCGTCATCCGAAGTGAGATGGGCAGCTACCAGAAGGTCCCCAAGAATCAGCTGAACTCGAAAAAGTTCACGGCCTTTACTAAAAACCCGAATAACTTCCAGCGCCTCGACCTCAC
>JAHFDT010000211.1 GCA_023248875.1 Myxococcales bacterium | reverse complement strand
CCCTCCTCGGCTATGGTGCCGCCGGCACCTCGCTGAGTGAGAATGATCCCGCGCTTTCGCTCGTACAGTGGGCCGCCGAACCCGCCGACCCGCAGGTCTACGGGGGGCGGATCCTGCTCCATCCCGCTGTCGGAGAACAGCCACGCCATCTCTTGATGCTCCAAGGCATCGTCGACCACTACATCCTGCCCGAAATCGCCAACACCATGAGTCTCTCTCTCGGTCTCGATCTAGCGGGTGAGGCCCTGGATGAGATCTATCGGGAACTAGAGGACCATCTTCCGTTGCGATCGGTGCTGCCGTTTGGCACCGGCGGGCCCATCGGATTGCCCGCTGCAGGAAATCGCCAAGACAGGGAGGGTCAACCGATCACCGCGGTGGTGGTGCAGCACCCGAGCGATGGAATCGAAGATGGCCACGAGACGGTATTCCAGACCGAGCGTCCGAAGCATCAGTACCTCTGTTTCCTTCAGAGCTTTCTCAAAGGAGTCCCCAAAGTGGCGGCAGAGGGCGGGATCGATGCGCCGTGCCCGTGACAACTCCGTTCCTACCGCGGTTGCAATACCGTCATGATCTCCACGTGCGGTGTGTGCGGCAGCATGTCGTAGGGCGTGGCTGATTCGGCGCGGTAGCCGAGCTGGTCGAGTAGTTTTAGATCGCGCGCTAGCGTAGTGGGGTTGCAGCTGACGTACACTAGCGTGCGCGGCTCGAGCCGTGCGGCGGCGGCGAGTACTTCGGGAAGGCAGCCTCGGCGCGGAGGGTTGAGGACGACCGCATCCGCACGCTTACCAGCAATAGTAGGATCGGCAAGGACGAGGGCGGCATCGCCAGCAACAAAACGTACGTTCTTGGCGAAGTTGAGCTCCGCGCTGGCGCGCGCATCCTCGATGGCCTCGGCCACCTCCTCGATGCCAAGGACATCGATCACCTCAGCGGATAGTGTCAGGGCGATCGCACCGACGCCGCAGTAGACATCGATCGCTCGCTCGGCCCTTCCGACGGCAGCGGCGAGATCGGCGTAGATGCGAGCGGCGACGGAGCGGTTGATCTGCAGGAAGGCACGGGGGGAGAGGCGTAGTTTCACCGGGCCCATCCGGTCCTCGATGGTATCGCCGCCATCGAGGGGGCGGTCGGGTTCGAGCTGACCGTAGAGTACGTTGGTTTGCTCGGGCTGGAGGTTTTCGACCACGCCCACCACTTCAGGCCGAGCCGCGCGCAACCGCCTGGCGAGATCGCGCACCGCGCGGCTATTGCGGCGCGGGACGACGAAGAGCGCGAGCACTTTGCCGGCATGGTTGCTGCGCAGGACGACGTAGCGCAGATCGCCGGTGCCACTCGTCTCATCGTAGGCGAGAACGCCCAGTTCGGTGGCGATCTGGCCGATGGCCTGCGCCGTCGCCTCGATCGGCGGCTCGGCGATGGCGCAGCCGGTCAGATCGATCAGGCGGTGGGAGCGTGGCGCGTAGGCACCCAGGAGAATGCGGCCGTCGCGCTGGCCGACGACAAACTTGGAGCGATTGCGGTAGCCGAAAGGGCGCAGCGACGGGACGGTCTCGGCAACGCGAATGCCCAGCGGACCGAGCGATCGCTCGACGAGGGATCGCTTGTGGGCCAGCTGCTCGGGATAGTGCCAGTGCTGCAGTAAACAGCCGCCGCAGTGGCTAAAGGCCGCACAGGCGGGCGCCACTCGCGCGGGAGAGGGCTCTAGTAGAGTATCGAGATGGGCCCAGGCAGCGGTGGCGTGGGGACTGCAGTGTTCGACGGTAGCAGCCACTCGCTCGCCCGGCAGCGAAAAGCCGACGTGAACGCGCCATTCTTGGCAATTGCCGACGCCAGCGCCTTCGTCGTCGATCGCATCGATTGTGAGTTCGAGGCGATCCCCCTTGATCATGGCGCTAATCTAACGTTAATCCTACGGCCGTGACAGCTCCCCTCACCGTAGTCGCGCTCTCCGGCGGCGTCGATAGCGCCACGGCTGCGGCCCTGCTCGTGGAGGCGGGCGAGCGGGTGGTGGGGATCTCGATGCGTTTGTACAACGCGCAGGGAACCGCGGCCTCCTCCGGGGGGCGCTGCTGCGGTCCGCGCGATCTCGAGGATGCACGAGCAGTGGCGGCGCATCTCTCTATTCCGTTCTACGTCACCGACTACGAAGCGGACTTTCGCACTCGGGTGATCGACGATTTCGTCGCCGAATATGCTGCCGGGCGGACGCCCAATCCATGTGTGCGCTGTAACCAGCACATCAAATTTACCCCGCTCTTGCGGCGCGCCCGGGAGCTGGGGGCGAGCTCGCTGGCGACGGGCCACTATGCCCAGGTGGTCGCGGGTCCCACCGGCCCTCAACTGGCGCGAGCGGTGGACGCGGACAAGGACCAGTCCTATTTTCTCTTCGGCATGCCACGCACGGCGCTCGATTTTGTACGCTTTCCCCTGGGCGAGCTGACCAAAGAGGAGGTGCGCGCCCATGCGCGCCGGCTCGGGCTGCCCAACGCCGAGAAGCCGGAGTCGCAAGAGATCTGTTTCGTACCCGACGGCGATCACGCCTCCTTCGTGGCCGCGCGAGCTTCGCTATCGCCGGGTAACATTGTAAATACCGATGGGAAGGTGCTGGGGCAGCACGAGGGTGTGCACCATTTTACCATCGGCCAGAGACGGGGCCTCGGTTCGCTGCGGGTGTTGGCCAGCGGTGAAGCGCCATCCCCGCACTATGTGGTCGCCCTCGATGCACACGCTGGCACCGTGGTGGTGGGCGAGCGCACGGCCCTCGATCGCCAAGAGATGGTGGTGGAGGATCTGGTCTGGTGGCAGCCGCCGACGGAGGGGCTGCAGGCGTGCGTTCAGATCCGCCATCGCCATCCGGCCCGGCCAGCGCGGATCGAAACGATCGATGAACGGACAGCGCGCGTTTCATTCGCGGAGCCGGAGCGAGCGATAGCGCCGGGGCAGGCCGCGGTGTTTTACGACGGCGATCGGATCATCGGCGGGGGATTCATTCAATGAAGGAGGCGTCATGGCAGAAATGGTGAAGATCTACGGCAAGGACACCTGACCCTACACTCGGAGCGCCCGTGAGGCGTACCAGGCGAAGGGGAACGACGTGGTCTATCTCAACGTCAAGCAGGACGCCGCCCTGCTCGACGAGATGCTGGCGCTTTCCAAGGGGCAACGGAAGGTACCGGTCATTGTGCGGGATGGTCAGGTGACGATCGGTTTTGGCGGAACCTGAGGCGTATAATTGTCGGCCGTGCGCCGACCCCTGTAGTATGTGACTTCCGTGTCCGACGATACCAATGAATACACTTCGCTCGAAACGCGTCTCGGCTACACCTTTCGCAGCCGGGGTCTCCTCGAGCAGGCTTTGACGCACAAGTCCTTTCTGAACGAGCGCCCTCAGCCCGACCGCCCCGACCGGCGCGACAATGAACGGCTCGAATTCTTGGGCGATGCGGTGTTGGACTTGGCGGTCGGCCATCTGCTGATGGAGACCTTCCCTCTGTCGAGCGAGGGAGATCTCTCAAAAGTGCGGGCCTCCCTGGTGAGTGAGGCGGGGCTGGCGCAGGTCGCTTTGGAGCTGGCGATCGGCGAGTGGCTGTTCCTGGGGCGCGGGGAGGAGCAGAGCGGGGGGCGGCACAAACCATCGCTGCTCGCCGATGCCATGGAGGCGGTCATGGCGGCGGTCTACCTCGATGGTGGATTCGATCCCGCCCTCGAGGTAGTGCGACGGTTGTTCCACGTCGAGGCCGCGCGGGCTGGCCAGGGATCGGACTATAAGACCCGCTTCCAGGAGCGCGTGCAGTCGGAGCTCAAAGTGCAGCCGCGCTATGTGGTGGTGGCGGCGATCGGTCCCGATCACGACAAGACCTTCGAAGTGCTAGTGACCGTCGGCGATCGGGAGTTGGCGCGGGCCTGCGGCAAGAGCAAGAAGGAGGCGGAACAGCGGGCCGCTGAGCTGGCTTTGGCGGTGCTCGATGCCGAATTCAGTTGATTTGAGGGGGAAGGACGCTTAGCTTCTCAAGCGATTTCTCGAAGGAGTCAGCCTTGGCTCGTAGCGATCTCGTTCAGATGGAAGGCGTCGTAAAAGAGGTGATGGTCGGTGGCAACTTCCGCGTCGAAGTGGAGGGCGGCCACAATGTGCTGGCACAGCTGGCCGGTAACATGCGCCGAAATCGCATCCGTGTGGTGCTGGGGGATGCGGTGACCGTGGCCGTCTCACCGTACGATCCGACCCGCGGACTGATCGTCTTTCGAGCCAAGTAGACCGCTACTTCGCCGCTGTGGTGGTCTTGGACAGGTCAGAGAACTTTTTCAGGAACCGATCGACCTGGAACTTCTTGACCATGAGCACCTCGGGGGAGCCGACCTTCTGCACGAAATAGTCGGAGTCCTTGGCGGCGCCGACCTTCAGCGTCATAGTGCCACCGTCACGCAGCTTGAGCATCACTGATCCGGTCGGCTTGGTGAGCCCGTTGTTCTTGCTCTCGGCAAACGACTCGCCCTTGAACTCTTCAAAAGCACTGACGAGCGGTCGCACTTTACTGGGATCCAGCTCTCCTTTGGGCGACTTCCAGTCGGTGCCCTCGTGGTTCAGTACCCAGGTTTCGCCACCACTGGTGAGGCTGATCTCGGTGAGATCGGCCTCTTTGGCCTTGACGATCGTCTTGTCGCGGAAGTTGTGCGGGATCACAGCGAGGCGCTCGACGGTATACTTCTGCAGAAGATAGATCTGCGGCTTGCCTTCGACGGCCACCCAGCTATCGTCGCCCTTCTGATGGCCGACCAGTAGCACGACTGGTTGCCCCTTCACGGTCGCCGTCACCTTGCTCTTGGGCGGCGCGAGACCGACGTCGGCCGGCTTGGCGGTGTCGTCGAAATCGGCGGCGCGTAGACCAGCGAGCGACTGTACGAGGTTGTTGGCGACCGAATCGTCGAGCGGATCGACCTTGACCGATCCCTCGGCCACCTTCCACTTGGCATCGGCATTTTTGTCGGCGGGCGGGATCTTTTCGAGCCTCAGCTTCTCCCCCCCCGCCTCGACGGTCAGCTGGGTGACATCCTCGCGGCCGAATTCGAACACGGTGTGGTCACGCCACCCTTTGGCATCGCGGGCAAACGTGTACTTGGTGAGCGCGCCGGCCTGCCAGACTTCGTTCTTAGCGGCGGGGCGGAGCATGGTAAAGCCTGCCGTCGCCTTGCCCATCCAGGCGTCGAATAGCACCTTGCTCGCACCATCCTTGGCCACGACATGCGCGCCCTTTTCGGCATTGACTTCGAGATCGCCGAACTTGGCGGCATTCTCGGTGACGATATCGCCAAAGCTCACCTTCTCTAGCTGGTCGATGGCGGTCTTCACCATCGATTGATCAGCGGGGAAATTGCCTGGCACGGTGAGCGCCCATTTGTTGCCGTCGTACTTGAGGACCACATGGTCCTTGCCATTCGACGAGGTCAGCTCGAGCTCCTTGATGTCGGTCGCCTTGAGCGCGGCGATCGGTCGCGGCGGTGGTCCGACGCGTTGCCCCTTTTCAGGGGCGCGTAGCGTTAGAAAAGTGGCCAAAGCAATGGCCCCGAGTGCGCCGAGTGCAAGCAGAGTTTTCTGTTCCATGGCGAGGCCTCTTAAAGTTGAAAGTTGCGACGGCGGGCAGCGCGCAGCTGCCCGAGCACGAGACCGACGATCATCACCGCCAGCGGAATGCCGAGCTCGCAGAAATAGCGAAACAAGGTGGCCCGGCTCTCGAGTGGGATATTGAGCGGCCGCGCCACCAGCCCCTTCGAACGCAAGTTCATCAGCGTGTCGTCGTGCACCAGCCAGTCGAGCGTATTGTTGAAGAAGTGCAGATTGTTGATGTAGGCGGGAATGTACTGCGCCACCTGCAGCTGCTCCTGGTTGAGCAGGCTGCTCGAACCCATCACCACCAGCCGCGCGCTGCCCTCGCAACCCTTGAGGCCGCTCGCCGCCTCTGCACCCGCTGGCGCGCCATTCGGGAAGGCGCTCTTGAGTTTGCCTTCGAGGGCATAGCCCAAGACGAATGGCCCCTGATCCTTGGCGTCGCTCGAGGGCTGCATGCGTACCATCGGATTGAAGATGAAAAACCCGCTCTGCTTCCACGAGTGGGTGGCGGTGGTGCGGGCGATCGGCTGGACCGTGACGCCCTCCATTTTACCAGCCTTGAGATCGCCCACCAGCTCGAGCGAGGAGGAAAAGGGCAGGATGAGCGCATTCAGCTTCGTGGTGAGCGGGTGCTTGTCGGTGAAGCCCTTGGGGTCCACGGCGATGAAGGCGGGGTGGTTCATGAGGCGCAGCTGCCCTTCGATCGGCACTGCGCCCGGGGCATTCTGCGCATCCATCACTAGATCCTCGTTCACCTGGAGGCCCCACTTTTCCAGTACATCCTTGAGACCTACATCGTTGCCGCGTCCCATCCGCGGCTGGTCGGGCATGCCCGGCATCTGCATGCCGCGCGGCGCTTCGATCACCATGCCGTCGAGAAACAGCCCCACCGAGCGCCCCTTCATCAGGAATTGGTCGAGATAATACTTGGCCTTGTCGTTGAACGGCTGCTTGGGCCCTGCGACGATCAGTACATCGATCTCGTCCCCGATCGGCTTGTCGAG
>JAHFDT010000030.1 GCA_023248875.1 Myxococcales bacterium | reverse complement strand
TCGGCGACCGATCCCTTCGGCGCTGCTTCGTCGCTCCTCCTGGGATTACTGCCAGTAGTCCTGCGTCGTCGCTCCTTACTTCGCCTCGGTCTAGGCCGCCTCGCTACGCTCAACTTAACGTGAGGTCGGTCTCGAATCTGTTAGGCTGCCGGGATGTTGGATCCGGCTGCGATTCGCGCGCTCACGTTCGACTGCTACGGAACACTGATCGACTGGGAGACGGGGATTCAGCGCTATGTTGCTCCGCACCTCGAGCGCGCGGCGGGAGGTCGTATTTCTCTCGGCCAGTGGTTCGCACGCTGGGAAGCGATTCAATTTGATCTACTCGTGCCGGGTCGACGCTACCGGGAAATCCTCATTGAGAGCTTCGAAGAGACCATGCGCTCTTTCGAGCTAGAAGTGTTTGCCGATGGCGGTCCCGGGCTCGCAGCCTCGCTCGTCGACTGGCAACCCTTTCCGGATGTGGTCCTATTGCGTCGACTCGCCCGCCGACGCCGCATTGGCATCATCTCCAATATTGACGATGCGCTCTTCGCCCACACCGCCGGCCAGCTCGCCGCACCGCTCTCGCTCGTGGTCACTGCCGAAGAGGCCGGCGCCTACAAGCCCTCCCGACGACCCTTTGAAGTTGCGCTCGAGCGGCTCGGACTGCCCGCCAGCGCGGTGCTTCATGTCGCCTTTGGCTGGAAGTACGACCTCGCACCAGCCCATTCGCTCGGCATGCAGACCTGCTGGCTCAACCGATCCGGTGTGGCGCGCCCGGAGACTCAGCCGATCGTTCTCGAAGTCGCTTCGCTAGCCGCCTTAGTCGACCTGCTTCCCTAATTCTTGCACTTCCATAAGGCATGAGCCATCTCGCTCTTTGTGCCTTTCTACTCGCCAGCTGTTCCTCAAACACGGTCCCGCCGACCGATGGTGCAGTCGATTTGGCCGTGCCGTTGGATCGGTCAGTGCCTGCCTCTCTGGCAGTCCCCGATCTCGCCGATCCGCTCGGCCAGAAGACGCTGATCCTGTTGGGCAGCACCGATGGGCTCGGCACCCCAGTGGTCGATGCCAGCACCGATGAAGCAGGCAACCTTTGGGTGGCGACATCCGACGCGCTCTACGTTCGCCGTCTTGGTGCTGCCAAGTTTCGCAAATACACCAATACCGATGGCCTCCATATCAGCTACGGCGTAAGTGCCGTGGCCGGCGCCGGACCAAACGAAGGCTATCTCGGGCTCATCGGCTATGAAGATGATCTTGCTGGCAATGACACCGACGAGCAAAAGCTGCGCGGCAAGCTGGAACACATCCATCTCCTTCCCGATGGAACGATCACCTCGCTCCACTACGCCATGCTCCATTCCGACGTCAGCGACAACTACTATGAGACACGCTCGGCGCGGCGGCTGCTCTATTCGCACCAAGGCGCGAGCGCTGGCCACCTTTTTCTGGGCGGAAACCATGGCATCACCCACATCTTCAACGATAGCTGGGGCGACCATGTGCACGCCTCGGTCTGGTGGATGCCCGAGAAGAACCAGCGGATGGGCGAATGGTTCGGTTTGGCCATCGATCCAGCGACCGATGGGATCTGGACCTGCGGCCGTTGCGCCTGTGGCCTCCAGCGCTGGAATCCCGATCCGCGCGCCTGGGTGTCGCAGCGCCCCGGCTACCAGTATGCCTTCACCGTATTTACGGGCGATCATGCGCTCGAGGTCCCCTCAGGCCATGAAGAGAATTTTCGCGCCGCCGCAGTGACGCCGGATGGAACTGCGTGGTTTTTATCGCGTCGCTACGGCCTCGCCTCCTGGGATCCCAAGAGCAAAAACTACAAGTACATCACTGTCCACCCGCTGCCCGCGCTCGGTCTGGCCATGGATATGGTGGCCGATCCCGATGGCACGCTCTGGATCGCCGATGACCAGCACCTCTGGCGCTACCGGCCGAGCAACGAAACCATAACGCCGTTCGCGTTGCCGGTCAGCGACCTTCGCCGGCTCTCTCTGGATGACCGACTCACACCCCGCGCGCTGTTGATTTCGACTGGCGACGGGCTGATCATCTTTCGGGGAAAGTAGCGATCAATCGGCGAACTCCGCCACCACCGGTGCATGATCCGAAGGATTTTCGCCCTTGCGCGCCTCGCGGTCGATCTCCGCATGGAGCGACTGCTCGGCCAACGGCGGCGTCGCAAACACATGGTCGATGCGCACGCCCAGATTCTTGGGGAAGGCCAGCTGGCGATAGTCCCACCAGGAGAAGCGGCCCCCCTCGGTGTGGTGGCGCCGATAGGTATCGACCAAGCCAAAGTTGCGCAGCTGTGCTAGGGCCGCCCGCTCCTCGACGGTAAAGAGCACCTGTCCCCGCCACAGCCGAGGATCGTGCACATCGATCGCTTCGGGCGCGACGTTGAAATCGCCGGCCAAGACCAGCGGCTGCTGTGGATCGCAGCGACTATCGAGATAGCGCCGCATCCGTCCCAGCCAGGCCAACTTGTAGGAGAATTTCTCTGAACCAACCGCCTGCCCATTGGGCACGTAGGCGGAGAGAATCCGTACGCCGTCGATAGTTGCGGCAATGAGGCGCGCCTGCGGATCGTCGGTCCCGTCATCGAGCCCGCGCACCACATCGGTCAGCGGGCGCCGCGCGGCGATGGCCACGCCGTTGTAGCTCTTCTGCCCCGCCAGCACGACCTCGTAGCCAGCGACGCGAAATTCATCGCGGGGAAACTGCGCATCCTCGACCTTGGTCTCCTGTAGGCAAAGAACGTCCGGTTGCGCGCGCTCCAACCAGCCCAGTACGCGCTCCTTCCGCGCACGGATCGAATTGACGTTCCAGGTGGCGACCTTCATGGCGGCTGATGGTACCATCGGAAAACGATGCCTCCCGCCTTTTCCGCACGCAACCGACTCAGCCTGGTGATGATCGTTCGCAATGAAGAAAAGATCCTGGCCCGCTGCCTGGAATCCGCCGCCCGCTGGGTCAGTGAGATGGTCATCGTCGACACCGGCTCCACCGATCGTACAGTGGCAATCGCGGAATCGTTGGGGGCGCGCGTGCTCCACCAGGCCTGGGCTGACGATTTTTCGCCGCCGCGTAACCTGGCGATCGATTCGGCCACGCACGAGTGGGTCCTTGCCATGGATGCCGACGACGTGCTGGTGGTGGAGGATGAGGTGGAATTCGCCCGGGCCATCGGACGCGATCAGCCGGCCGCCTACACGCTCGACTACCGCAGCCGACTCGATGATGGCTCCATCTCGGTCGCCCCCTATCCGCGGCTGTTTCGCCGCACCGTGCCGACCCTGCGCTACCGCGGTCAGGTTCACGAACAGCTGATCGCCATTGCCGAACGTGCGATCATTCCGGCAACCGCGCGCTTTCTCCATCTGGTGCACGATGGTTATCAGCAGGAGAGGATGGTCGATGGCCGCAAGGTCGAGCGCAACCGCAGGCTGGCGCGGGCGCTGGTGGATTCGCGCCCCGACGATCCCTATTCCTGGTTTGTGCTCGGCATCTCCACCGAGGGGGCGGAGAGCCTCCAGGCTTTTGAACGGGCGATCGATTTCGTCGGACGAAAGACCGACGATCCGGAGATCTGGCGCGAGTCCTACGTCCTCTATCTCGAGATTCAGCTGGCGACGGATCACCTGTCCAAGGGGCAACGCGACGAGGCCCAGCGGGTCATCGATTTCGCTCTGCGCTGGTTTCCCGATTCGCCCGACCTGCGCTTTCTCGCTGGTCAGCTGGCCCTCCAGGCCCATCAGCCCTCCCAGGCCGAAGCCCATTTCCGTGCCTGCCTTACGCCCCAGGCGCAGCACTATTTCCTCCGCCGCAACCCGGCCGCGACCGGCCAGGGCGCCCAGCGCTGTCTCGGGGCACTACTCTTCGAGCGCGGTCAGTGGCACGAGGCGGAGCCGCTCTTGCGTGGTGCGGCACCCGCCGATCCTGCCACCGAGCTTCGCTGGGCCCACTGCCTGATGCTGCTGCAGCGCTTTCCTGAGGCGGAAAACGTTCTTCGTAAATCGGACGATCGGGCGGCTGCACGCCCGCTCTTGGCCGAGCTGCTGCTGGACACTGCCCGTCCCGAGGAGGCGCTGACCCTGCTAGATCCTGCTGGGGACTCAGCGCTTCTCACGGGCTGGGTCTATCTCCTCCTCGGCAGGGCGAACGACGCAGCCGCTGCATGGAGCCAATCGGGCCACGCCACGCTGGCCACATTTCGCTTTCTGCGGGGAGAAGCGATCCCCGTGCCGCTCGATGCTTCGCCGATGCTGCTCGACCGCTGGCTGCGCCGACTGCTGGTCAATCGTCGCTTCGACGAGGTGGACCGAATCATTGAGCGAGCGCCCCAGCTCGGCGCTGGCTGGCCCCCCTTGCGCCGGCAATGGGCCGCTACCTTGGCGCTTCATGAACAGCTTCCCGCTGCGCTCGAGCTCCTCGGTGCAGCGGTCGAAGCGGCCCCCGAAGATCCCGACGTGATCTACTGGCTCGGCTACTGCGCGCTCCACCTGGGAAAACTCGACGAGGCGCGCCAGCTGTGGACCACCTGCCTCACGCTCCAGGCCAACCACCCGCTGGCCTCTGAAGGGATACGACTGCTTAGCTCGTCCGGGCGATGACCATTTTCAAATAGCGCCCCTCGGAAAAGGCAGGCAACGAAGGATGGTCCGCCGGCTGGCCGTACACCTCAAGTACACGCAGCGATCGGTGAGCGAACTGTGCGCCATCGCTGAGCGCACTGAGAAAGAGCTCCATCCCGACGTGGCTCGAGCAGGAGGCGGCCGCAATTACACCGCCCGGTACCACGATCGAAAGCGCGGCGGCGTGTAAGCGTCGGTAGGCCGCCAGGGCCTTGGCTACCGCACGCTCGGAGGGCGCAAAACTCGGCGGATCGACAATTACGAGACCAAAGCGGCGCCCCGCTGTGCGGGCGCGCTCGAGCCATTCGAAAGCATCGCCAGCTTCGAACGCATAGCGCTCAGGATCGAGCCCATTGAGGACAAAGTTGGTTCGCGCGCTCTCGAGTGCACCCGCGGCGCTATCCACCGAGACCACTTCGGTGGCACCTGCCAGAGCCGCATGAACCGAGAATCCGCCCGTATAGCAGAACAGGTTAGCCACCGCCTCGCCCGCAGCATAACGACGCAGCCGCCAGCGATTTTCGCGCTGATCGAGAAAGCTGCCGGTCTTTTGCCCGGCGATGACATCGACGGCAAATCGGACGCCGAGCTCACGGATCTCGATGGGCGAGGGCGGTGGTCCGCCGGCCAGTACCGAACCCACATGGCCGCGCGATCGCTCGTAGACGTGGCGCACACCCAATGGTGCACCGAGCTTCACCACTGCTGCCGCCACCGCGTCTCGCAGCACTCGCACCGCTGCCCCATCGAACCGCACCACCGCCACCGACGCATAGAGATCGACGACGATCCCGGGCAGAAAATCGCCCTCCCCGTTGGCCCAGCGAAAGGCATCGGTGCTTTCGGGATCGATCGCTCCCCGGCGCGATCGCAGCGCTTCGCCCAACCGCTGTTCTACCAGCGTCCCATCCAGCTCCACCTTGCGGTCCCGCGTCCACACCCGCACTGCGAGAGGAGAGTCGGGATCATAAAGACCGCGTGCGACAAAACGGCCGTCGGGTGAAAGCACATCCACTACCGCCCCGGCCGATAGCCTAGTGTCTGTCCTCAAAGTCCTCCCGTCGTCGGGCTCGTTCTCGCCACGGCTCGCTTTGTCGCTCCTCGGTTGCCTACCGCCAGTAGGCGCCCTCGTCGCTCCGCGCGTGCCGGGCTGCGAACTTCGCCCGACTCGGTCCGGACTTTGAGGACAGACCCTAGTCCGCTCGAGCGCGTCGGCGTAGATCCAGGGATGGCCCGCGGCCAGGTGGCGCGCAAGATCTCGCTTCAGCCTTATAGGCGTCCCCATCGGTGCATCTTGCGATGGGGCGCCGAGTTAGGCAAGGTAGCGCCATGCCTCTTCCGCTCGAAATCATCGGCCTTACGCGCCCCGAGATCACCCTCGTCTGGGAAGACGATCACCGCTCGGTGTTTCCTGCGCGCGAGCTGCGGATCGCCTGCCGCTGTGCGCTGTGCATCGAGGAGATGACCGGCAGGGCGCTGCTCGATCCTTCGAAGGTCCCCGCCGATGTAGTGGCCGATTCGATTCAGTTGGTTGGGCAGTATGCGATGGCCGTGCACTGGTCGGACGGCCACACGACCGGCATCTACAACTTCCGCGACCTGCGAGGGAACTGCCCGTGCCCGGACTGTGTAGAATCGCGCTAGAATTCTCGCTTCGAATCGAGCAGCAGTGTCACGGGTCCATCGTTGACCAGCGCCACCTCCATCATCGCGCGAAATCGGCCGGTTTCGACAGGTGCGCTGCTTTTCCGCAGCCGGTCGACCAGGGCCAGATAGAGCCCTTCGGCGGGTCTTGGCGCCAAGGCGCGCACGAAGGAGGGGCGCCGCCCTTTGCGGCAGTCGCCATAGAGCGTGAACTGGCTGACCACCAGGAGCGCCCCGCCCACCTCGAGGAGGGAGCGGTTCATCTGACCCGTTTCATCCGAGAAGATCCGTAGACCGATCACCTTTTCAGCCATCCACTCGACATCGGTGAAGCTATCCTCCTGCCCCGCGCCCACCAATAGCAGTAGGCCTCTCCCGATCTGGCCCACCGCTTCGGCTCCGACACGCACTTCAGCATGGCTCACCCGCTGCACGACGGCACGCATGCGCTCTGGCTAACATGTTCACCGGCCTCGTGGTAGAGGGAGAGGGTGGCAGACGAAGAGGATGATGATCGGGTGCCGCTTACCGATGGCCATCGCGACGCGCACCTGGCGGTGGTGGCTTTCGACACGGACGGCCGGCCCACCCAGCTCGAACACTCCTTCATCGTCGAAAACGAGTGCCACGGTTGGCGTCTCGACCGCTTTTTGATGAAACGGATGCGCCGGCTATCGCGCGCGCGCGTGCAGCGCGTCATCCACGGCGACCTCGACATCGATGGAGTACGCGTGGAGAAACCTGCCGCGACGGTGCAGTCGGGCCAGCGCGTCTCGTTCCGACGCCCGGCACCGGCAGAGCCCCCCGTCGTGCGCGATCTCACGCTCCTCCATGACGACCCGAGTTTTTATGCGTTCGATAAACCGGCCGGGCTCCCCATCCATCCGACGGCGCGCTACCACTATGGCACCGCCACGGCGCTGCTGCGTGAGCGGTTTCCGGGTGAGCCGCTTCAGCCCTGCCACCGGCTCGACCGCGAAACCTCGGGGCTGCTCTTGGTGGCTCGCAACCGAGCGGCCGGCGCCCGGCTCAAACAGGCTTTTGCCCGCCGTCAGATCGCCAAGACCTACCTGGCGATCGTCCACGGTGAGCTCACCAATGAGCAGTCCATCGATGCTCCGCTGGCGCTAGCAGGCCGTCGTGTGCGAGTTCAAATGGCGGTACGACCGCAGAGCCAGGGGGGCCTCCCCGCACGAACCCGGATCCGTCCAATCGAGCGCTACGGCAATTTCACCCTGGTGGAAGCCCGCCCGGAAACCGGCCGTCAACACCAGATCCGCGCCCACCTGGCCCACATCGGCTATCCCATCGTCGGCGACAAACTCTACCCCGACGATGCGCCCTTTATCGAGTGGGCCGACGAAGGTAGCCTCGATCCTCGCCTCCTCCTCCCGCGCCACGCGCTGCACGCCGCCGCGCTGGAGCTGCTCCACCCCTCGAGCGGCGAGCCCCTCTCGCTCACTAGCCCCCTCCCCGCCGACCTCGCGGATTTTCTCGTCGGTCTCACTGCTGCAGATCGACCTCCATCCGCGCCTGTGCCGTCGAAGGAGCTACCAGCAGTGAGCCGGGCAGCGCGCGCAACAGCTCGCTGAACCCAGGAAACGGTAGCACGCGCTCATCGAGTTTGATCCCCAACCGCTGAGCGAGCTGCCCTAGCAGGGTGGTCGGCTCCTCGGGAAAAGCACGCAGCTCCACCTCTTGGCCCGGTGTGAGACCGGCGCGCTGCTTGGCCTCGGCCAGGGCATCCTGAAAATTCCCCAGTCGATCGACCAGATGGTTCGCCAGCGCCTGTGCTCCGGTCCAGACCCGCCCGCGACCGACAGCATCTACCTCCTCGACCTTCATCTTGCGCCCGGTCGCGACCGTCTCGAGGAAGCGGCCGTAGAAATAGCGCAGCTTCTCCAAGATGAGTTTGCGTTCATCCTCGGAATAGGGGCGCCAGAAGCTCTCGATATCGGCATGCTCGCCACGCTTGTTGACATCGACGCTCACTCCCAATTTGGCCGCCAGGCCAGAGATGTCGAACTTGCCGGTGAAGATGCCGATCGAACCCGTGATCGTGGACGGCGCTGCAATAATTCGATCGCACATCGAGGCGATGAAATAGCCCCCCGAGGCCGCCACATCGCCCAGCGAACAGACGACCGGTTTCACCTTTCGGGTCAGCGCGATTTCGTGCGCAATCAGGTCGGAAGCCAAGGCGCTGCCGCCCGGACTGTTGATCCGCAGGACAATCGCTCGCACATGGTCATCTGCGCGCAGCTTCGTGAGCGCTTCGATCACCGTCTGGTGACCGACTAGCCGGAGGTCTGCGATCGGAATGGTCTGCGATTTTCCATCGATGATATCGCCCTCCACGAAGAGCACACCGATCTCCGGCAGCTGCCAGCTGCGCGACCGGCGCGGTGCAAGGTCCATCCGCTCGATGCATCCGTCTGCGCAGATCTCGGTCTCGATCTCGTCGCCGTGCGCGAGCGCGTCGACCAGCCCGGCCGCCTTCGCTTCAGCCGCGGTAAAGGGTCCTCGGTCGATGAGCGCGCGAATCTGGGCAGCATCGATATGGCGTGCCGCCGCCAGCTCGCCGACGACGCGCCCAAAAATGTCATCGAGAATCGCCTGGCGTACCCATTTGGCCTCGGGCGAAGGCCCCGTGCGCGTGTACTGCTCAGGCGCCGCCTTGTACTCGGCGATCCGAATGAAATCCGCCTGTACGCCCAAAAGATCGAGGCTGCCGCGCAAGTAGGTCGCCGTCTGCGCCAGACCGATCAGGCGGATGCCACCCGATGGATCGAGCCAAATCCGCTCGGCCGCCGATGCCACGTAGTAGCTCTTGGTGGTCAGCTCTGCACCGTAGGCGTAGACATGCTTATGGGCCTGCCGCAGCCGTACCAGCGCGCCGCGCAGCTCCTCCATGGTCGCCCAGGATCCGCCGAGGTCGCCTACCACTAGCACCACACCGGCCACACTTCGCTCGTGGAGGATCTGCTCGAGGTGAGCGAGCAGCCTCACGCGTGCGCGGTCGCCCTCTCCTGCGAGATCGATCCGCTCATAGCGTACCGGCCGCCCCACGGCCGGATAGCGATCGCCGGAAAGGCGCGCCTGTGCTGCGACCCCGTGGAAGTGGCTACCGCCCGACGCACCGCCGAAAAGGCCATAGCCTCCCACCCCCCAGCGCTCGAAATTGAGCTCTATCCCGACGGTGGCCCGCAAATCGTTTTCGGCAACTCGATCCCCGTCGATATCGCGCCGGAGCTCCAGCGCTCCCCGGAAGAGCAGCCCCGGCCAAGGCACCACCTGCAGCCGCAGCCGCGGATCCACATCGCCGCGCCGCTCACCGATGCGTGCTGCCACTCCCAGCTCGATGCGCTCGTCGCCCAGCGGGCGCACCGCCAGCTCTGGCTCGTAGACCCGCTGCAGGGCCAACCCCTGAAACTGCGGCGCCGGCACATCGTGCACCACCAGCCCGGCGGTAAGCCAAGGTTGAGCGCGCACCGACATCGCCAGATCGAGCGTGTCGATCCCGCCACTGCCCGGTGTATCGCCGGTGAGGATATGCGCATAGGTGGCGCCGAGCGCCACACCCCCGAGGGGTCGCCAGGCCAGCGACAGCGACAGTTTGGCCACATCGCGGTAGGGAAACAGCTGGGGGGGACGGACCGACTGCACCGACACGCCCACCGCCCACTGATTCAGCAACGGCAGCGGCGTCGCGAGATAGAGCGCATCACCGCGCCCCCCCCGCACCCCCAAGTTATCCAATTCAGTATGGACAAAGATCGCACTCCACGACGGCAGAAAGGCCAGATTCGCAGCGTTGAGCTCGACCGCCGTGGCCTCTACGCTTCCGGCGATAGCCCCCACCGGTACCGCCACGCCCACCGTGGGCGACTCCCCGCGCGGTGCCGACTTTTGCGCCAGCGCTTCGACAGTGGCCAGCAGAGCGAAAAGAAAAAGTGCGCGCATGCGCCGCGGATGATACCAGACCCCTGACCATCCGAGGCCTCAATGCGCCGGTATGTTGCGGTCAACCGATGGGCAGTTTGACTTTTGCCGGCAGTGCCGTTAGAACCCGCAATGATAGATTGCACGGGCGCTTAACTCAGCGGAAGAGTGCCACCTTCACACGGTGGAAGTCACTGGTTCGAATCCAGTAGCGCCCACAATTACCTGGCCCTCGAATTGCTGTACTCGCTTCTATGCACCTCCGCGAGATCATGGCGACGCCAGTCGAGACCATTTCTCCCGACGAGCGGGTTGATATCGCGCGCGAGCGGATGCGTCGGCTGCGGATTCACCACCTGGTAGTGACGGATGGCCGAAGGATCCTCGGCGTCCTCTCGGATCGCGACCTACCGCGCACGGTCGATGGGGCGGCCTTTCGAGTCGAAGAGATGATGTCTCCCAGCGCTGTGACCGCGTCGGTCAAGCTGACGGTGCGACAGGCGGCCAACCTGTTGCGCGGCCGCGGCATCGGCTGCATTCCGATCGTGGAGGGCGAAAAGTTGGTGGGAATTGTGACGGTGTCGGATCTACTGAGCCTGCTGGGCCGCGGTCTGCAGCGTCCGGTCGAACGGGGGAAGCGGTGGACCTTGCGCCACCGAGGTCCTCGAAAACGGATCGGCCAGCTACCTTGAGAAACTACGGTTCGTCTTCCGCTGGGGACCCGCCCTCATATTCATGGAGTTTGTACTGAATCTTGCGGGGCGAAATACCGAGTATCTCCGCCGCTCGTGAGGTAGATCCACCGGTGTGCTCGAGCGTCCTCAGGATCGCATAGCGCTCGAGATCGGCCAGCTTGGTGCCCGGGATCGGCGGTCTGCCATCGGCTCCCGCTGCATCACTCGACACAATGGAAGGCGCAAGATCTTCCGCGCGGATGACATCGCCCCGGCATAGCACGACCGCCCGCTCTACGGCATTTTCCAGTTCTCGTACATTGCCCGGCCACTGGTATCGCACCAGCCGCACCAGGGCGTCATCGGAAAAATGCGTGATCTGCTTCCCATTCTCTTTGGCATAACGCCCCAAGAAATGGGTTGCCAGGAGCGGAATGTCCGAAGGGCGCGCCCCCAACGGCGGCGCTTCGATCGACACGACGTTCAGTCGGTAGTAGAGGTCTTCACGAAATCTTCCTTCGCGGACCCGCGCCAGAAGATCCCGGTGGGTGGCCGCAATCACACGGACATCGACCTTGATGGTCTGATTCCCCCCCACTCGTTCGAACTCATGCTCCTGCAAAAAGCGCAGAAGCTTGACCTGCGTCGCTGCGGAAATATCGCCGATCTCGTCGAGAAACAGCGTGCCGCCGTCCGCCTGCTGAAACCGCCCATCGCGCCGTGCTGCGGCACCGGTGAACGAGCCCCGCTCGTGGCCGAACAGCTCGCTCTCGAGCAGCGTCTCCGCCAGCGCTGCGCAGTGCAGCTTCACAAAGGGCCCCGATGCGCGCGGGCTATGTTCGTGGATCGCAGCGGCGATCAGCTCCTTGCCCGTGCCACTCTCACCCGTGATCAGCACCGATGCACGCGATGGCGCCACCTGGAGGATCGCGTCAAATACCGGCTGCATCGCCGGGCTGGACCCGATGATGCTGTGGATGCGGTAGCGCGACGCCAGCCGCGCGTGCAAAAGTCCCGCCTCCGCTCGCAGACGACGCCGCTCGAGTACCCGCTCCAGCACCAGCACCAGCTCCTCGACGTTGATCGGCTTGGTCAGATAGTCGGCCGCCCCCTCGCGCATCGCCCGGACCGCGGTATCGACCGCACCAAACGCGGTCATCACCACTACCACCCGCTCAGGCTCCTGGCCGTGCACCTTGCGCATCAGCTCGATGCCATCCATCCCCGGCATCTTGAGATCGGTCAGCACCAGATCGGGGCTGAACTCGTCCAGCTTCGGAAGGGCCTTGAACCCATCGGCGGCTATCTCGACGCTGTAGCCCTCTTCACGCAATAGCTCGCCGAGCGCGGTCCGCGCATTGACCTCGTCATCGACAATCAGGATTCTCCCCTTCGGATTCATCGATCGCTCAGCACAGCACTACGCGAAGACCATGCCAACAGTTCCTACTCCGTACCAGGGCAATTCGCGCAATTCATGCGTTTTGACCGCCTCCCCCCGAACATTTTGCGGCTAAGTTTTCAAGGGCAGCAGGACGGAGAACGTGGTCTTCCCGGGCCGACTTTCCAGCCCGATCCGGCCCCCATGATCGCTGATGATGCGGTGGACGATCGCCAACCCCAGCCCCGTACCGCCCTGTTTGGTGGTGTAGAAGGGCTCGAAAATCGGCGCGTCCAGGGAGGGCAGCCCCGGGCCATCGTCCACCACCAGCAGCGCCGCTTCACCGGGTCGAACCTCGATCTCGAGCCGCACACACCCGCCACGGCCGGTCGCTTCGATGGCGTTGCGGACCAGATTGAGAATCACCTGTTTGAGCCGCTCATCGTCGAGCAAAAGTGCCGGTGCCGGCCCCGGCTCGAGCATCAGATCGACCCCTTGGGCCTCCGCCTCGGGTGCGATCAGCGCTACCACCTCCTCGGCGGTCGCGCGCAGATTGCTCTTCGCCAACCGCAGTGGCTGCGGCCGTGCAAACTGCAAAAACTCCTCGACCAGGGCAGCCAGCCGCTTCATCTCGGTCGCCGCCAGATCGGCCGCCTGACGCACCCCGGCCACCTCGGGACCTTCGATCCGCCCGATCCGGCGCTGCATCAGCGTCAGCTGAAGGTGCGCCGCGTTGAGTGGGTTCCGGATTTCATGCGCCAGTCCTGCCGCCATGGTACCGAGCGAAGCCAACCGTTCCGCCCGGCGCGTGCGCTGGGCCAGCTCCCGCTCCTCGGTGACATCGAGGCCGATGGCACACAGAATCGGCTCGGCGCCACCCGGTAGCGTGGTGAGATGCCACTTGATGCGATGCTCCTTCTGATCGGACGAACGCGCACTGGCTTCGAACGGTGTGACGCGTCTCCCATCCAGTGCCGCGCCACAACGCTCGGCGATCTGGGGCCGCTCTTCCTCACTGGCCACCAGCTCCAACCAATTCCTTCCTGCCGCGTCGGTTCGCTTAAGACCCAGCACCTCCTCGCAGCGCCGGTTGAAGAGCATGATGTGACCTTCCGTACCGGTGGTGATGATGAGCGCCTCCGCCTTTTCGACGATCTCCCCGTAGCGCGCCTCGCTCACCGCCAACTGCTGCTCGAGCACCAGTTTCTCTTGCCGCTCCACCAACTGCACTTTGTCGACGAAGGCCTCGCGGTAGGTCTCGAGCATCACCATGAGCTCGAGATGGAGGATCTTGGAAAGGGCGTCGACCACCCCGAGGCGCTCGCTGGAATTGACGAACCTCTCTTCGGCGATCTTCACCAGCGATGAAGAAATCTGATTCATCGCGCCAAACATGTAGCGCTGCGGCAACCCCACGCGTACATGCATGTGCCCGATCCGGCGTCGAAGCTGGTAGTAGGCGTCGTCCCACGGGCCCCGGAGAAGCAGCGCCATCCACTCGCGTAGCGTGTTCTTGAGCCGCGCTACCTGTTCAGGTCCGGTGAAGACCCTCATCGCCTCGGGATGATTCTTCAGGCGATCGTAGAACTCCTCCGCAATGCGCGGAAAGTGTGGCGCCGCAACGGGCGAAAGGCGGCGCAGCGCCACCTCATCCGCCGGACCCAAGCGCACATAGCGCTTCATCTCGTCGAACAGCTCGGGCACCGCTCCAGGTTGTAGCATAGCGACGCCGGTGAAGTGCAATCGGTGTACCGCTGCGGGTCACCTCCAGCGCAGTTCTACCTCCTCGTGGCAGCTGCGCGGTACGAAGCTGGCATAGGCGGCCACATCGATCCGCTCGCCCCGTTCAAAGCGTTCCGCCAACTCATCGACTGACGCAGGATGCCGGAGCCCGGCACGATTCCGGAATTCATCCTGCACGACATTGATGGGCGTGCAGAATGTCACCGATTGTTCGAACAGAAGTAGCTCATCGCGGGTCGCAGCAAACTGACGGCGCTGCCCAGCGAGGGCGGCTTCGAGCGTGTTGGGATTCCGGTAGCGCAGCGCGGTCAGAAGCGGCGCCAAGTCGCGGGTGCGGTAGAGGGAGCTCGAGAGCTCGATCGGGTAGCCAAAATCGAGCGCCGCACCGACCCACCGGTAACGCAACACACCGGGGTGCACCTCCCCGAGGGGGGGCAGCGGCTGCGGCTGGTCGAGCGGGTAGCAGTAGCTGATGTTGCGTCCGAGGCGCAGCGAAAAACCCAGCGCGCACGGCACAGCCTCGAGCGCCCCCACCATCTCAGAGATCGAAAAGGGGCGCACAAACAGGTTGTCGTCCACGAGGAAAAGAACATGGCGCCACGGCTC
Organism: Myxococcales bacterium; assembly: GCA_023248875.1. Classification (GTDB taxonomy): domain Bacteria; phylum Myxococcota_A; class Polyangia; order Palsa-1104; family SHYY01; genus JAHFDT01. The sequence continues at coordinate 13,370 of JAHFDT010000030.1, read as the reverse complement.
CAGCAGTCGGATGAGGTCCGTGCGAAAATCACGCTCCACGATCAGGGTCGCCTCGGGATGCTCATCGGCGAGGCGACGATAGAGCGCCTGGTAGCGGGGTGAGGTCGCATGATAGAGCACGCACTGCGCGAGCTGCGCCGAGTCGTGACACTGGAGCGCCAGCGACCGTAACGTAGCGTCGAGTTGTGCTGGCCGATCGCGGGAAAAGATCACGGTCAAAATGCGTTCGTCCATGATTTATTTTCCTATCCCGCTCTGCGGTGCCAACATGGCTCTCATGATCAGTGTCATCATGCCGGTTTTCAACGGGGCGCGCTTCCTTTCCGAGGCGGTCGAAAGCATCTTGCAGCAGACCGAAAGCGATCTCGAACTGATCGTGGTCGACGATGGATCCACCGATGAGAGCCCCGCGATTGTCCGCGGTTACGACGACCCTCGCATCGTCCATGCGCTGCGCCCACATCAGGGGGAACCCTTCGCCCGCAACCACGGTCTCGGCCTTGCACGCGGCGACTTCATCGCCTACCTCGATGCCGATGATATCGCCCTTCCCTCACGGCTCGAAGTCCAGCGGCGCCAATTCTTCGCACCGGAGATCGGCTATGTTCACTCTGATGCGCTCCTCGTCGACGAGTCCAGCGCGCCGATCGGCTACTGGCAAGCAGCGGCCTTGGAACCGGCACGTCTGCTGCGTTTCTTCCTCAAGGTGGGCACTCCTTTCAACAATCCCACCCTGATGTTTCGGCGTGAAGCCATCGGCACGCTGCGCCATCCCACCCACTACTCGATCGGCGCCGATCTCGATCTCCTGCACCAGCTGACTCTACGTTGGCGCGGGGTACATGTTCCTGAGCCGCTCGTCTTCTACCGCCGCACTCAGGGATCGCTCTCCAATTCAGCAGGCGACTACCGAGCCTATTTTTCGCATATGCAGGCCCTGCTCGAACGCCACCCCATCGCGGAGCTGGTGCCAGAAACCGGCGGTCTCGAAGAGGGTGACACTCTCGGCGCGGCCATCGTCGGCTATTTTCTCCTCCGCCGAGGTCTACATATCGATGGCAAGAGCTGGTACGAGCGGGCGGTGGCAGCGGCTCAGCACGAGCGAACCCAGCGGTTCGTCATGGCGCTCGGCCATCTCGTGACCAGTGAACCGCAGCGCGCCGTGATGTCGCTCGACGCCTGCTCCCCCGCTGACCACCTCATCGACAACTATCTCGGCGAAGCCTATGCCCATCTGGGCGATCCCGGACGGGCTGCGCTCCATTTCCGCCGCGCGCTCGCCGCCCGCCCGGACTACCAGGAGCCAGTCACTCACCTGAAAGCGCTCGGCGCTCTCCGGAATCTTCACCTATTGGATCGCAGCTGGCGGACCTTTTTGAAGTAAGGGTCTGCGCATAGAACTCGAGGAAACGGCTGGCCATGGCGCTTAATGAATAGTGCGCGGCCATCCGAGCCGGTCCCTCGGGGCAGCCGCGCCCATCGGCGATCGCGGTGACCAACGCCTTCGCCAGCGCTTCTGGAGCGGCGGACACCACCGCACAGTTGGTGAGCGTGCCGATCACCTCCCGGACATCGCCGACATCGACCGAGATCACCGGGATTCCACAGGCGAGCGCCTCCTTGACGCAGTTCGGGGAGCCCTCCTCGAGCGAGGTCACCAGGAGTGCATCGGCTGCAGCGTACGCGGTCGGCATCTCGGCCGCCGGTACACGCGAGAGCACATCCAGAGCCACACCCGGCAGCCGTGCCACGACCTCCTTCGCCAGGTCGAGCCGCTTCCAGGGGCGCTCGGTGGCATCGGAGGCCACGAAAGCGACGCGTCGCCCGTCGACGGGAAGGCCCCGCCGTCGGCGCGCCTCACTTCGATCCTGCGGTCGAAAGGAGCCGAGATCAACGCCGCTGCCAATCACCCAGGCCCGACGGCGCGCGAAGGGCCACCAGAGAGAATCTCGCATCGCCCGCGTGCGCACCGATACGCCAGCTGCCCACACGGCGGCGAACTGCGACGCCAGGCGCGACAGTTGCGTTCGCAGAATCCGTTTTCCAGTGGCATGCCGAAGGCCGTTGAGATCAGAACCTGCAAACGAGAGTGCGCAAGAGGTCTGCCGCTGCAGCGAACAGAGCAGACCGACGAGAGAGCCGTAGAGTGGTGCTACCAGATCGTAGCGCTCGCGCCGAAGCTGTTGGTGCAAGCGCCAGGCGAGACGGAAGAAGCCCAGCCGATCGGCCACACACTCCTCCATCAAAACATCGACTTCGAGGCCCAACGCACGAAGCGCGGCGATCCGGCGCTCGACCCACGCAGTGGGCACACGCACCATGTCCCAGTTGGCGACCACCAGCACGCGCATCTACCACACCACGTGCATGCGCGTCGCCCAGCGCTCTAGCGCCACCAAGGCGTACAGCCGCTGCTGCAGTTGGTAGGAGGAGAGGTGGCGCAACGACCGCCCCGCCGACCGGTATCCGTCGAGGTACGACTTGAGGATCTGAGGCTGAAACACCTCGGCAATCCTCGGTTGATCGACTCCCAGTGTCTCCTCGATGAGACGGTTCATTCCGCTGGAAGCGGCATGGCGGAGGGGAATCACGAAGCCGCTCTTGCGCTTCGCCGCGATCCTTGCCGGCAGGTGCCGACGCGCCACACGGCGTAGCAGGAACTTGGTCTGACCGTGGCGCAGCCGCAGAGAAGTGGGTAGACGAAGCGCCAGATCGACGATCCGCTCGTCGAGTAGCGGCACCCGCACCTCGAGTCCATGTGCCATGCTCATCATGTCGACCTTGGTCAGCATATCGCCCGCGAGACGGTGGCGCAGGTCGCTCAAAGCGAGCGACCGTGCCAGGTCCTCCCCCTCGACGACAAACCGCTCACTGGTCCGATAGCCCCCGAGCCGCGCCCGCTGCTCGGGGCGGTAGAGCGCCCACTTGTCGGCTTCATTGAAGTAGGAGCGCAGGGCCGCCAGCACTTCAGCGGGAGAGAGCTCGGCGATCGCCAGAGCCTTTTGCAAACGTCGGGCAAAGTCGTGATCGGAAACCAGCCGCGTGCATTGGACGAGCGCGTGCCGCAGTCCAAGAGGGAGCCGCCGCAGCTGCCCGAGCTGCTGGGCCACGCGATAGGCTGTGTAACCACCGAAGAGCTCATCTCCGCCGTCGCCGGAGACCACCGTCTTGACGTATTTTCGGGTCTCGCGGGCGATGAGCCAGGTCGGGATGGCCGAGCTATCGGCAAACGGCTGGTCGAAGTGATCGAGCACATCGCGGATGATCCCCGCGGAGGCCGCATCGCGCCCGATCCGCAGCTCATGGTGGTGTGTGGCAAAACGACGAGCGACCTGCTGTGCAAAAGAGGACTCATCGTAGTCGCGTTCATCGAAGCCCACGGTAAACGTTTCGAGCGCGTTTCTGCCCGAGCCGGCCAGAAACGACACCAGCAGAGAGGAGTCGATCCCGCCCGAGAGAAAGGCGCCTACCGGAACATCAGCGACCACCTGATCGCGCAGCACATCCTGCAGCCGCTCTTCCAGGAGCTCTTCGGCTTGATGCACATCGATCCTGTCTTCGTTCTGCCAGCGCGGCTCCCAATAGCGCCTCATCCGTAGGTGTCCGTCGGCAACCGTCAACAGGGTTCCCGGCTCGAGCGCACGAACCGTTGAAAACAGCGTCTGCGGAGCCAGCGGCCCCAGCAGGCTGAGGTAATCGTGCAATGCCACCGGATCCACCCGCGGCTCAATCCGGTCCACGGCCAAGATCGCCTTGATCTCCGACGAGAACAGCAGCAGCTGATCGACCACGGCATAGTAGAGCGGCTTGATCCCAAGCCGATCGCGCACCAGCGTCAGGCGCTGCGGTTTGGCCTCCCACAGGGCAAAGGCGAACATACCGCGTAGCCTTTCGACGGCACTGCCACCCCACTGTTCGAATGCATGCGGAATGATCTCGGTGTCGGCGCGGGTAGCGAAATGGTGACCGAGCAGCATGAGCTCGTTGCGCAGGGTCGCAAAGTTGTAGATCTCACCGTTGAAGGCCACCATCACATCGCCCGCCTCATTGCCCATCGGCTGATGGCCACCGGTGAGGTCCATGAGGGCCAGCCGCGTGTGACCCAGCACCGCCGATCCCCCATCGAAGACTCCGGTACCATCAGGGCCGCGATGGCCAAGGCTTGCGACCATGCGCTCGACCAGCCGCACGTCGACCGGTCGGCCGTCGAGACTGACGCAACCCGCAATCCCGCACATGAGAGAAAATGGTCTAAGCGCCAAGCGAGCGCTGACAAGGCGTAGCAGCGCTCCCCTTTGACCCCACAACCAGCCGGATGTTTCACTTCGACCGACCGCCGTTGATGCTCTCCGCGCTAGGCGCCACCGCCGCTGCTGCCAGCGCCACTGCCTGGTCAGGATTCCATCCGGCGCCGGCCCCCGCCCTCGCGGCGGCCTTCCTCGGCGCCTGGCTTCCGTTCCTCATCGGCGAACTGCGCCAGTTCGGCTGGTGCTCGCCGGTGGTTCTGTTTCTCCTCGGCCTCGCCTACTACCATGTACTGGTCCCGGTCGAGTACCTCGTCGACCCACAACTACCACGCTCCCTCATGCATGAGTTGCCCTCGCTCAAAGAGAGCGACTTCGTGCGCCCGCTCATAGCTGCTGATCTGGCACTCGCCACGTTTCTCCTGGGAGCGGCGCTGCGGTGGTCTCCAAGCAGAGACGTTCTGCCGCCCCGCTACGAACTCGACGAGCAACATCTCACCCGTTTTTCCCTACTGCTGATCGCACTCGGCGTTGTTCTCTATTTGGCGATGAGCGTGGTGGCCACTGGATCCGTGAGCGGCATTTTCAACACCACCTATCAGGAGCGAGATGAGCTCTTCTACGGACTCGGCGCACTCGGCTTCGGGATCAATCTCGTCTACGTGGGAGCCACGACGCTCGGGGTACTGTGGCTGACCCGCAGCGGTTCGCTCTACTCGCTGCTATCGCTGCTGCTGTGCGCCGCCATGGGGCTGCACTCCTTTCTCGTCGGCTCCAAGATGCACGTCTTTCACGTCGGCATCTGAACACTCGCCGGCTGTCGAACCAGCGATCTGCGCATCCCCATCCCGATCGTACTGGGGCTCATCCTGGTGCTGGCGGTCCCTCTCCTTTTTGTCGGCCTGGCACGCAACAAACAGGGTCAAGGGCTCCAGGAAATGGCGACCTTCGTCGAGGAGCAGGCGGACGGGGACTCCATCAACCCGGCCAACATCGACGCCTGGGGGCCCTATCTTACGCTGGTCCACACCACCTCGACCCTGCGCATCCCCGAAGATCTTCATTGGGGATCGACCTACCTGCAGATCCTCACCCTGCTGCCGCCGCGCTTCCTCTACCCTTCGCGCCCCCGCCCTACCGATGAGCAGTTCGCCCAGGACTTTCTCGGCCAGGAGTACTACGATAATGCGGGCTTCGGTTACTCGGGAATCACCGAAGCCTACGTCAACGGCGGCCTCCCTGGCGTGGGCCTCGTCTTTCTGCTTTTTGGACTCGGCTGCGGAGCATTGCGTGAGCGGCTCCTGCGTTGGCGTGGCTCCTTGGCCGCCGCGATCCTGCTCGGCACCGCGGCCCCCTGGTTGGCGCTCGCCCTGCGGGAGCAGGCAGCCGCGGTGGCCAAAGGCTATGGACTGATGACACTGGCTCCCACCTGGGCGCTGCTGTGGCTCTCCCACCGTCGGGTGGCCGCCGCATGAAACGATCGATCCTCCTCACCCTCATCAGCGAAGCCATCGCGCTATTGGCGACGGTCTGGCTTACCCGACAAATCGCGCTGCACCACCCTACCGACCTCGTCGCGGAATACCTCGTGCTGCGGCAAGTGCTCAACTGGGTCCTTGGCGTGGGGCTGTTTGGTCTGAACATCGCGCTTCCTCAGGCCCTGGCCGGCGATCGTCGCCCGGAAGTGCAGCGCGCCAAGATCCTGGCTAGCCTGATGGTCGCCGCTCCCGCGTTGTCGCTACTTGTTCTCGGGGCACTGGTTCCATCGCAGCACCTTGCCCTTGCCCTCGTGCACAACGCCGCGCGACAGCCGCTCCTGCGCGCCGGCTGTCTGCTCATCGCCGGAAATGGGCTGTTCACGGTGTTGGCCGCGGCACTACAGGGGCTCGAACGTTTTGGATCCCTTGCCGTGGCCCGAATCGCTGCCTTCGCTCTCGTGCCCACTTTGGCGGTGGCGATCCATCCCTCGTCGATTCCCGCCCTCCTTGGGAGTTGGGCGTGGGGCACCTGGATGGTCGATTTGTTGATGGCGCTGCGAATCGCTGCCTCCCTGAAACCGACGAAATCCGCCCAGCCCCTTCCGATCGGCCGCATCGGTCGGGAACTGTTTCGCTACGGTGCGCTTCGCATGATGGGAGCCATTGCCCAACTATCGACCGTGGCCCTCGCGCCCTCGCTGGCGCTCTGGAGCGGTGCATCCGCCCGCGAGGCCGGAGCGCTATCCGTCGCGGCGATGTTCGGTGTGCTCTTGGGTCCGATCCGTCTCGCCTTACAGCCCGTGGCGCTCACCCAACTTGCACGACGTCCGCCCCTCCGTGAAGCGCGTCTCATCGCCCAGAATTTCGTCGCCGCGGCCGCCGCCATTGCCACCGTTGCCGGTGTCGCACTGACATCACTGGCGGGAGTTCTCGTGGCCCTTTGGCTCGGCAGCCATTTTGCGGGAACTGAAAGTGCACTGAGCCTTTCGGTCGCAGCCGTCGTGCTGCAGTTTTTCTGCTACACGCTTGAAGGCGTGCTCGATGCCGATGATCCGCAAAAGGAGCGTCCCCGTGCCCAGCTGCTCGCCGCCGGCCTGTTCGTGATCGCCGCGCTCGTCGGCATCGAGGCGCGCGCGGGCGCCGCCGGCGTCCTACTCGCACAGCTGTGCACCTCGATCGGGCTGACCGCCCTCTATCTTCGCCAAATCACAAACCGTTACGGACTGCCCCAAGCCCGATCGATCCCATCCTTGCTCCTGGGAATCGCCACGCTACAAAAAATCCACCATCGCAGCCGGCCGTAAGCCGGGTTCTGTTCTATCTAGGGAGAGGCGTGCCGCCTCTCCTCGCCGAGCAAAGCTCGTCGAGCCTCCTCTCCTGCCACGGGCGGACTCCCGCCCGGGCCGCATCCCCTCGGCCTCAGCCGCCGGACGGCCTCGAACCGGAGGCCCCGTGCGCGGCTCAAAAAATCCACCATCGCAGCCGGCCGTAAGCCGGGTTCTGTTCCGCCGAAGCGGCAGCGATCATTCCTCTAGGCCGTGCGTTGCCGCGCGGCTCAAGCGACCTTACCCGGAGACTGCGAAGCGGGCCACTTCGGCCGACTTTCGTCGGCGCTCCTATTCGATCTTGCTCCAAGTGGGGTTTGCCGTGCGACCTCCGTCACCGGAAGTCCGGTGCGCTCTTACCGCACCGTTTCACCCTTACCCTTCCTTCGACAAGCTCAGGATCGTCGGTTAAAGTCCCCCGAGTCATCCCGATCCCGCCGAGGGAGGGGCGGTCTGTTTTCTGTGGCACTTTCCTTCGGGTCACCCCGACCGGCCGTTAGCCGGCACCCTGCCCTTTGGAGCCCGGACTTTCCTCCCGTGTGTTTGCGCACACCAGCGATCGCTTCACCGGCTGCGACGATGGACGAGTTAAGGTAGTGCCAAACGCATTTGGCGGCAACTACGAGGTCGTGTTTAGCACTACTGCGACGAGCTCTCTTGTGCCACTTCCACGGGCTTGCCGTCGGGATTCTCCATCAACTTGTCCCAATAGACGATGCGATGGCAGGACGGGCAGAGCTCGATCGAATCGCCGCGCTGCAGGGTGTTGAAGAGCTGCGGCGGAATATTCATGTTGCAGCCGCTGCAGGTAGCATTCCGTACCGGCACGACCGCCAGCCCGCGCCGCATCCGAATCGCGCTGTACTTCTTCATCACGTCGGCGCGCACCGCTTTGGCGGCATCGTCGCGTTCGGCCTTCAACTTTTCCAGCTCCGCATCGATCGTCGCGATTCGCCCCTGCGCCTCCTGCTCCTCAGTAGTGACGTGGGTGCGCAACTTGTCGAGCTCCGCCTCGTGTTCGGCGATCCGCGACCGCGCCTGCTCGGACGCCTGCATCACGGAAAGCAGCTTGGTCTCGGCCTCAGCTGCCATCTTGCGGGTCGTCTCGAGCTCGCGCTGGGTAGCCATGTACTCCTTGGAGGTCTTGACCTGCCCGAGCTTGGCCTTGGCCTTAGAAAGCTGCGTCTCCTCGTCGCGCATCTCGCTCTCTTTATCGCTGCGCCACTTCTCGGTCTCCTGCAGCTCGCCGCACTCACGTCCGAGCAGCTCTTCCACCCGCATGAGGTCACCCCGCATATTCTCCAGTTGCGCGGGTATCGCACGCTTGGCTCCTTCCAGCTCCTGGATCTTTGCATCGTGCCTTTGAAGCTCTTCCAGAAGCTTGAGCTGTTCTCTCATCTACTCCTCGCAGTCGTTCGCTCGATGGCGTGGGCCCACCTGGACTCGAACCAGGGACCAGCCGGTTATGAGCCGGCCGCTCTCACCAACTGAGCTATGGGCCCGCAAAAGTCTTCTCAATCGGAGGCGGACCTTAGACCAGGCGAGGGGGCTTTTCAACCTGCGAATGATACCGCCTCCTCTTGATTCGTCGCGTTGCGAGGCAGCCGAGCCCACGGCGGGGCGAGGAGCGAGGCCGCAGGGCTACCTAGCAGGGAACTCAAGGCCGAGCGACGAGGCCATCGCCGAAGGGATCGGCTGCCGCAGTAGCGATGAATCAAGGGGAGGCGGTATGAATCAGCGGAGCGAGAAATCGCCCTGCGCGAGCACCAGTTCGCGGCCGCGCACGAGCTGGACGATCTGGAGGCGATAGTCATGATCTCGATGAAAGCCATCGTTGGGCGACAGGCGGAGCCGCGCGGCCACTGTCCGACCGCCCGCGATCTTGCCCTGATGCATAGCCGTCACTTCGTGCTGTTCGATCGAGGATGGATCGGCAAGATCGTAGACGAGAAACAGCACGCACCCTGCAAGCGCGGGGCGATCGAGATAGCTATCGATCTCCAGCGCCCAGGCGGAGTCGCCGCCTTGAGTGCGTCGAAAGGCGGGCAGCTCGCGGATGGCCTTGGGATCGGCGCTAGCGGTCACCGCGGGCAATAGGACGGTGTCGGATCCGCCGGCACTCAGGCACGTGGCGCCCCGGACGAGACAGGCGCGCCCAGTGCTGAGCGGCCGCAGCAGCTCAAAGTCGCTGTTGGCTTCGCTGCGAACCAGCTCCCCGGGCCGGGCTGCCACGACCGAACCCGCCAGAAGAACGCCCGTGAAAAAAGCGACTTGCGACCTCATGACTGGCTGCCAAGCAAGCGCCGAGCCACGCACCAGGCGCACGAAGGCCTGCGCCGATCCAATCCCATGGCGACCGCAGTAGCCAGCGCTGGCTACCTCCGTAGCCAGCCACTTTTCGAACTGTGCGGAACTAGTTTTCCACGAAGCTTTTTAGCCGCTTGGAGCGCGACGGGTGGCGCAACTTACGGAGCGCCTTGGCCTCGATCTGTCGAATGCGCTCGCGGGTCACCTCAAAATCCTGCCCCACCTCCTCGAGCGTATGGTCCGATTTTTCGCCGATCCCAAAGCGCATCCGCAGCACCTTCTCCTCGCGCGGCGTCAAGGTCGACAACACCTTGCGGGTCTGCTCAGCCAAATTCATCGAGATCACTGCGTCGGAAGGGGACACCACCCCTTTGTCCTCGATGAAGTCGCCGAGATGCGAATCTTCCTCTTCGCCGATCGGCGTCTCGAGCGAGATCGGCTCCTTGGCGATCTTCAGAACCTTGCGCACCTTATCGAGCGGCAGCTCCATCTTCTCCGCGATCTCCTCGGGCATCGGTTCGCGGCCGAGCTCCTGCACGAGATAGCGCGAGGTGCGGATCAGCTTGTTGATGGTCTCGATCATATGCACGGGGATGCGAATCGTACGTGCCTGGTCGGCAATCGCGCGCGTGATCGCCTGGCGGATCCACCAGGTCGCATAGGTCGAGAACTTGTAGCCGCGCTTGTACTCGAACTTGTCGACCGCCTTCATGAGGCCGATGTTGCCCTCCTGGATGAGGTCGAGGAACTGCAGTCCGCGGTTGGTGTACTTCTTGGCGATCGACACTACGAGGCGCAGATTAGCCTCGACCAGCTCGCTTTTGGCGCGCTCCGCCATCCGCTCGCCCTCGTGGATGTCCCGGTAGGTCCGGCGTAGATCTTCGACCGAGAGCTTGGCCTCCTCTTCGACGCGTTTGATCTTGCGCTTGGCGTTGGCGATCTCGTGGCTCGACGCCTCGAGCTCCTCACCGGTGAGACCGAGTTTTTTCGCCGCGGCGCGCGCCTTCTGCGGCGAGCTCTTCACTTCGCGCAGGGTCTTGTTGAGGTCCTTCTGCGAGAGACCGATGCGCCGCTCGTTGTCCGCGATTTCCGCCGAGCCCTTTTCGATGCGGCTGACTAGCCCCTTGAGTTTCTGCACGATCTTATCGATCTGCTTCTTGTTGATGCGCAGCTCTGAGAGAACCTCGAACATCTCGCCCTTGTTGTCTTCGATCTTGGCGCGGATGCGCTTGCGCCGCGCTTCGGAGAGCTTCCTACCCGTCAGCTCTTCGACGAGCTTCTCGTTGTCGCGCGCATAACGGCGCACCTTGTCAATCAGCCTGACCACCCGCTCGGCATGCCAACCCTCGTCGAATTCGGCATCCTCCTCATCGATGTCGCGGAGTACCTCCTTGACCCGAATCTTGGACGCCCGCAGCTTGTTGCCGAGCTCCAGAATCTCCTCGACGGCGATCTGCGAATTGAGCACGAGCTGCAGCACCGCTCGCTCGCCCTCTTCGATCCGCTTGGCGATCTCCACTTCCCCTTCGCGGGTAAGCAGCGACACCGATCCCATTTTGCGCAGGTACATGCGCACGGGATCGTTGGTCTTGGAGTAGGCGCTATCGAAATCCTCCGCCTCCTCTTCCTTTTCCTTTTCCTCTTCCTTATCGCTGCGCTCGGTGCTCTCTTCCTCCTCAGAATCGCTAGCCGCCGCCGCCGCTTTCGGGGGGTTCGCAGCACCGTTCGCTGGCACCTTCACCTTGGCACCGGTGTCGACGATCTCGATCCCCTCGTCGCCGAGCGCGCCCAACCAGTCGTCGATCGCATCCGACGATACGATCTCCTCGGGCATGTGGTCGTTGACCTCATCGTAGGTCAAGTACCCTTTGGCCTTGCCCATGGTGATGAGTTCGCGCTTGCGGCGCTCGGTATCGCGGTTGGTCGCTGCCTCTCGTGCTTTCACCTGGTACCACCTTTCACAAGATCGTCTAGTTTCCGGATTTCAGCCCCAGTCGCTGCTGGTTCAACTCGTTGATACGGCTGTTGAGCCGCTGGATCTCCTCGGGATCCCCAGCCGCCCGCGCCTCCGAAAGAGCCTTCTTCAATTGCTCGAGCACCTCACTGCCTTGCACTTTTCGTACGATCGCCGAAAGCGCCCGCTCCGGATCGCTCACCCCCAGGTAGCGCCCCGACAGCGCCGCCTCGATCAGCGACGGCCGCAGCGCCGGATCCAAGGCCTCTGCCAAACCATTGGCATTGAATTTGACCGAATCGGTGCGCTCGGCAAGTTCCAAAAGCGCGCGGCGCAGCTCCGGATGGCGAACGACCGCCAACACCCCGAGCGGCCGCAGCCGCGTCAAAAGCTGAGGATGGTCAGCGCAAAGTGCCACCAGCTCGAGCTCATGGGGCAGAAGCTTGGCAGCCGCAGTGGCCGGCTCCACCGCCTTCGCGATGGTGGATACCGAAGCAGCCGCTCGCCCTCCGCGCAGGACCTTGCCGACCGTATCGAGCGGCAGGTCCAGCACCAGCGCCAACTGTTCGGCGTAGCGCCGACGCGCGGTCTCATTTTTCACCTTGCGGATCAACGGGGCAGCCTCTTCTTCCAATAGCTTGACCCGCTCGGGCACACTGCCGCCGCTGCGGTTCCAGGCATATCTACAGAAGTATTCGACCGATTCACGAGCCCGGGAGAGTAGCAGCTCGACTCCCTCTCGGCCATGTTGTGCGACAAATGTGTCAGGGTCTTCCCCTTGGGGAAGTAAGGCCACATACGAAAGCAGCTCCTCGTCGAGGAACGTGCCCACGTCACGTGCCGCAGCCGCATAGCCGGCGTTATCTCCGTCTAGATAGAGGTACACTTTGGTGGGGGTATAGCGATGCAAGAGGTGGACCTGCGAAGGGGTAAGCGCTGTCCCCATCGGTGCGACCGTCTCGGAGAGCCCCTTTTCGTGCATCATCAAAACGTCGAAATTGCCCTCCACCAGGATGGCGCGGCCGCTCTTGCGGATGGCCCCTTTGGCGGCGTGCAGCCCGTAGAGATTTTCGCCTTTTTTATAGAGAAGCGTTTCGGGCGAATTGATGTACTTCGGCGTGCGCTCATCGGCGTCGAGGGTGCGGCCGCCGAAGGCGATCACCTCGCCCTGCGGATTGACGAGCGGGAAGATCACCCGATCGCGAAAGAGATCAAAGTGGCTGTTTTTCGAGGGCGGCGCTTCGGGCTGGCGCGGGATGTTTTCGCGCGCGCGCACCAGGCCCGCGCGCTCGCACAGCTCGGCCGGGATCTTCTTGACCTCGAGAAACCGTACCAGCGCGTCCCACCCCGGCGGCGCATAGCCGAGCAGAAACGCTTCGCGCACCGACGAGCCGATGCCCCGTTTTTCGAGATAGGCGCGGCCCCGCTCACCGCGTGCACTGGCCAGCTCGGCGCGAAAAAAGTCGCACACCAGCTGGTGCAGCTGCAGCATCCGCGCGCGATCGCTCTCGCTGCGCTGACGGGCGCGTTCGGCGGCGGGGGAACGCTCCGGCTCCGGTAGATCCACGCCCGCGCGCTTAGCCAGTTCACGAACCACGTCGAGAAACGGCTTGCCGTCGTGCTCCATCACGAAACGAATCACATCGCCCGATTTACCGCAGCCGAAGCAGTGATAGATCTGCTTCGCTTCGTTCACATTGAACGAAGGACTCTTCTCCGCATGAAACGGACAGAGCCCCTTGTGATTTACGCCCGACTTTCGAAGCGACACGTATTCGCTGATCACTTGCACAATATTCGTGCGCTCCCTGGTCTCGGCGATCTTTTCTTCCGGGATCAGCGGCAAAGCGAGTTACCCAATGCAATTAAGGGGTTGAATGGTAGGGGGCAGCGCCCACTTGTCAAGGGGAAATATTAACGCATTGCACCATGGTGGCGAACGGGGGTCGTGCTTGGCGCCGGGGCTCCGCGCCAGCAGGTTCATCGCGCCGTGCTCGGACAGTCCTCGGCGATAGCAGCGCGTGCTCCATTCCTGCCGTCGTGGCGCCTGCGGAACTGCGCG
>JAHFDT010000210.1 GCA_023248875.1 Myxococcales bacterium | reverse complement strand
GGCACCCACGGCCATGTCGGCAGGGCTGATCGCCATATCCGCGCCGATGGCCATATCGCTACCAGAAGCCATATCCGCACCCACGGCCATGTCGGCAGGGCTGATCGCCATATCCGCGCCAACAGTCATATCGCTGCCAGAAGCCATATCCGCGCCGATGGCCATATCGCCACTCGTAACCATATCCCCACTCGTGCTCATATCCGCCGGCGCCAGCGCCATATCCGCCTGGGCAAACGGACACATGCCAGTAAATCCCTTCTTGTGGCAGTAGCCGTCGCTGGCGCAGGTGTAGTTGTCGGGGCAATGGCTGCTATTGAAGGCGCCACACTGAAAGGCGCAGTTGGGCTGCTCAGAAAGCGAGAAGCAGCCGGCCCAAGGGAGTAGCGATGCGATGAGCACAAAAGTCCGGGTCATTTTAGAACTCCACCTGGGCAACGAGACCGGCCTGGTGACCACCGAGTGCAGGACTGAGTCGCACATGCTTGACCGACTCGGCGCGATGGTCGAGGTAGAACAGCACCGCCGATGTGATGGCCACCGCGCCGGCACCCGCCAACAGACCGATTGCCAGACTGTCGAACAGCTGCCCCTCGGAGCGCAGGTCCTTCACCTGCTGCTCGGTCGTCATGTCGAAGCGCGTGGGCTGGCCATCGGGACCGACCGTCAGCTCGCGGCGGAGGATCTCATCGGAATTCGCCTGCGCCTTGAGTCCAAGAATTGCGCCTGTGGTGAGCAGCGCCACAGTGCCCGCAACGCCGACCCAGGCCGCGCTGCGCATCTTGGAGGGCGTCTCGTCATCCACCAAGCCGCCCGCCACCACCTCGGCCGCGGGTGCGGGCGGAGGCATCGGTACGGGTGCGGGCACAGCCACGGGTGCGGGCACGGCCATGGGTGCGGGCACGGCCATGGGTGCGGGCACGGCCACGGATTCGGGTGCGGGCGGCGCAGCCTGTGCCACGCGAGCGGCTGCGATCAAAACTGCGATCCAATATCTCGTCACGGGATTCCTCCGATTGCCGCGATGGTACCTGAAAGCTTTTTGCGGATCCATTACTTGTGCGTAGCGCGCAGCTCGTTACGGAGCCGAATCACCTCGTCATACAGATCGGCCGGCACCACGCCCCCGCGCACCACCTGATTGCCCTTTTCGGCGATCCGCTGCCAGCCGGCCAAATCCTCCACCTTATCGATCACCAACCCCTGCTTCTTCATCTGAGTGAGCGCATCCTCGTTGAGCCGACGCACTTCGAGGGCAACGCGTCGGCCATACTCCTTCGCAATCCCGAGCAGCTTGGTTCGCACTTCCGCCGGGATGCGTTCCCACACCTCGCGCTTGACGAGAGTCGCACCGGTCAAGACCGCCCAGCGCAACTCACAGACGTGGTTGGCCTTCTGGTAGATGCGCGCAGTAAATGCATAGAGCGGCGCCGCAACAACGGTATCGACCATACCGGTCGCCAGTTGCGGAATGATATCGGTCGATGAGAGCACCACCGGATGGAAACCGCCCGCACGCCACGCCTCAATCGACTTAGGATCGCCATCCCAGGCGAACAGCTTGGCCGAAGGGATCTGCGCAGGTGTGCACATCGGATGCGTCGAGAAAAACTGTACGAAGCCGACATCGGACCAGTTGATGGCAACGTAGCCCTTATTATAGAGGGCGGCATTGAGACGCGGCTCGAGCTTGGCCATCACATAGTCGAGCTCGTCGTAGGTGCTGATGCCCAGCGGTACATCGACCGCCTGTGGCTCCGGTGTAAGATCGTGCATCCCGACGGTGGTAACGGCGGCAGCCTGGATCTGGCCAACCTGCATCTTGCGCACCATGAGCCCCTCGTCGCCGATCACTCCGCCCGGAAAGATCTTGAGGCTCACCTGCCCACCCGAGGTCTCGCTCCACTTCTGTGCCATCTCCTTGAGCAGGGTGTGCCAAGTGGAACCGGCGGGCGCGAGCGTGCCCAATTTGATGACGACCTCGGCAGAGGCGACAGAATACGTCGACAAAAGCAGCAGCAAAGCGATCCGGATCATCGTTTCCTCATTCGGCAAAAAGTTCGTCGACGCGCGACAGTAGCCAGCGCGCGCGCGCTTGTGCAAGAGTATTGACGAGCCGTTCGCTCGGAACGGCGTCGAGATCGACCGCCAGCACCTGCTCGAGCAGGCGACGGAATTCGGCACGGTCCTGACGGGTCACCGACACAGCCTCTGCATAACTGACGAGCGGCCCCAGTTTTTTATTCTGTGCCAGTGCCAAAGCGCGGTCCAAATGGGCGCGCGCCCGCTCCGGGCCACCGCCTTCGTTCGCTCCCCGCCCACCGTCGTAGGCCACATAGAATTCGTGGATCGCACCCGCTCCCCAGCTCTCATCGAGCGCGAGCGCCCGCGCCATCACCGCCTCGATCGTAGGCAGATCGCCGACCAGCTTCATCTCATCCTTGCCGTTCGCCACCGCGAGCGACCAGGCGACGCCCGTCCAGTAGAGCAGCGGAACATCCTCCTTCACCGTCACAGCTAGGGATGATTTTCCATCAATGAGCCCGGCGCGCAACCCGGGATGCGCCGCCTCGAGCCCCCGCAGTCCATAGTCGCGCGCCCGCAGGTAGAGTTTGCGCGCCCGCAAGCGCAACCGCTGCGCCCGACCCATCTCCTTGTCTTCGGCGAAATCGGCCTCCTGCTGCACAAAGGCATAGCTGTATTGGACGAAGCCGCGGGCCAGCGCCATCAGAAGGCCCACGTGGCGCGGCTGCTCATCGAGGATCTGCTCCATGGTCTTGAGCCCGAACGGTACCGCTTCCCGCACCAGCTCGGGATCTCCATCGGAAGCGTAGACTGTGCTCGTTCCCGAAATCGCATTGGCCAGGGAGTTGGTCGCAAAAGCGCGAACCGAGCAGCCAGAGCTACTGAGCAGGAGAAATATTGCACCAAGGCGCATCATGTTCAGGTAATCCTATACCGTGCTGGAACCACAATCCAACAGCGCACTCCCCCGCAGCCGCACGCTAGCAACCACCTCGTGGGCGACGACCGGCGTACTGGCGATCATGGTCCTTTTGCCAGTGGCACGAGTCGTGGTTCGTCGGCAGGGCGGAGATATTCCGGGCGCCACCGTGCTCGTGCAGCACCTGACACTCTGGACCGGTTTTCTCGGACTCATTCTCGCCACCGTCACCCAGCGGAACCTCTCGCTTTCGACCGTGCACCTTCTGCCCGCCGGGAATGCCCAGATGGCGGCCCGCATCTTCTCCAATGCGCTTTCGGCCGCGGTCGCAGCGCTGCTCGCCTACGGCTCGGTGCGGATGATCGCCGCCACCTGGCACGAGCCGAGTGCGCTCCCGGGAGGCGTACCGCTCTGGGTCAGCGAGCTGGTGATGCCGGTTGCACTGACGGTGGTGGCGGGACGATCGATCTGGCACGCACCGGGCGGCTGGATGGGTCGCTTCACGGCAGTGGCGGCGATAGGGCTGGGTTTTGGCGTCGGCCTCCTCGGCGAGGCGCATACAGCTGCAGTGGTGTGGCCGGGCCTGGTCGCCATCGCACTCGGATTTCTCCTCGGCACACCGGTGTATGCTGCGATGGGCGGCCTGGCCATGCTCCTCACCTTTGCCGAAGGCTCGCCGATCGTCGCCGTCCCCAACACCGCCTACCAGCTGGTCACGAATGCCACCTTGCCCGCCATTCCGCTGCTTACGGTCGCCGGCTATGTGCTCGCTGCGGGCGGCGCATCGCAACGGCTGGCGGCGCTTGGTCGGGCGCTGCTCGGCTGGCTTCCGGGTGGGATGGGTCTCATGGCTCTGGCGGTCTGCGCCATGTTCACCGCACTGACCGGTGCCTCCGGGGTCACCATCTTGGCGGTCGGGGGCGTGGTGCTGCCGACGTTGCGCGAGGAGAACTATCCCGAGCGCTTCTCGCTCGGGCTGGTCACCGCCGCCGGTAGCCTCGGGCTGCTGTTTCCCCCCAGCCTGCCGGTGCTGCTCTACTCGATCAAAGGCGAGGTCGATCTCAAGCATCTCTACCTCGCGGGCCTGGTCCCGGGCCTGATCGTCATCGCCGTAGTCGGCGTCTACACCATCTTCGTCGGCATGCGCTCCCAAGCACCGCGCCACCCCTTTGGCTGGCGCGAGGCCGGACGCGCGCTGTGGGCAGCAAAATGGGACCTCGGCCTACCGCTGGTCATGATCGGCTCCTATGCGCTCTCTCTGACCACGTTGCTAGAAGCGGCTGCCCTCGGTGCCCTTTACGCCGTGCTGGTCGAGACGCTGGTATTTCGGAACGTTCACCCGACCCGCGACCTGCCTGCAGTGCTGGCCAACGCCGCCACCCTCGTCGGCAGCGTCGTGGTGCTCATGGGCGTGGCGCTCGCCCTGTCGGAGTATCTGACACTCCAAGGGATCCCCACCGCCCTGCTCGACTGGATCACGGGCCACATCCACTCGACCTGGGGCTTCCTCTTGGCGCTCAACGTGATGCTGCTGGTGCTCGGCAGCGTGCTCGAGATGTACTCAGCGATCATCCTGCTGGCGCCGCTGATCGTGCCGCTCGGACAGCCTTACGGTGTGAGTGCGACCCATCTTGGTGTGGTCTTTCTTGCCAATTTGGAGCTCGGCTTTCTTCTGCCGCCGCTGGGGTTGAACCTCTTTTTGTCGGCAACGCGCTTCGGCAAGCCGCTGCCGCTGCTCTACCGCGCCGCGCTGCCCTTTCTTGCGCTCATGACTATCGGGGTCCTCATCGTCACCTATTTCCCATCGGTCACGATCGGAGTTCTGCGGCTACTGGGAATTGAAAGTTAACTGATCCGATGTTTTCGCAGCAATTTGTGTAGGTACTTGCGATCCATATCTGCCGATCGAGCCGCGCGCGAGATGTTGCCGCCAGCGCTTTCCAGCAACCAGCGCAGGTATCGCGTTTCAAAATCGCTCTCCCAGCGCTCCTTTTGGGCCCGATAGGGCAATGCTGGATCAAAAACCATCGCCGTCGGCTCGCCCGCCGCGGGCCCCAGCCCCTGGCCGCGTGCGACGACCTCGCCGAGCTCGCGCACATTGCCTGGCCAACCGTGTTCCTTGAGCGCCTGGAGTTCGGTATCGTTGGTGCTCGCACCCTCCCCACCGCGCAAAGCCTCGATGAGAAGAGGAATGTCCTCGCGGCGATCACGCAGCGGAGGCACACGCAAAACCAACTTGGCCAGACGAAAGTGTAGCTCGGCGTGAAACTTGCTCTTCTCGACCTCCCTTTCGAGATCGCGCTCGCTGCCCGCCACTACCCGCACGTCGATCCGAAGGGGCCGAGTGCCACCGATTCGGCGCAGCTCGCGCTGCTCGAGCAGGCGCAGTAGCTTGGGCTGCATATCGATCGCAAGCTCATCGATGTGGTCGAGATAGATCGTCCCCCCCTGGGCCAGCTCGAAGGCGCCCTGTCGCGCCTGACCTGAGGCCCCGAGCGCACCCTTGTCGTGGCCGAACAGTTCGCTCTCAAAAGCCGCTCCGTACTCGCGACAATCGACGCGTCGAAAAGGTCCCGCCTGGCGCGGAGAGAGCGCGTGGATCGCTCGTGCCAGCGATTGCTTCCCCACCCCTGCCTCGCCTTCGATGAGGAGATTCGCTCCCGTGGGAGCCACCTGTTCGGCGATCGAGAACAGTTCGCGCATCGCCACCGAACGGCCGACCAGACCGCCCAAGCACTCCTTGGGCGATGGCCGGATCGCAATGCGCTCCTCGACCGGCTGAAACTTGAGCTGCACCGTACCGATCGTGATCAGGCTACCCGCGCGAATATAGGCCTCACGGATTTCGGCGCCGTTGAGAAACGTGCCGTTGGTGGAGCGTAGATCCCGCAGCAAGTAGCCCTTCGGGTCGCGCAGGATCTCGGCGTGCAGCCGACTCACCGTGTCATCGGACAGGACGATGTCGTTGTCCTCCGCCTTACCGAGACGAATGACATCGCCCGCCACCAGCTGCTCTTTGCCCCGCCCCGGCCCCTTGACGACCTGAAGCTTGCACTGCGACAGGCGTAAGACCGTATCCGATCGACTAGTCGTCATCGTCCATCTCATGCGCACGCAAACTCGCTGGCCGCGGACTCGGGCGCGGCCCCCAGGGTGGCTCCATCCCCGCAACGGCCCGCCATAGGATGCGCCCGAGCGGCGCGCCGTCGGGCCGCGAAAAATCGATCGCTTCCGAGTCCTGCCAAAGCGGCGCACCACTCGGATTGAGCGCCTCCGGAACTTGCCGTGGAATGTAGTTGTAGGGAGTCAGGTCAGGATGGTCCGCGAATAGGTCGACCATGGCCGCTGCGTTGCCATCGTAGCCGTTCATCGGGCCCACGCCGAGCAGCAGATTGATGGTTCGCCACAGAGCGGGAATATCGTAGTGGACACTCGAGGTGAAGCCGCGCTTGACCCAGGGTGAAATCGCCACACAGATCGAGCGATGACCATCGACGTGGTCGGCGCCATCCGACGGGTCGTCCTCGATGATGAAGACGATTGACTTGTCCCAAAAACGGGAGTGGGAAAGCACATCGATGAGTCGGCCGGTCGCCTCGTCGTTATCCGCGATCATCGACTGCGGGGTCAGCCTCCCCGGAGTAGTACCCACGGTGTGGTCGTTCGGTAGACCGATGTAAGAAAATGGCTCGAGGGCAAAAGTGGGATCCTGGAGCTGATCATTGATGTATTGG
>JAHFDT010000209.1 GCA_023248875.1 Myxococcales bacterium | reverse complement strand
GAGCCGTGGCTGCCCACGGCACAGCTGCAGCCGCTACCGTGGATGTGCAGGTATCGCTCGCCGTTGTCTTCCGACCCATCGCTCTCGCTGCTACTGTCGCCACCCTGGTTACCGCCGTCCTGCAACGGAACACCCTCGTCAAAGCCGGGGCCGAAGTCGTCCATCGGCATGAAATCGTCCGACGAGCCATCCCCCATCGATATCGAGCCATCGCCTGACGAGCCGTCGCCTGTCGAGCCATCGCCTATCGACATCGCACTGTCGCCCATCGGGGAATCAACCATCGCACTGTCGAGCATCGAGAGATCGGCCATCGATATCGCGCCATCGCCCATCGAGGAATCAACCATCGCACTGTCGAGTATCGAGAGATCGGCCATCGATATCGCGCCATCGCCCATTGAGGAATCAACGATCGCACTGTCGAGCATTGAGAAATCGGCCATCGACAGATCGTCCGTTCCGCCATCCGCCAGCATCGCCATATCGCCACACACATTCATCCCCAGCGTGCAGCTGCCCGCCTTGCAGTAGTCGTTGTGGGTACAGGGATTCCCCGTCGCGCAGGGCGTGTTATCCGCCAAGGCCGTGCCGTTGCATTTCTGATTCATGCACAGGCCGTCGAGATGGCACTGCGAGGCGCAGGGGGTGTTATCCGTCTGCCCCGCACAATCGCTGACGCTGGCTCGCGCCAAGAGTGGCAACAGCAGGATCGCTACGACTCGCCTCACGGCCGCTCCTTGGTATTCGGCGATGCCGACTCAACCGCTTGCGCCTTTTCAATCAGAAAGACCACACGTCGATTCTTGGCACGCCCCTCGATCTGTGCATTCGAAAACCAGGGTTTGCTATCGCCATAGCCGAGCGCATGCACTCGGTCGGGCGACACCCCGTGGCTCACCAGAAATTTGGCCACCTGCTCGGCACGCTGCTCCGACAGCTGTTGATTCCATTCGCGCGGGCCAGTGGCATCGGCGTGGCCTCCGATCCAGAGCGTCTTGATCCAGGACCGTTTGTTGATCGCCCGTGCTAGCTGCTCGAGCTCCGGCATGAAGCGCGATCGAATCCGCTTGTGGTCGGTGTCGAAGAAGATCGGATCGGCCAGCTCGACGAGATCGCCGGTGACCTGCACGTCGGGTTCGGCGGGATCGACCTCGACCCTCTCCGGTTCGGTCGGCTTGGGCGGCGGCTCCGGTCTCTTTTCCTCCTTCTTGATTTCCATTTTTTTCGGCGGAGGCGGCCTAGTCAGCGGCGCCACGAGGAGCGGACGCTCCTTTTCGTAGGTGAAGGTGAGCAGGAAACGAAATTTCGGGTTGCCGTAACCTTCGATGAGGCCAAGCCCCGCGGCAGCCGTCGCTCCCACACCCTCCCAATGTGCCGTTACGCCAGCGAGCGCTTCGATGGGCGAATTGGCGGTGGAAAGAATCTTGGAGGAGAGCGGCGTGTCGGCGTGCAGCTCGGCGATAAAACCGATATAGGGACGGGGATGGATCGCAAGCGCCAGTACTCCGAAGAGCTCGTTCCCCACTTCGAGATCGACAAACTGTCGCGTCGAGCGAAACCGGGCCCCGAGGTTGAGTGCGGCGCCGAGCATTCCGTGTCGGTAGGCGACCACGATACGAGGTTCGACGACCACCGCACCCTCACCGAGAAACCTGTTGGTCGATCCGGTCGGCACACGAACCGCGGTTGTCGCCGCGAGCGTCGACGTCGCATTGCGCCACACGTCGATCCGCCCCACGAGGCGCAGGTCGCCGAGCCCAGGGTTACCGTCAATATCGCTACCTTTCTGTCCGAGGGCGATGGGCAGATCGAGGCCGATCAGGATTCGACTGCCGAGGGCAAAAGCGCCGAAAAGATTTCCCAGCGCTCGCTGCTCGATGAGCGCGCGCGTTCGCAAGGTCGTATCGACAAGCAGCGGATCGAGCGTCAGATTCAAGCCGACGCCGATACGAAATCCCCAGGGCGCCATCGTCAGGGCACCCTCCGCACCGAGGAATTGTTCGGAGGTTACTGCCAGTTGAAAATGGTCGATGTCGAAGGCGCGCGAGTCTCCCGCTGCGCTTGCGGGAAGCCACCTGATGGTGCAGGCGAGGAGCAGCGCAAGGCGGCGAAGCATACCGCTACTATTGTAGCAGGGTTGCGCACACGCCGCGCGTTAGGCGGCCGTTACTGACACTGCTTGCAGTGCGCGCCAATCGGAGGCCGCGTGGTACAGTGTCTTCGTGCAGGCCGCGGCGGACCTCGATGATTTCCTGGCCTCGCCCGTGGGGCGCTACTTGGCTGGCCGTACCTTCCTCTACTTCCTACGTCCCAAACCGAATCTGAGCGGTTTCGCCCTCTGGGGCCGCCCGAACGAAGAGGATGCGAAGCGCCTGGTCCAGGTGCTGGATGGGCTGCGGCAGATCGTCGCTGCCCGGCTTTCGCTGGTCGATGCCAGCCGGCTTTCGGGAGCAGACCGCGCCGCTTTCAACGTCATCGCGCGCCACGTCGCATTGCACCGCGATGCCTACGGTCACAACGTGACGCGCCAGGCCATCGTGCGCCCCAGCAACATGGAGGGCGCGGTGGTGGCCGGCTTTTTCAATATCGTCGCGTGCCCTTTTCCGGTGGAACTGGTCGATAGTGTGGAGCAGGGGCTGGCCTGGTTGGGCGCGTCACCGAGCCTTGCAGGCGAGCTGGGAGCAATGTGCGCCGAGGCCATGGGCACCGACCCGCTCGTCATGCAGCTGCGTGGCTGGCTCGAAGTTCATCTCGCCGAGGCCTCGCTCTCGGCTACGGCCCGTGCGCTCGGCCTATCGCTGCGCACGCTACAGCGCAAACTGGGCGAGGCCGGCACCAGCTTTCAGGTCGAGTACAATCGCGTCCAAGTCCAGGTAGCGCAGCGTCTACTCCTCGATACTGACCTCAATCTGACCGCCGTGGCACTCGAGGTGGGCTGCACCTCGTTGCAGCATTTCAGCGACCTCTTCAAACGGCTGGTCGGCCTGTCTCCGCAAGCCTGGCGCAAACGCCACGTGGACGAGGGGTAGACCGTTTTCGGTTGGAAGAGTTAACGCTGAAACTTCCGTGGATTGGTCCACAGCGGCGGCTCGCACTCCTCGGGCGGTAGCCCCCCCCAGTTCGGCTGTTCGGGCATCGGCGGGCCAAGTGGACCGGGGTCGGGGTTGGCGATCTGTGGTTTCCACACCTTGTCGCCATCGCCATCGATGAAGATGGGATTCGTCACGGCGAGCGGTGTCACGGTTATATTGGGCTCCGTAACCAGCCCCGGGGGGAGCGGTTTTGTGCCACTGGCCGAGAGCAGCAGCCAATGGTCCTTCGATCCATCGGGCAGCGTTTCCTGCCAGACCATTTGAAAGCGCGGCCGTGTGGCGGTCGTGACTTTGTACTCTTTGGTCTTTTTTCCATCGACATACAGCCGCACGGTGTCGACATCGATCCAATCCGGTGCATCGACGGTGGCGTCGATGGTGACGCTGCCGGAGGCGGTCACGACGTCACCGATTTTGTTACCATTGACGGTCAAGGTGGCAAAGGGGCCATTCGAAGCGATCGCGCGCTGGGAGCGAAGGGCGTCTCCGAGATCGCTATCGAGCAGTTCGATGGGCAGCTCGGTGGGCATGCGTAGCCAGGTGCGGGGAAAGCCGGCGCGCACGCCGTTGAGGTGGTGGGTGTCGGAGCTGCCGAGCGCGGTCACCCGAAAGCCACTCGAGAGTAGAAAAAACCAGTCGCGCATGAGCGTCGTCAGCGACGGGGCATCGTCCATATAGCCGTTGAGCACTTCGAGGGCATCGAAGGCGCCGGCCTCGACCAGCGGAGCCGGCGGCGCCCACCCGATGTTGCCAAAAAAGCCGAGGTCGCCGCCCAGCCGAGGATGGTTCACGGTGATGGCGGGGTGGGTGGAAAAGGCGCGGAGAAAGGGCGCCATCTCTGTGAGCGGGCGGTTCTTGACGTGCTCCCAGTCGAGGCCGAACTCGAGCGTTCCGCCCCAGTCGTCGAGCGCAGGATTCTCGTGCTTGGCGTCGAAGGGCATCGGGTAGGCGCCACCATGGCCGGGTTTGAAATTGAATTCGTCGCCGACGATGGCGCGGGCCACCTGCTGGTAGCCAAGGTGCTCGACTTCGGGTTGGAGATCCGTGAGCACGTTGTGATCGGTCGAAACGATCACCTCGACCCCAACGGCCACCTCGGAGATGACACGGTCGTCGACGCGCATGCCCTTGGCGTCGAAGCTGCGGCCGGTGTGAACGTGCAGATCGGCCGCCATCCAGCCGCGGGTATCGACCGAATGGCGCAGCGGCGCATGGACGGTAAGGTTGGCTTTTCCATCGAGGGTGATGCGCTGGGTATGCGCCTCCCATTCGGGCCCATGGGTGACAAAGAGGTCATAGGTGCCCGCCACGAGCGGCAACGCGCCATCGCCCACCGGCAGGATCAGGCCATCGGGAGCGCCCAAAACGCCGAGGCCAATGGGGGTGCCGTTCTTGCCGAGCTTCCCTCCTTTGTCGAACTCCGGTGTGGCGGTCGGCGGCACGCCCTTGAGGAGCACGCGCGCGGGCAGGGGCAAGCCAGTCTGATCGTCCGTCACGATCAAGCGGAGATAGCCACTTCCGATGCTGCCATCGGGACGGACCATCGCGAGATCGTTCGGTTCCGTCGGTCCTAGATCCGCGGGCGCCTCCATGGCCATCTGGCCGCAGCCGGAAGACACCCCCCAAAGGACCCATAGGAAGCCACGCATCTCGGTCAGTCTAGCAGGTCAGCCGAGCAGGTCCTATACTGCTGGACATGGAAATGAGAGATCTCATCGTTCGGCAAGTGATGCCGGTCGACCTGCGAGCGACAGCCGAGCTGCTGGTCCATTCGTTTCGCCAACGCGGTCACACCATCGATGCCGGGCAGGTCCGTAACGCGGTGCAGGCGGTGCTCGAGGATTCACAACGGGTACTGGTGATCGGTGCCTACCACGAGAACCAGCCGGGCTTTGCGCACGGCAAAATGGTGGGGATTCTGGTGATGAACGTGCTGACCCGTGTGGAGCTTGCCGGGCAGGTGGGCTGGATCGAAACCCTGTTTGTGCGGCCCGACTACCGCCGTCATGGGCTCGGCGAACGGATGCTCAAGCAGGCGCTTGACTGGAGCGCAGCACGCGGGCTGCGCGGACTCGATCTCGAGGTGGGCGATGGCAGCGATCCCGAGGCTGCGGGGCGGCTCTATGACAAACATGGCTTCCGCACGGTGCGCTCGACGCACCTGTCGCGAAGTTTGGTCACCCCGCAATAACGATCGCCGAGACGTGACCACCGAAATCAAAAACTACATCACACCGGTGGGCTACAAGCGGCTCACCGATGAGTTCGATTACCTTCGCAGCGTCAAGCGCCCGGAGGTGGTCAATGCTCTCGCTGACGCAGCGGCCGAGGGTGATCGATCGGAAAATGCCGAGTACATCTACCGCAAACGCCAGCTGCGCGAAATCGATCGCCGGCTGCGTTTCCTGTCGAAACGCCTCGATCACATTGCAGTGGTCGAACCCCGCGCGCAGGGGCGCCGCGATCGTGTGTTTTTCGGGGCCACTGTTACCGTCGAGGATGGGAAGGGGAAAGAGCAAACGTATCGCATTGTCGGTGTCGATGAGGTGGATGCCGACAAGGGCGATATCTCCTGGCAGTCGCCGATCGGACGAGCGCTACTCGGTAAAGAGCTCGATGACACGGTGACCGTCAGATGGCATGCGGGGCGCCGTGAGCTGACGATCGTCGAGATCGTCTATCGATGAGTTTCAACGTGGAGCACTCTCTGTTCGCCGATGTTGCGAGCGCGCTCGACCGGTATGAGGAGCTGCTCGCTGAAGACCAGGTGCTGCGCCATGCGGAATACGACCGGCCCGATCCACGGCGCCGACGCCTCAAGATCGCCTGCAACGACTGCGACACGCCCTGGTGTTGTAACCAGCGGGTGACGGTGGACTTCGTCGAAGCGCTCGTGATCTATCGTTGGGCTTCACGCAATGAGCCGCGGGCGCTCGCCGCAGCGATTGCGCGGGGCAAGGCACTCCACGAGCAGCCGGCGGTGACCGACTCGGAATTCTTTGGTCGTGGGGATCCCTGTCCGCTGCTCATCAAAGGCCAGTGCACGGTCTTTTCCGTGCGGCCCCAGCGCTGCCGTTCGCACTACATGGCGGGTAATCCCAAGCGCTGTCGCACCGAGTTGGCACCGACAGAAACCTACAAGATGAGCCCCGACAAGGCGCTGTTGCGCGAAATCACCCAAGTGGCGGACGAAGTCGAGTTCGAACTGCTGATCAGTAGCGCACCACCAGGCGAGCTTTCGGAGACGCTCTACTTTATCGACCAGCTACTGCCCAGGCCACGCTGGAGAGTGCCGATCAGATTGGGATGGGATCTCATTGGCGGCAGCCGCTAGGCGATTGCTGGCAGTTCGCCGGCGTCGTGTGGCAGCTCTTGCACGACGGGTGGGGAGGCGCCTCGCGCGAACGAGTGGGTGGAGCGACACCGAGCGGGCGCTCGTGCGTCTGCTCCCCGGTGCGACCGGGGAGGCCGAAGCGGTGGCACTGTGGCACGAACTCGAGGAGCTCCTGCGGCTGGACGAACTCTGGGAGCAGCACCGCGAGACAGAGCTCGTCGATTGGTTTGTCGACAGTGAATACGCAGTGGCGCTCATGCCGCAGGGCCACTTGCACAAACGGCCGCCACCGGTGAT
>JAHFDT010000208.1 GCA_023248875.1 Myxococcales bacterium | reverse complement strand
TCGGCCACGGAATCGCCGATCGCGGGGGTTGGTGCCAGCGATAGATCGACGATGCCAAAGCGCACCGGCGGTCCGAGACGCCGCACCATTTCGCGGCCGATGAGCTCGCCCGCGCGGGTCACTTTGAAGGCCATGCGCTTGACCGTTTCGGCCACCATTCCGAGGTCGCAGGGCTGGCCGCTCTCCCGCAGCCGCCGGATCGCCGAGCAGACCACGCCCGGGCCGGAGACACCGATGTTCACCACCACGTCGCCCTCGCCTACGCCGTGCATCGCGCCCGCGACGAAGGGGTTGTCTTCGGGGATGTTGGCGAACACCACCAGTTTGGCACAGCCGATGCCGCCACGATCGGCGGTCCGTTCGGCCGTCGCTTTGATCACCCGCCCCATCGCGGCGATCGCGTCCATGTTGATCCCCGCCCGAGTGGTCGCCACCTGCACCGACGAGCAGACGCGTTGCGTCGTGGCGAGCGCTTCGGGGATCGACTTGAGCAGCGTGGCGTCGCCCGGGGTGATGCCCTTTTCGATGAGAGCGCTAAAGCCGGCGACGTAGTCGATGCCGAGCGCCTCTCCCGCGCGGTCGAGGGTTTCAGCAAGTGGCACATAGGACGCCGCCCGCGTCGGCTCCGCCACTAGCGCTATCGGCGTCACCGAAATCCGCTTGTTGGTAATCGGCACACCAAACGCCGCTTGTACCTCTTGCGCCGTCGGTACCAGTCGCTCCGCGCAGCGGACGATCTTCTCGTAGACCCGCTCTTGGGTGCGGGCCAGCTCTTCGCTCGCGCAGTCACGCAGGGAGATGCCCATCGTCACGGCGCGAATATCGAGGTGCTCAACCTCGATCATCCGGAGGGTGGATCTGACCTCTTCCGAGTCCCAGATAGCCATCAGACCCGGTGCAGGGAGGACATCACCTGCTCATGCATCAGCATCACCTGGCATCCCAGTTCGCGCGCCGCCTCCTGCAATTCCTCCTGAAAGCGTTCGAACGGCACCGAGAGCGAGGCGACGTCGATCACAATGATCATGGTAAAAAAATCGCCGACCAGCGTTTGTGAGATATCGAGGATGTCGCCGCCGAGCTCAGCGATGTGCGCCGTGACGCGCGCAACGATCCCTTTGCTGTTGCGCCCGGTGGTGGTCATGACGGCACGGCTGCGTTTGCGCGCCTGCTCCTGGTCGATGCAGGAGGCGCAAACATCGAACGAGGGCGCACCGCCCGCGATCGGCAGCAACACGGCGCCTCGAGGAGTCGTTACATGGCCCGCGTTTCCGCCGATCGCCGCGAGTACTTCGGAGACTACCGCTTCCACCACTTCTGGTCCCGCCGATCCCAAGCGCGCCACTGCCGCACGGACCACTGTGCGCACCGTCACCTGATCCAGGTCGTCCTTCGGCACGGGCGCGAGAATAAGCGTATGGGTGGGTTCAAGCAAGCGTCAAGCAAAGCGGGCGATCCGGCGGAGACCCGCTCGCACCACCGCCGATGCGATGAGCTCTGCTCGGCGGCGCGGCGACGCAACTCGGCGGGGCAGATCGGTGACACCGATGACATCGTGCAGTCGGCACAGTCCACCGCTCGCGCCGGGGGCATCTCCCGCGTGCACCCATCGCCCGCGTCCGCGCAGCGCAAGCTTGGCGATCAGTCGGTGTAGGATGACGGTGCCGTAGCCGCGGATGAGGACGACATCCCCCACGGTCGGACTCCCTGCACAGACAGCGACCTTTGCACCGATCGGGAGCGTTGGCTCCATGGACTGGTTTACCGACGTCACAGTGACGGTTTCGCCGTTTTCGAGGACTCGTGCGATCAGATCGGGATCAAACGGCGGCAGTTCACGCACGAGCCGCCTCAGGTCGCGGCTCGCTCGCCGCATCGACGAATTCCAGGAGATGGCAGGCCACTTGCCCGGGCGCCTCCAGGTGCGGGTAGTGGCCCACCTGCCGGAGCCGAATCGTCTGGGTGGTGGGCCGTTCGCTGAGGATCGCATCCACCATCGACCAAGGGTTGATGGGATCAGCATCGCCCCAGATGAGCCGCATCGGAAAGGGGTGGGTGAGGAGCGCTCTACGCCACCGCTTGGCGTGCTCGTGACGCTCGCGCATATAGCCCGCAAGGTAGGGAAGGATCCGCTGCCCTGCATCGCGTGATAGCAGCTGATACTGCGCATCCAGCTCCTCCGAAGTGGGAGGGCGATGGGGCCCGGCGATCCGTCGCAGGCTCAGGTCAAAGGTGCGCCGCGCCATTAGCGAGGGCAGTGCAGGCACGACCCAGCGGCCCAATGCGGAGCCGAGCAGCCGTTGCACCAGCAGTGGGCGAACTCGATCGATCAGAACGCCGCCGTTGAGCAGCGTCACCGAGGCGATCTCGAAGGGTAGCAGACTCGCGCTTTCGAGGCGGCGCCCGAGCAGCTCCTGAACGATCGTATCGCCCATGTCGTGGGCGATGAGGTGTGCCCGCTTGATTTTCAGATCGCCTAGTAGCGCCAGGAAAAGCTCCGTCTGCTCCAGCAGCGAATAGTCGTGTGGCCATGGTTTGTCCGACAAACCGAACCCGAGGAGGTCGAGCGCGACGACTCGTCTGCCGGGCAGCGCTTCGATGACTGACGAAAAATCGTACGAGCTGGTGGGGAAACCGTGGATCAAGAGCAGCGGCGCCGCGTCCTCGCGAGGCCCTAGGTCCACTACAAAGAGTTTGCGGTTACGCACCTGACGGTGCGTTCCCATCGTCTGCCAGCGTTCGAGCGAGATCACGGCACGCGAGTATCGCAGAGCGAGGCGCTCCGTCAATACGTAGCCGTAATTCCCGCCGATTGGTAATATGCTCCCTCATGCGGAGTCGCAATCTTACGAGGGGACTACTCGACGATCACCTGGCCCGAGGTCACGAGTCATCGTTGGCGCTCGTCGAGCCTGCCCGTTCCTGGACCTATGGCGAACTGGCTCGTCAAGTGGAGCGCGCAGCGGCGGCGCTGGTGGAGCTCGGTGTCGGACCTGGAGACCGGGTCGCGCTGATGATGCACGACACCTTGGAGCTGGCAGCGGCGCTCTTGGGCGTGGCACGAATTGGCGCGATGGCGGCGCCACTGTCGACGCTGCTGCGGCTGTCCGATCTCCGCGCTATCCTTCACGATGCGCGACCCAGCGTGGTGTTGGTGCACGCGGATCTGGTGACTCTGCTCGACGAGGTATGTGAGGAGCTGCCGTCCCCGCCACGGCTGGTGGTGGTGTCGGTAGCCAATCTCCCCATGGGGGATTTCACCGACTGGGCATTGCTGCTCGCCCAGGCGAAGGCCCCTCCCGAGCTAGACGATAGCGATGTGCCCACGCTGCTACTCTATAGCGCGGGTTCGAGTGGGCCCCCGAAGGGGGTCCCACACACCGCGGCAGAGGTCAAGGCTGCGGGTGCGGCTTTCACCCGCTCGGTTCTCGCTCTCACCGGGGACGATCGTGTCTTCACTGCCTCTCGCCTGTTCTCTGCGTTCGGGCTTGGCTCGGCCCTGCTGTTCCCATTGGCCGCCGGCGCGAGTAGTTATCTGCTTCCGTCGAGAATTCGTCCGCGCAACGTCTTTGCCGCCATGGCAGCCTTTCGACCCACAGTTTTCTTTGCCGCTCCGAGTTTGTATGCGCAGCTGCTCCATGACCACTCCGCGGAGGCGGCGAATCCCTTCTCCTCGGTACGTGCCACGATCTCTGGTACCGAACCCCTGGCGGCAGAACTTTGGCGAAGGTTGCATGACACGTTCGACATCGAGATCCTCCATGGCTTTGGTTCCACCGAGGCGCTCTACTTTTTTCTCTGCGCCCGCCCCGGGATGATTCGCCCCGGCTCCGCTGGCCGCCCGATCGATGGCTATCAGGTCCGACTCGTCGACGAAAAGGGCCAGCCGGTCGGCGTCGAGGAGATCGGGCTACTCGAGGTCTGCGGCCCATCGGTGGCCCGTAGCTACTGGCGCCCGCCAGTCGCTACCAGCAGCGGTCTGCGCCCCGTGCCCACTAGCCGGGTGTTTCGGGACGGAGGCTGGCTTCACACCGGCGACCGGTTCATGGTCGATGCCGAGGGCTGGTACCACCACACCGGCCGCGCCGACGATCTGTTCAAGGTTTCGGGCAAGTGGGTAGTGCCCTCGGAGGTGGAGGCGACGCTGCTCGCCCATCCGGCGGTGTGGGAGTGCGCCGTCATCGGGGGCACCGACTCGAACGGTCTGCGGATCCCGGTGGCTTATGTGGTTCCGAACATCGGCTACCCTGTCGATGACCGACTCGGTCGTGAGCTCATGGAATTCGTCAAACAAGAAATCGCGCCCTACAAATACCCGCGCCGCGTCGAATTCGTCAGCGAACTGCCGAAGAACGACAAGGGCGCGGTGCAGCGTTGGCGACTGCGTCTACCCTAGCGCGGCGCTCGGGCGCGTTGATCGCGGCTTACCTCCTCCCTCGGCCTCGTCACATACCGAAAAATATGCTCCTCGTCCTCGGTCCGGGCGGGGTGCCCCGGTCCGAGGACGACTGCGTCCGAGGCAGAGGGCCGGCTCGCGCTGAACGCGCCCGAGCGCCGCTTGGTATCAAGCCGAGTGAGCACCTCTATAATCAATTCCCCAACATCGCTTCGACGTCGGCAATCGCCTGTTTGGGATTGGCCTGGACGACCTCCACCATCTTCATGGTCTTGAGATCGACCACGATGAACTGGTCGCGCGGAACGCCGAAGTAGTCCTCCATCAGCGGCTGCGGATCGACTGAATCGAGCGTGCCGGTAAAGGGCTGGGGCACCTTGCTAATCCAGTTATTGAGCTGGCTCTTGGTCGCTGATGAACCCGGCGATGAACCTTCGACGAGGATGACCATCGATAGAACACCCTTCTGAAGCAAGATGGCTACTTTGGACGCCAAGACCTTGGCGTTGCCTAAGCAGGGGCCTCACCAAAAGGCGGCGAGCATGACGATGGCGTACTTGGCCCCCGAATTGTGGAGCTGTTCGAAGGTGACCGCGCCATAGGGTTCTTCACTCGCAAGACCCGTGGTCCTGGTGGGGCTCCAGTAGCCCTGGAAAGTCAGATTGGGCAACGTATCGCCGGGATTCACGCTGCCCGAGGCCCCGTAGGGTCCCGCCGGATAGCCACCCGCCAGATCGGGCGAAAGGGCCATATCCGGCATGGGATTATCGCTCCCTGGTGTCCCCGAGCAGGCCATCAGCGCTAGCCCGAGGGCGGCGACGCTACTCGCTGCCCCTCCGTACCGTAACTTCATTGCCAACCACATGGTGACCTCCTTATTGGAACGAGAGTGGATGCTCATGGGTCGATTCGGTAGACGCGCGACGCGAGCATATCGACAAAATAGATCTTGCCGTCGGCACCGAAGGTGAGGCCAGCGAGCGAACCGGCGGGAAGCCCAGTGTCGAGCTTGCGCACGAGGTTGCCCTCGAGATCGAAGGCAGTGATCCGGCTGGTGGCGTTGTCCGTCACGTAAAGGATCCCATCGTTGAGGGCGATACCACTCGGTGCTTCGAGGGGCCCCGGGGCCACGAGTACCGTCAATGTGGCGTTGTCCATTCGTCGCGGCACCACCGGCTCTTTCGTCGGCAGCAAGGGGCCGAGCGTACCGCTGGTGGTGTCGAGCCTGACGATGCGCTGATGGCCGCTATCCGCGGCATAGAGCATTTTGTCGTTGGGATTGAAGACCAGATGGCTCGGAATGTTGGGCACCCGGGCCAGTTCTCCCATCACATACTGCCCGATCTTCCCATCGGAGTGGTCATCGCCTCCGGGGGGATGAAACTCGCCAAAGTCATAGCGAGCCAACGAGCCGTGCTTACCGTCGAACACCCAATAGATGTTGTCCTGCTCGTAGGCGATGCCCATGCAAAAGGGGCTGTCGTGCAGCATATCGAGGTGTGAACCGAGCCCGCTGGCAGTGGGCTTGGCGAAGATCGCGAGGTCCGATGAGAAGAGCGCCGGCCCCATGAAGCTATTATGGTGACCTGCGGGATTGTCGCTCTCCCCGCAGGTGCCCCACGATCCCTTCATGCCATAGCGTTTCGTGCCGAAGGCAATCCCTGTTGGAACGTGCATGAAGTGAAGGGCATCTGGATCGTGGAGGCGCTTGGACTGAGTGGTCGCCAGGCCGGGGTCGTAGAGGATGGTGGCAAAATCGGTGGCACGGTTGACGAGCCATAGCTCGTTCGGCGCATCGGGATTGAACGCCAACCCGGTAGGCTGGTCGTCCAGTTTTGCCTGGTACACCAGAGTGAGAGTGACTGAAGCAGGGCTGCCATCATGGGTACCAATCGGATAACCGCGGGGTTTGCAGGTGCCAGTCGCGACGATGCACTGGGGCCCCTCCGTTCGGTTCGTGCAGTCCGAGTTCGATTTGCAGGGAGCCGGCGGGGAAACCGAAGTCTCACCCGAGCAGCCAGCGATCAGAGAGACCAATGCCAATACGCTATAGCGCATCATTTCCTCCTGGTTCACGCGAGAATCCAACGAGACGTCGCGAGGAGGAGCGCGCTAGACGCGAAGTACCTGCTTCTTGAGCAGGAGGGGTGGACCGGTGGCGAGGCTCACCTGGTCGGAAGGAATCGGGCACCGTCGGAGGTCGTCGAGGAGCAGGACCACCACCGCGAGGTCAAAGGACTGGACAAGAACGTCCTGTTTCGACAGTTCCGATGGCGCTGGCGCCAGATGAATCTGCTCGCGATCGCAGCAGCAGTCCCGAGCGATTCCGGGGGTCGAATAC
>JAHFDT010000207.1:412-6772 GCA_023248875.1 Myxococcales bacterium | reverse complement strand
GCTATGGGGAGGGCGGCGGACGCGACGGCGGCGGACGCGGCGGCGGACGCGGCAACTACTAAGAAGATCAACGTCTCGTAGCGCTTCCCGATATGAAGAGCTGCTGCTCTCGATCGATTTCTGCGGCAGCAAGGTGGCACAAAAGCGCTGGGAAGCCGAGACCGAGAAGCAGCGAGCAACCTGCTGCCAGGCTGAGCGTGCCGATGAAGAGAAGCCCCGGTACGCCCATCGCCACCGCGCCCAAGAGGAGCGCCAACCCCGTGCGACGCAGCGATCGACTGTGGCGAAGACGGAGCGAGAATAACACCGCGCTGAGGCCAGACTGCACGCTGGCATAGAGCGATAGACTGTCGCAC
The DNA here is from genome assembly GCA_023248875.1 of Myxococcales bacterium. Lineage (GTDB taxonomy): Bacteria > Myxococcota_A > Polyangia > Palsa-1104 > SHYY01 > JAHFDT01. Next base: position 6,416 of record JAHFDT010000207.1, on the reverse strand, counting down.
TCTCCCAGCTCCGCGCCGGTCGTCCGCGCGAAGGCCATGGGGAGTAGCGGCCCTAGAACGCTGGCCCCAACCACGGCCAGCAGCGTCGAAGGGTCCAGCAGTGCGATCTGCGCCATCGCCCGCTCGACCGTGCCCACCCGACGCCAAGCAAACTGGGACAGGATCAAGTAGGCTGCAGCGGCGAGCGGGATGGCCATGAGCACCATTCCGGGAAGCGAGGCGATGCCCGCGCCGACGACCGCTTCCGGGTCTACCGTCGATGTGCCGAGCACTAGCGCGATCACGCTCGTGCCCAGACCGGCGGCGATACGAATGGTGCGTTGCCGATAAAGGGCGCTGAGCGCCGGCGAAATGGGCGGCAGTGGCAGAGGCCGAACCAGGACGGGCAGCCGGTGGGCAAGCATAGCGGCAGTGTTGGGCATCGGAACCTCCACTCGGATGACACCGGTCGCTCCCATCGGTCGCAATGAATTTGCGGCTTGCCGCGGCGCATGCCTAGAATCGCAGCTTAGGAGGTCTCATGATTCGTTTAGCCGCTCTCCTGTCACCGCTCCTTCTGGCCTCGATCGCAAACGCCGAAGTCCAGAAGCGCGGGCCCGAGGTTTGGCCGGGTAAGAACGAACTCTCCGCACACATCGGCTGGGAGAGCGGCCTCACCAGCTACTTCATTGCGAACGGTTATCCATCCGGCGGTACGCCGAGCGGCTTCAAGCTCTTTGTGAACTACGCCTACCGCTTCAACAAGATGGCCTGGTTCGACGGAGGAGTAAATTTTGTCTTCGGCGGCAACGCCGGCTGCGACGGTTTTGGCAACTGCTACTACGGCAACTATGGCAACACTGTCGAGCCCTCGGTCGGCATCAAGCTGAAATGGGATACGCCGATCCCGCTCGTGCCCTACGCACGGCTCGACGCCACTCTGGTCGGCATCTACAGCCGTCACTGCGGCGATAACGGCGTGGCCCTGGCCGGCCGTGCGGCCGGTGGCGTGAAATATTTTCTCAAGAACTTCATCGGCGTTGGCATCGAAGGGGGCTTCCTCATGGGCCCCGCTTTTTTCAGCGGTGCGCCCAACTGCAACCTCGGCTACGCCGGCCACAACGAGCTCTACGCAGCGATCGACTTCGGCGCCGGAGCTGAGTTTATTTTCTGATCACCCGATCCGCCATGCACCGAGGGTCACCTCGTCGCGATCGTGATAGAGCTGGCGCACACGGAGATCGCGCCAACCGCCAGTGGCCAAGATCTCCTTTATCCGGCGGATCAGGTCGACCTTCTTCTTCATCGGCAGCTTGATATTGGCGATGAGAAAACGGGCCGCGCCTTGGCGACCCCACTTGGCCAGGAGCGCCGCCACCTCGAGCGGGCGCCATGCCATGTCGCAAAACAGCCAATCGGCCGGCTCCTCGGGCAGATACTCGAAGGCGCTGCACTGGATGTGGTGGAGCCGCTTATGCCGCGCCAGCGAGGGCGCAAGCCGAGCTGGATCGACGGCCAGGACGCGCGCGCGCAGATCGAGGAGCACGTGCGACCAGCCGCCGGGCGCCGCGCCCAGGTCGATGCACAGCTCGCCGGGTTCGGGCTGACGGCCGAGCCAGTCGATCGCCTCCAACAGTTTTGCGGCGGCTCGCGACGGCGCCTCGCGCGGCGCACTGAAGCGGCGACGTCCGCCCGGCGCCAGGCTGAGGGACGCGCCAATCGCGAGTGCCCCCAGGGCCGCGCGATCCGGCGCGATGAGGCAAGCCTGCACAAGCCGGTCGCGGCCGGCGAGCTCCGCGGGGGGCAGCACGCGCCGGTGAGACTGCTCCAACCGACGCGTCGCCACCTCTTCGGCGCGGGAAGCCTGAGCCGCCCAGCGATTGCCGACCTCACTATCGGGGGTGAAGACCTGGAGCGCCAAGTGGCCGACCTCGAGCTTGATGGCCCACGCGGCGATCGCCTGACCCAGCTGATCGGGCGAAGTTGCGCTCTCTATCGCGGCCACCGGCAGTACCTGGCGTGCAAAGGCCAGCTCCACCGGCCGACCTCTCTGCTCCGGTCGACGCCCCGAACGGACCAGACTGGACGCTAGCAAGCTGGCGCCCGCCCGACGGTCGACCGCGGTGAGCTCTTCGACCAGATCGGCCTCGTTGCCTTCGCGGCACAGCCAGAGCCATTCGCCGCGGTGTAGTTGGTTCGCCATCCTCGGCCGGTGTACCATGACCACGATGAAATTCGCAGCCTGGACGCTGCTGCTGGTGGGTGCGGCCCACGCCACCCCGCGAAGAATAGCGGTCCTCGAACTCGAGACCCGCGGTCCAATCGATGACGCGGCCGCTGCGACCTTCCACGCCGCGGTACAAGAGGGAGTGGAGGCGGGCGGCGACAAGTTGCTACCAGCCAATCTGTGGAGCGCCGCGCTGGCAAAGCAGCCAGAGCTCGCGCGCTGCACCGAGGAGGAGTGCCTTCGCGCGCTGTCGGCAGCGACCGCTGCAGAGGGCGTGGTCGCTGCGGAGATCGGCAAGCAGCCAGTGCACGGCGAGCACGACCGGGCGCAATACCAGGTGCGGCTGCAATTCCTGGCCACCGGTCGCACGACAGCCCTCGAGGAGGAGCGCTGCGGGCGCTGTCGAGAAACCGAGCTGGCGACACTGCTGACGATTCTGACGCGCCGGCTACTGCAGAACGCAGCGGTGCCACTTTTGCCATCGCCCCCATTCGCGAAGCCGATCGATAGGTTGATAGTGCGTCCAGCGCCGGCGCCGTTGCTCCGACGTCCCCTCGTGATCGGCCTGGCAGCCACGGGAGCAGCGCTGGTGGTCGTTGGCGCCAGTCTACTCGCACTCGATGGTCATGGCACCTGTGCCGAGGCGAACTCCGAAGTCCATTGCCCGGAGCGCTACAACACGGCCGCCGGTGGCGGCGTGAGCTTGGCGGCCGGTCTGGCGGCGATCGCCGGTAGTGCCACGCTCTGGTTCTGGCGTGCCAACTTTTAACGCTTCTGAACCGCCACCAGATATTCGCGCCGCCCATCGGCCAGCCGTCCCCGGGTCGGTGCAAAGACATCGGGCCGGATTTGCGAAGCGATCGCCACCACCGGAAGACGCGCCGTGCCCGCCGCCCGCCGCAGTTCCACATCGCCCCGGAATGCCCGCTGACCGATCGCCGAATCCCCAACGAGAAAATAGATCCACCCTCCGGGTCGCAGCACGCGCGCCAGCTCGCCGACAAACGCCCGCACATCGTGCCCCCATTGCTGGGGCGTCGCCGCATTGCGCGTTCCAATTTGCCCGCGCAACAGTGGCTGTGCATCGAGCCCTACCCAGCCGAAGCGGTGCACATGATGCTGCGCGTAGTCGTAGGTCCCGAGGTAGGGCGGCGATGTGATCGCCAGATCGATCGTCGCATCGGCGACATAGCCGAGACGACGCGCGTCGCACAGTTCGATGCGCGGCCCCGGGGTTCCCCGGGGCACCTGCCGGGCGTACTGATTCATCTGCTCGCCGAGCTCCAGCGCCTTGGCCGCAAACCAGCGGGAGGGCGCGCCGCGCGCAATCTGCCGCTCGACCGGTTTGCCCTCGGCCGTAGCGCCGATCGCCGAAGCCTTCACCACAATCGCCGAGAGCACCAACCGGAGTGCCCACCGCGTCCACTCCTCCGCGAGAGCGTCGATCGCCTGGCGCAGTGCTACCAACTCCCGGAAGACATGGGGAGGGTAGTGGCGCGGATCGTCGTAACGGGTCGCCGGCGACGGGCGCAGCTTGGGCGAGGAGGCCCGACGCGCCACACGCACTTCGTCTAGCACGCGCTGGGCGACTTCGGTCGCGGCGCGACACAGTGCCGCGCGCCGCTCGGGCGGCCACACTGTCGCCTTGAGTCGGCTGAGCTCGACCGCCAGCGGATTGATGTCGCTACCCCACCCGGCCCTTCCCGCCGCGGCCGCCTCGATCAGGGTAGTTCCACTGCCGACGAACGGATCGAGCACCGCGTGACCGGGCGTTCCGGCGAGGAGGCGCCGTACCAGCTGCGGCGGAAAGCGCGCAGGGTAGCTGTGGAAACCATGCGTCCACTCCTCGCGTTGTCGCTCGCCCCCAAGGCTCCCCAGTGCCTCTTCGAGCAGCTGGCCCACCGCTGCTTCGCCCTCCACGGTGACCTTGCCACCACGCCACCCCGTCAACGATCGCCGGGTGCGATTCATTAGGCCTCGATGCGCGCGAGGATGACCGAAATGTTGTCGACCCCACCCTGTTCATTGGCCCGCTCGATGAGCCGATCGCAGGCCCGATCCAGATCGGGTTCCCCCGTCGCCAGCCGTGCCATCTCAGGGTCCTCCACCATGCCAGAAAGGCCGTCGGAGCAGAGGAGAAACAGGTCGCCGACGTGCGGCGTGACGAGCTGCAGATCAACCTGGACCGACTCCTTCATCCCGAGAGCGCGCACGATCACGTTCCGGTGGGGAAAGCGGCTTGCCTCAGCAGCGTTGAGCTGCTTCATCTTGACGTAGTCATTCAGGAGCGAATGGTCCTCGGTGAGCTGCTCGATGTTCGTACCGTGGATGCAATAGACCCGACTATCGCCCACATGGGCGATCACCGCCCGATCGTCGAGAAACAGGCAGGCGACCAGGGTCGTTCCCATGCCCTTGTGCGGCTCGTTCTTCGCCGCGTCCTCCCAGATCTTGGCGTTGGCGAGCTTGATGGCCACCGCCAAACGGTGGAGATCGAATTCTGGTGACCGATCGATCTTATAGGGCCATGTCACGCGCGCGGTTTGGGCGGTGGCACGAAAATGGTCGGCGATGGTATTCACCGCCAGCTGCGAGGCCACCTCTCCGGATGCGTGGCCGCCCATGCCATCGGCCAGCAGCGCTAGACGCTCCTGCTCGGGCAGCTTGATGCAATCTTCGTTGTGGGCGCGCTTCATCCCCACGTGAGTGGCTCCGGCAAAGCGCACCCGCATGTCGCGCATGAGAAATAAAGTGGACATCGCCGACGATCTTAGCAGGAAGCGGGAAGCTACTGAAATAGCCGGTACTACCTTTCGGGAACGAATCTATGTCAGGCTCGCAGGGCTGTGGAACTGACGGTCCCAAAATCGCCCCTCTCGCTATCGGAGGAGGTGGCGCTATTCCTGTCGGGCACCAGCTTGACCCTACTCAACTTCATTCTAGTCCAGCACGCAATCGTCGCCTTCCCCCAGGCGGAGATCGCAGTGATTGTCTTTTCACTCTCCTATTTTTCCGGGATCTCGTTGGGCTATGCGCTCTCCGACCGAATCTCGAGCGCCCAGGTGCGCCGAATGCTGCCGATTTTTCTGTTCGGGCAGATGGCCCTCCTGCTGCTGCTTCAGAGCGGCTACTACTTGGCTTCGCACATGGCATCCGATTTTACGGCGGTAGCCATTATGTTTGTTCTCATCACCGTACTCGGGACCTCGCTTTACGCGGTGTTTCTGCCGTCGGCCGTCGACCAGCAGGGGGGCGATTTACGCCGGTGCTACTCGATCGAAGTGGCGGGTTCACTCACCGGGCTGCTGCTGGTTCCGCTCCTCGCCACCCTCTCGCACGAGCTCCTCCTGTTCGCCCATTTTGCCATTCTGCTGCTCCTCGGGCTCCTGGTCGGCACGGGCCGGCGGGCAACCTCCCTGATGGCTGGGGCAGTGTTGGTTTTTCTCTTTCAATTCGGAAAATGGGATCGCTCGATCGCTGCCTGGTACTACGCGCACTACTACGATTGGCACGTCGAGGAGGTCGTACACTCCGAGTTCACGCCCTACCACAAGATCGAGGTGGTCAAAGCGGATGGGCAGACCAAGCTGCTGCTCAATGGCAAGCGTCAGTTCAGTGGCGACCCGAAGCGCACCTATGCCTACTTCGTCGCCGAATATCCCGCTCGTCTGCTCGGATCACCGATCGTCGGCCTACTGGGCTGTGGCTCCATGGCGACCGTGGGGAGGATCGGCGACTTCGTTCCCTCGATAACCATCGTCGATCTCGACGCGGCGGTATTTCAGACCGCCAAGACCT
>JAHFDT010000207.1:0-402 GCA_023248875.1 Myxococcales bacterium | reverse complement strand
GACGCCAAGCATTTCATCGCCAATACTGACGCACGGTTCGATCTCATCCTCCATGATATTCCGCCCGCCCGATCGCGCCAGGTCGCTCTCACCTACACCGACGATTTTTTCCGCCTGGTCAAGGCACACCTTCGGCCCAGTGGGATCTTCTCCATTTCCTCTCTGACCCCCTTCAGCGAGCGCTCGCACTATGGCAAGCGGATGATCGCCACGCTGGCGCATGTGTTCGATCGGTACTTCATTTTGATCAACGACGGGTCGGTCTACTTCTACGGTGGTGGCACCGACCTGCGCAGCTTCGACCGCGCGACCTTAGCTGCTGCCGTCGACCCGAGCTGGGCCGGGAGGACCCAGGTGTACCTCAAAGAGGAGATCGATGCCCTCGTCCAAGGCGAGACACTG
>JAHFDT010000206.1 GCA_023248875.1 Myxococcales bacterium | reverse complement strand
GGGTGCTCTGTCGCTGCACCGGTTACCTGCAAATCTTTGAGGCGGTCGAAGCGGCTGCCAGCCGGGCAGGCGATGCACCAGGTCGGTAAGCCTCGGCGCCGCGTCGACGGGCGGGCCAAGGTAACGGGACAGACCCGCTTTGCCGACGATTTGTCGCTGCCTCGGATGCTCCACTGCAAACTCTTGCGCTCGCCGCACCCGCACGCGCGCATCCGGTCGATCGATAGCGCACGAGCGCAAATGCTGCCTGGTGTGCGACTGATTTTGACCGGCGCCGATACGCCGATCTCCTATGGCATTCTCCCGGTGAGCCAGGATGAACATCCGCTGGCGCGCGATGTGGTGCGCTTCGTGGGCGATCCGGTAGCGGCGGTCGTGGCGGATAGCGAAGAAACTGCCGCTACGGCGATCGGCCAGATCTTAGTCGAGTGGGAGATTCTGACGACCATCGCCTCGCCCGAGCAAGCACTGGCGACGCCGGAGCCGCGCATTCATGATTACGGCGACGAGGGCAATGTCCACAAGAAGGTGGCCTTCGACTTTGGCGATGTGGACGCTGCGCTGGCGAGCGCGGACCGTGTGTTTGAGGATCTCTTCTTCTACCAGGGCAATACGCACTTGCCGATCGAGCAGCATGCGACGTTGGCGGCGCTCGATCCGGACGGCAAACTGACGGTCTGGTCTTCTACCCAGACGCCCCACTATCTGCACCGCGCGTTGGCAAAGACGCTGGGGCGACCGGCCGCGCACATCCGCGTGATCGCCACCCCGAACGGGGGCGGATTTGGAGGGAAGTCAGATCCATTTAACCATGAAATTGTTGTTGCTTTAGCCGCCATCAGGACTGGCCGGCCAGTCAAAATCTGTCTCACGCGGGAAGAGGTTTTTTACTGCCATCGAGGGCGCCATCCGGTGCTCATGCGCTTTCGCACCGGGGTAAAAAACGATGGCTCCCTCGTCGGCATGGAACTCGACACGCTGCTCGATGGCGGTGCCTACGGTTCCTACGGCGTCGCTTCGACCTTTTACACCGGGGCGCTCCAAACGGTGACCTACGAAATTCCGCGCTATCGCTTTCGCGGCTGCCGCACCTTCACCAACAAGCCGCCGTGCGGGCCGAAGCGCGGCCACGGCACGCCCCAGCCGCGCTTTGGGCAGGAGGTGCAGCTGGACAAGATCGCCTGCGCGCTCGACATCGATCCCGCGGAGCTACGCCTCAAGCAGCTGGTGAAACCACAGTCGCTGACCGCCAACTACATGCGCGTCAACACCATTGGTCTAGGCGATTGTATCCGCTCCGTGGTTGAGGGCAGCGGTTGGCGCGAGCGCCGCAGCAAGCTGGGGCCGGGGCGCGGCCTGGGGCTGGCCTGTTCCTCCTATCTCTCCGGCGCCGGGCTGCCCATCTACTGGAACGATCTGCCGCAGACGGGCGTCCAGCTCAAGCTCGACCGCTCGGGCGGCGTGACCGCATTTTGTGGCGCGACCGAGATCGGCCAGGGCTCGGACGATGTGTTGGCGCTGTGCGTGGCGGAGGTACTGGGAATCGCACCCTTCGATATTCGCGTCGTCACCGGAGACACCGATCTCACGCCCGTCGATCTCGGCTCCTATTCGAGCCGTGTCACGCTGATGATGGGAAACGCGGCGATCGAAGCGGCCACGCGCGCGCGGAGTCTCATCGCACAGGCGATGGCAAAGAAACTCGATGTTCCAGCGGAACGGCTGGTGTTTGCGGAAGGCCGCGTGTTCGACGCAGAGGATCCTTCGCGCGGTGTCAGTTGGCCGGAGGCCGTCATCCATGGCGAGGCGCTGCATGGCACGCTCGGCACTACCGGCTCCTACAAGCCGCCGCTGAGCGCCGCCAAATACAAGGGGGGCGGCGTCGGGCCTACGCCTACCTACTCCTATTCCGCATCGGTGATCGAGGTCGAAGTGGATCCCGAAACCGGCTGGCTCGAGGTGAACAAGGTGTGGATCGCGCACGACATTGGGCGCGCGCTCAATCCGACGCTGGTGCGCGGGCAGGTCGAGGGCTCGGTCTACATGGCGCTCGGTGAGGCGCTCATGGAGGAGCAGATCTTCCGTCGGTTGCCACCCAAACTTTCTGGCGCGCTGGTCCATAAGTTTCCCTCGCTGCTCGAATACAAGAGCCCATCGGCCCTGGAGATGCCACCGGTCGAGACCTACCTCATCGAGCAGCCTGATGACCGCGGCCCCTTTGGCGCCAAAGAGGTGGGGCAGGGACCGCTCTTACCGGTGATGCCAGCGCTCGCCAACGCGGTGTTCGATGCGGTTGGGGTGCGCGTCGATGAGGTGCCTATTACTCCCGAAAAGATCGTTCGTGCGCTGGCAGCGAAAGATCGCCGGTACGGCCCGACCGAGTTTCCTGCGATCGCTTGGCCCGAAGCGCTCCGGGTTGCGCCTCCTTGGGAGGGCGGCGATGGCACCGCTTCGAACGATCGACCGTCGCGGCCGCGGATGGCACGGCCAGGAGAAGCGGGTGCCGCGCCGATCCGCCCCGAGGTGCGCCGATGAGGGCAATCCCATGATGCGCGCCAGCCCCTTTTCCTATTTTGCCCCGATCACGATCGGCGAGGTAGCGAAGATCTTGGCAGGCGAAGGGCCGCGGGCGCTGCTACTGGCCGGCGGGACGGATCTCATTCCCAATATGAAGCGCCGAACGCAGACGCCGGCCGTATTGGTCTCCTTGCGCCGCGTGGCAGAATTGCGTGGCCTCGCGAACGGTCGGATCGGCTCCGCAATGACGCTGAGTTCCATTGCAGAGAGCCCGCATCTCTCACCCCATCGCGCGCTCATTCGCGCGGCCGCGCAGGTAGCGACGCCCCACATTCGCAACGCGGCCACGCTCGGCGGCAATCTCTGCCTCGATACGCGCTGCAACTACTACAACCAGAACTACGAGTGGCGTCAGGCCATTGATTTTTGCATGAAGCGCGCGAGCGACGGCGGCGGCCATCCGGTTCGTAACGAAGACGGTGTGTGTTGGGTGGCGCCGGGGAGCCCGCGCTGCTGGGCGGTTTCATCGAGCGACACCGCACCGGCACTGATCGCGCTAGGGGCCACAGTGACGCTGGTTTCTATCGCCGGTCGACGGGAGCTGCCGCTCAACGATCTCTACTGTGACGATGGCATCGCCTACCTCACCAAGCCCTCGGATGAGCTCCTCACCGAGGTGGTGCTGCCGGATGCGACCGGCTGGCGATCAACCTATTGGAAGCTGCGCCGTCGCGAGGCGTTTGATTTCCCCGTCCTCTCGGTGGCCGCTGCGGTAAAGCTGGCGAGTGACGGCACCGTACTCGACGCGCGTCTTGTGCTCGGAGCGGTGGCATCGCATCCTCTCCTCATCGCGGAGGCGCAGGAGCTGGTCGGCATGCCGCTCAGCGATGATGCCATCGAGCGCTTGGCCGCCGCTGCCGCGCGCTTCGCCAAGCCGCTCGATAACACCGACTTTGCGCTCGGCTGGCGCAAGCGCGTTGCTCGTGCCTACGTCACCGGCGCACTCCGCGAGCTCCGTGGCGATGATCCTGCGACACTCGGCCTGCTCGCTCGCCGTGCAACGGCATTGCGGCCGCTATCATGATCGAGATTCGCGAAGGCCGCGACGAGGATGCAGCCGGGCTCATCGAGCTCATCGGTACGGCCTATTCCGAATACCCGGGTTGCATCCTCGATGTGGATCGCGAAGAGCCCGATCTGCGCGCCGTTGCCACCGCCTACCGCAGACGCGATGGTCGCTTCTGGGTCGCAGAACGAGCCGGTCGCGTGGTCGGTAGCATCGGCTGTGCTCCATCGACGGAAGGGATGCAACTCTTCAAGTTCTATGTAGCTCGTTCGGAGCGCCGGCAGGGTCTAGGCAGCAAACTCGAAACATTCGTGGAAACGGAAGCGCGCCAACGCAAGTTTGCGATGCTCCATCTTTGGACCGACACGCGCTTTACCGATGCCCATGCGTTCTATCGCGGGCGCGGCTATCGCGAAACCGGGGAGGTGCGCGATCTCCACGATCTCAGCAATAGCCTCGAGTACCATTTCTTGAAAACTCTATGAATAGTTTCATCACACCGGCGTCTATTTCGATTTAGGAGGCCAATATGCGCATCGCAGTCCTGATTGTGACCCTAGCCTGTTCGATTCGAACTGCCACCGCCACCACTCCGATTGTGGTCGATCGGGAAGCGTGGCAGCTCCAACTGCAAGGGATCGGCTCGCAGCTGGCTGCGATCCAAGCGCAGCTGGCCGACGGTTCTGATATCACCGAAGGCGCGATGGCGGCCAGCCAGCTCCAGTCGGTACAGCTACAGCTGCAGGAGCTTTCACGACTACTCGGTAGCTCACCGAAAGCGAAGTCCGCTCCGCTGGTGGTGCCCATGCCATCGATCTACATGCAGGTTCCAGGACCGGGTGGGGCGATGGCGCCCGCAACCGTGATCATACAAACGCCGATGCCGACCGTTTCCGCGACTGTGAGCGCCTCACCCCCTGCGCCCGTAGCTCCCGTGGCACCTACCCCCGGGCCAGTCGCCGGTGCGATCGATGAGGAGACGCTGAACGATCTCATCGAGGCCATCTCGGCGGAAGGCTTTCGCGATGGAAAACTGCGCGTCTTGCGCGATGCTGCGAGCCATGAACGCTTTCTCGTGAACCAAATCGCACGCATTCTGCCGCTGCTCACATTTGAAGACGATCGGGTCAAAGCGGTGCAGATCCTCGCTCCGCGTCTCATCGACCGGCAAAGTGGTTTCAAGCTGTATGGCCAGTTCACCTTCAGCGCCAACAAGGCTCAGGTGGAACGCTTGCTAAGGTGATCGGAGTTAGTGTCCGGCGGCGAGTAGCCGCGCCTCGGCCCAGGCTTTCCGGGCCTCCAGCTCGGCGCGTAACCCCGGGTCGTCCGAGTCCCAGTGGTCGAGCTTGGCCTGCAGCTCATCGTGCTCCTTCTGGGCCGCCGCCGCATCGATCTTTTCAGCGCGGACGCCATCATCCGAGAGCACGATGATGCGATCGCTAGCCGCTACCTGGACGAAGCCGGGGCCAACGGCAAACACGCCGCCGCCAGCGCCCTCGCGGTAGCGCAGCACGCCCGCGCGCAGGCCGGTCAGGAACGGGATATGGCCGGGTAGCACGCCAAACTCGCCCAGCACTCCCGGCGCGCTCAGCTCCTCCACCTCGGCCGAGAGCAGCCGCCCACGCGGCGTGACGATCTCCAGGTGCACTAGGCCACCTTCTTGGCTTCGGCCGCGCTGAGCTTCTCCGCCGCCTCCAGCACTTCGTCGATGCCCCCCTTCATGTAAAAGGCCTGCTCCGGAATCTCGTCGTACTTGCCCTCGACGATCTCCTTGAAGCCGCGAATGGTGTCCTTGAGCTCGACATACTTGCCGGGTGCACCGGTGAAGGTCTCGGCAACGTGGAATGGCTGCGATAAGAATTTTTGGATTTTTCGCGCGCGCTTGACCACCAGCTTGTCCTCCTCCGACAGCTCGTCCATGCCCAGAATGGCGATGATGTCTTGAAGGTCCTTGTACTTCTGCAGCACCCGCTGCACCGAACGCGCCACCTGGTAGTGCTCCTCGGAGACCACACCGGGTTGGAGGATGGTCGAGGTCGAATCGAGCGGATCGACGGCCGGATAGATGCCGAGCTCGGCGATCTGGCGGGACAGCACAGTGGTTGCGTCGAGGTGGGCAAACGCGGTCGCTGGTGCTGGGTCGGTCAAATCGTCGGCGGGCACATAGATCGCCTGCACCGAGGTAATCGAGCCCTTGTTGGTCGAGGTGATGCGCTCCTGAAGCTCTCCCATCTCTGTCGAGAGTGTCGGCTGATAACCGACCGCGCTTGGGATGCGACCGAGGAGCGCTGACACCTCAGAACCGGCCTGGGTGAAACGGAAGATATTGTCGACGAAGAGCAGCACGTCCTGCCCCTGCTCATCGCGAAAATACTCTGCGACCGTGAGCGCCGAAAGCGCGACGCGGGCACGCGCCCCCGGGGGCTCGTTCATCTGGCCGTAGACTAGCGCAGCCTTCGAAAGCACGCTTTCGCCGGTCGAGAGCTTCGACTCCATCATCTCGTGCCAGAGGTCGTTGCCTTCGCGGGTGCGCTCGCCCACGCCGGCGAACACCGAGTAGCCACCGTGCTTCTTGGCTACGTTGTTGATGAGCTCCATGATGAGCACGGTCTTACCGACGCCGGCGCCGCCGAACAGGCCGATCTTGCCGCCGCGCCGATAGGGTGCGAGCAGGTCGATGACCTTGATGCCCGTTTCGAACGCTTCCACTTTGGTCGACTGTTCGACGAAGGGCGGTGGAGCTCGGTGGATCGGCAGCTTCTTGGTGGCCGCGACGACACCGCGCTCATCCACTGGATCGCCGATGACGTTCAGGATACGGCCGAGCACTTCAGGACCGACCGGCATCTGGATCGGCGCGCCGGTATTCCTGACCGCCATGCCACGCACGAGACCATCGGTCGAATCCATCGCGATGGTCCGCACGGTGTGCTCGCCGAGATGCTGCGCCACCTCCACCACTAGATTGTCAGGGCGGTCATCGATACCTGGGTTGGTGATGCGGAGCGCGGTATAGACCTCGGGCAGATCGCCTGCTTCGAATTCGACGTCGACCACCGGACCGATCACCTGAGTAATCCGACCCACGCTGAGCGTGGGCACTTCCTCCTTCGGAGAGGCTGCGCGCCGCCGACGCTCGCCGGCGTCGGGGGTCTTCCCATTGCCACCGGGACGGCGCCGTTCACTGCCTTCGTAGCCTTTGGTCGTCAT
>JAHFDT010000205.1 GCA_023248875.1 Myxococcales bacterium | reverse complement strand
ATCCCCAGCACCACCAGCCCCTGCTTGCTGTACGTTTCATGCAGCCTTTGCAGGTGTGGGATCTCGGCTTCGCACGGGGTGCACCAGGTGGCCCAAAAATCGATCAGCACCACCTTGCCGACGAAATCGCTGAGGCGCACATCGCGACCATCGACATCGCGCAGGGTGAAGTCCGAGGCCGCACCGGCAGCGCTTTCACCCTGCACGTTCGCCGGATGGCTAGGCGGCGGTGCCGTACCCGCGCAACCCGCGACGAGTGCAGCAAGAAGTAGTCGGATCACTGGGCGAGAATGTCGTCGATGGTCGACTTGATGTGCTTGAGCCCGGCCTCGGCGCCGTTGCCCGCATCGACGATCGTCATGTCCTTGGTGTCGACGATCATCCACATCGGGAAGGCGGGTTTGGGGTAGTAGGGACCCAAAACGATGCCATCCGGATCGGCGACCAGATCAAACGGGATCGAGTGCTTCTTGGCCCAGCGGTCGACGGTGCCGATATCGGCGGGAGCGTTACCGTTGCTTTCAATGAGACCGCCGAGGATCGCCACGTGGCCGCCGTTGGCCTTGTACTGATTGTGCATCGCCACCAGGTCCTTCTGCTCCGCGTTGCAGGGGCCGCACCACTCAGCGGAATCGCCGATGTAGAGCGCTTTGATGTTCTTGTCCTGGTAGTACTTGGTCAGCGAAATCGGCACCACGGTGTCGTTGGGATCGACGACACCGCTCTGGTTGCTATCGCTGCGTCCCACGAGCTTGAGATTCGCGATCACCGAGCCCGGCCCATAGCCGAACGGGCCGCAAGGATAGAGCTTGCTATCGCACACCGCCACACCTGTTTGGGGGTCCTGACCTGCGGTCGCGGCTCGCCAGTTTTCGGACGGGTCGACGGCGCAACCGGAGATCAGCAGAGCGAGAAGTGCGAAGTTTCTCATAGTGCCCCCTTTAGAAAGAGCACTAAGGCTACGCTCACCATCGCCAACCTGTCAAGGCGACAACAAAACAATTGACACGCCCTCGGGCGCCCGATACACGGTCGCTATGCGCGCTCGTCTGCTGGCCCCTCTTTTGATACCGCTTCTCCTGGTGGGATCCGCCTGTACGCGCAAGCGTATTGGCGATGTGGCGTCCAGCGCCGATGAGTGCGAGACGGGCACCACGGTGGTAGCCGGCCGTTGCACCAAGTACTGCGCCAAACAGTGGGACTGCCCAGTGGGATTCGACTGTGGACTCGCCACTCCCAGTGAGGCGAAAGCGAGCTGCTACAAGGCCGTCTACGACAACACCATCATGGGCGGCTTTGGCACCGACTGCTCGACGGTGAGCGCCGAACCGGGCGTGGGCAACCCCTGCTCGATGGCGGCCAGCCCCTGCGCCAAAGGATACGGCTGCCACGCGACGGTCCAGTGCGACCCGAACGCCTACTGCACGCGCGCCTGCAAATCGGATGCGGAGTGCCCGCCGACGATGTTTTGCGGCCAGGACGATGGCTCGATCCCGGCCGCCGGCGCCGACGGGGGGGTCGCCGATGGTGGGGCGGCGACGCCGGGCGCCTGCTGGAAGCGGAGCGAATGCGATGACTGTGGCACGGACGACCAGTGTCCGGCCGAGCTGCGCTGCGTGGCCGACCCGGCGGGGCGCGGTCATTGCTTGAAGGCTTGCAAAGACGACACCGACTGTCCCCAACCGCAAGGAGGCGCAGGGCTGTTCATGGCTTGCCAACCCGATCCTGCCGGGCGCGGCAAATTCTGCCAGCCGGGCAATAAGTACTGCGTCGGCCCGTCTCCGCTCGGTGCGATCATGGGCAATGGACAGGTCTGTTCGGGCTGCCGAACGGGCGCATCCAACGACTGTGCGATGGGTCTCCACTGTATTCAGGATAAGTTCAGCACCGAGCGCTTTTGCACCGCGGACTGTACGGCCACCTTTTCGAACGGCAAATTCAGCGCCGACACCTGCCCGATGGGGAGCTACTGCTACGCGACCAAGAAGAGCGGCACCTCGGTCAGCGGGTACTGCGTGGGTGATCCCACACACAAATCGAACACCTGCTACCCCTAGCAGACCGAATCACTATTATACCGCTGAAATAGACCGATCGAGATAGTTCCTTGACGCCCTATAACCTTAGAAGCTAGGCTCTTTGGACGCTTAGCCTGTGAGGTTCTAATGCGCTTTTCGCGCCCGCAGTACGGTCTCTTAGCCCTTGCCCTGGCCGTCGCCGCAGGTTGGGGCTGCAGTGGCGGCGGCTGTAGCAGCTTGTCGCCGCTGCCCAAAGATCCCGCCCCGACCGGCCTGCCGCGCGATCAGCAGATCGAAGGCGGGATTCAGGCACGGATCACCAAGCCGGGCATGGACAAACTCTCTTCCTGGCTTCCGGGCATCATCCAAAAGCAGCTCGGCAAAGATTTTTGTGCGTTGCACGAGTACGACCTTGTCAACGGCTTCTTCTACATCCACCTCTGCGACAAGAACTATTGCCCCGATGGAAAGAAGGGGTGCACGGGCGAGTTCCTGCTCAATTCGGGGCAGCGACCGAATGGCATCGACGACGGCAAGGACAAGGTCAGCATTGCCATGGCCGATGGCAACAAACCGGAGCTCTTGGTCGATGTCTCCTTCGATTTTTATCTGCCGATTTTCCTGCACACCTTTCTATTCGACTGCACGCTCGAGCTATCGGACCAGCACTACAAGAACAAACCCAACAACGATCCGGTCCATCTCGTGGCTCACGTGAAGTTCGGCATCGATAACACCACTGGCCAGCTGACTATGACCCTCGGCGGGATCGATGTGAAGAATACCCAGCTCCACACGGGCGGCTGTGGCCTCGGCGACCTGGCCGATCTCATTCTGGGCGCCCTCGATTCGCTGGGGATCGAAAACATCCTTTTCCAGTACCTCGTCAACGCGCTCCAGCCGCAGCTCAATGACCTCGTGCAGAAGTTTCTACCCAAGCCGCCGGGGATGGCGGGTGTGGTGAGTACCGGAGCGCTGTTGGCTTCATTCAATGCGCCGCCCGAAGCCGCGCTCGAGACCTATTTGGTGGCGGGCGGCTACGTTTCGGCCAAAACTGGCGGCCTGAATTTGGGGGTGATCACCGGCCTCAACAGTGATCGCGATCCCAAGACACGGGATATCGGCCATGTCTCTGAGCCCAATCTCTGTGTGCCGGCGCGGCCGGTGCCTGCATTGGGGGGGGCGCCCTGGAAGCTTACGCCCGTTCCCGGGCGGATGGACTTCGCCCTCCAGGCGGCGAACGAGTTTTCGGGTACACCCGATCCCGTCAATGGCCAGGGCAAGGTGCAGGATGTCGCCATCGGTATCAGCCGCACCTTCCTCGATCTGGCGGGGTTCCATGCCTTCCATTCCGGCACGCTCTGTCTCGGGCTTTCGGGCAACGCGGTGAAGAGCTTCAACGCGGGTGCGCTCAGCGTGGTGATGCCATCGCTTACGAACCTGCTGGGGGGTCGCAAAGCTCCGCTCGCGCTCGCCCTGCGGCCCGAGACTGCGCCCACCTTCACGCTTGGCGAGGGGACCGCGAAGGATCCACTGCTGCACGTCGGGATTTCAGACATGCGCATCGACCTGTACGCCTTCGTCGAGGAGCGCTTTGTCCGCATTCTCACCCTAGCGCTCGACGTCAATGTGCTCCTCAACCTCAGCATCACTATGCAGAACGGCAAGCCGGCGATCCAGCCGATGCTATCGGGGATCGACAAGAATTCGGTCAAAGTGCGGGTCACCAACACCGACCTCATCCAGGAGGATCCCGCCAAGATCGGCAAGTCGCTTTTGACTCTCATCGACGTGGCGGTGTCGCAGCTGCTCGCTGGGATTAAGCCCATTCCGTTGCCCTCTTTTGGCGGTTTCTCGCTATCGGGGTTGAGCATCAAGCGGGTGGTGACGGCCGAGGATTCGTTCCTGGCGATCATGGGTGGGATCCTGAAAGATCCCCAGTCCAACATGGCCGCTCTGGGGATCGAAATCCCCGACTGGGTGGAGGAGGCACCGACGCCGCATAGCATCGATACTTCGGCCGAACTGGTCGATGTGTCGGTGCCACCCGTCGATGTGATCGCCACCGCGATCGATCACCATGACCTGACCAACTTGCCGTCGGTGACGCTGGCACTGGGAAGTTCGGTCCAGGGCGAGATCGAGTGGCAATATCGCGTCGACGGGGGCGTGTGGCACGCCTGGTCGAGTGATCCGCATCCGACGATCACCGATCCGGCTTTCGTGCTGCAGGCCCGCCATACGATCGAAGTGCGGGCGCGTCAGCGCGACGATTGGGCGAGCGAAGATGAGACGCCGAAGGCGATCGATGTGCTGATCGATTCGGCGCCGCCGGTGATGCAGCCCCAAGTGGTGAAGAAGAGGATTTCTTTCCCCGCCTGGGACAATGTCTCGGACGAGGCGGCGCTGAGCTACTCCTGGCAGCGCGCCGATGGCACTTGGGTGCCCACCCGCGATCCCGCCCTTTCGCTCGACGATGCTTGGGCGGCGAGCGGCGAGGGGCGGCGTCCACTGCAGCTGCGAGCGGTCGATGAGGCGGGCAACGAGGTGTTGCACCATTTTGATCTGACCGGGCTGAGCGAGTTCCACGGTCGCACCACCACCCCGCCGAGCTCGGGGTGCGGCTGTACGCTCGGCCAGGCTCGAACCGAACGGCGCTTGCCGCTCCTGCTCGGGATTTTGGCCTTCGTGCTGCTTGGGCGGCGTCGCAGCACGCTTCTGGCTGTGCTGGGGCTGGCTACAGTGGCGCAGCTCGGCTGCTCCCAGGCGGTGCAGGGCCCCTGCCACGTGGATGACGACTGTCGCGCTCAGATCTGCCTGGCAGGCGAGATCCCCCAGTGCATGTCGGGCAGCTGCGGCTGTCAGCCCGATCAGCGGATCGGCGATATCGGGCGCTACGCTTCGATGGCCCTGCGGGGGCCGATCGCCTACCTCGCTGCCTACAACAACGACTATGGCGATCTCATGATCGGCCACATCAGTCCCCCCGGCGTGGTGAACAACTGGGAGTACGTCGATGGCGTTCCGGAGCTGACGGCGCCCGACAACCCGTTGTCGCAGGTGCGGGCTGGCATCAGCGATAAGGGGGATGACGTCGGGCAGTACACTTCTCTCGCCATCACTCCGGCCGGCGATCCGGCGGTCGCCTATTACGACGCGACCCATGGTGCGCTGAAGTTCGCCTCCTTTGGCGCCGTGCGCTGGCACACCCACATCATCGACAAGGGGGCCGGCATGGTCGGCAAGGGCGGCGACGAAATCGGGCGCTTTGCATCGCTCACGTTGGCCAAAGATGGCCTCCCCGGAATCGCCTACTATGCCCAGGTGGCCCAGGGAAAATCGGGCAAACGCGAAGGGCAGCTGCGCTTCGCTCAGTCCAAGGTAGCCGATCCCCAGAGTGCGGCCGACTGGACCATCACGGTGGTGGATGCGCTCAAGATCCCCGATCCCGGGATGGATCCGCCGCCGCTGCCCGAAGGGGTGGGGCTGTTTCCCGCCACGGGCCGCAAGGCGGACGGTGGAGCGGTGATCGCCTACTACGATCGAACGGACGGCGAACTGCGGTATGTCGAATACGACTCGGTCGGCCACAAGTGGGGCCTACCGATCAACCTCGGCGAAGGGGACATCGATGGCGGTCTCATGACGGGCGATGTAGGTCTCTATCCCTCCATGGTGGTCGATGGCCAGGTGGCCCACATCTCCTACGTCGACGCCACCCACGACAACCTTCTCTACATCAATACCAAGGACAAGAAGATCGAGATCGTCGACGACGGCTATCGGCCGATGGACGAGAAGACTCTCGATGGGCTCGATGCCCCCGTGTACCATCTCGTCGGCGACTCCTCCTCGATCCAGGTGTTCCAGAACCGCGTGATGATCGCCTACCAGGATTCGACCACCGTGCAGCTACGGTTTGCCACGCGCGATCCCAACAACAAGAAGTGGACGACCCAGGCGATCGCGGGCCACGCGACCCCCTTCCAGGGCAGCTACGGCTTTTATGCCCAGAATCGTCTTTCCGGCGGGCAGGCGGTCCTGTCCAGCTACGTGATCGACCAGCACCACGACATCCCGCAGTTTTTCGTCGAGACGTTCGGGGTTACGCTGCCCATCATTATGTAGCTCTCACCCCCCTTGATGGCTCCTGGGTCGATGGTTACTTTCGCCTTCGACATCGTGCGACGGGAGAATGTCCATGCGCTCTGACAAGATGACCGTTCGGACCCGTGAATCGCTGGTGGCGGCCCAGGATCTGGCCTCGCGGCGCGGCCATGCGGAGGCGGCGCCGGAGCATCTTTTGGCGGCTCTGTTGGCGCAGGCAGGCGGGGTCGCTACGCCTCTCTTTCAGCGTGTGGGCGTCGACCTCGCCCAGCTCGGCGGCGGAGTGGAGCGGGCGCTCGATGAGCTGCCGACGGCGCGCGGAGATACGCTCGACGTGGGGCTCTCCCGGCGCTTGGCCAGTCTGGTCGGCCGTGGCGAAAAGGAGGCCGGTCAGTTCAAGGACGAGTATGTATCGACCGAGCATCTCCTGCTCGCCATGACCCAGGAGGGGGGCGGCGATGGCGCGGCCGCGCGTCTGCTTGCGGAGGCGGGTGCCACCCATCCAGGGCTACTCAAGGCGCTCAGCGAAATCCGCGGAACGCAGCGGGTGACCGATCCGGATCCCGAAGGAAAATACCAGGCACTCGAGCGCTACACCCGCGATCTGACGGCCCCAGCGAAGAAGGGCAAGCTTGACCCGGTGATCGGGGAGCCCGGGGTCGGCAAGACCGCCATTGTCGAGGGGATCGCCCAGCGGATTGCCTCCGGCGATGTGCCCGAATC
>JAHFDT010000029.1 GCA_023248875.1 Myxococcales bacterium | reverse complement strand
ACTCGTTTCACTCGTCGGGGTCGGCCGCAGGCCAGTGGGAACTGTATTTGACCGAGAAGCAACGAGGCGAGCTGGGATGACTCGGCTGCCCAGTTGCGCAGTTTATTCTGGCCGGGCGCCTTAGCTCTTCGTCCCGCGCCCTTTTTCAATCAGCTCGCGCACCTTCTGGCCCCCCTTGCGGCCAATCTCCTCGTAGAACTCGTGTCCGCGCTCCGCGGCGACCTTCTCCCCGCCCTTGCGCCCGATCTCCTCGTAGAACTCATGCCCACGTTCGGACGCGACCTTTTCACCGCCCTTACGCCCGATCTCCTCGTAGAACTCATGTCCTCGCTCCGCCGCGACCTTCTCCCCGCCCATCCGTCCAGCCTCGCTGACCGTCATATCTCCACGCCGTTTCTCCGCCATGACCCACTCCCTCCAGCGCGCCTGAATGCGCCAACGCTGATAGAGCGGAGCATCAATCGTGCCAGCAGTTACGCTTTGGGGATCTTTCCCGTACCGTTACCAGCGCCGGCAGCGCGCGGCGGCGGCGCGCGCCGTCCTCGGTACACATAATCCAAGCTGGCGGTCTCCGCCACCTCCACCGGCACCGCCAACTCCGCTACGTTGACCATGCGCGCGTGCATCCGCCGAAGAAATTCCAGCTCGCGCTGCGCCGACCAGACTGCCAACACTCCGCCGTGGCGCAAGGCCTCGCTGAGACGCCGAATCCCATCCTCGGAGTAGAGCCCGCCATTTTCCGGGCGGGTCAGCCAAGAGGGGCCGTTGTCGACATCCAGGAGCAGCGCCAACCAGCCGTCCTTCACCTCCGGCAGCGGGGCAAAGCTCATCTGCTTGAGAAAGCCCAGCAGATCGCTCTGATGCAGATGGACCCGCGGATCGTCGAGTGCGTTGCCATTGAAGACGCCGAAGTAAGCGCGATTCCAGTCGATCACTGCATCGGAGATTTCCACCACATCGATGCGCTTCACCCCCGGCGCATCGAGCGCCGCACGCAACGTGAAGCCCATACCGAGACCGCCGATCAGCACCGCGATATCGTCCCGCTGTGCCAGCGGCGCCAGCGCTAATTCCGCCAGTGCACGCTCCGAACGGCGACAATCGGAAGCCATGAGAAAGTTGCCGTCGTAGATGATCTCGAACGCCTTGCCGCGCTGAACCAGCGCCACCTCGTGGCCATCGGATGTGGTCCGCCGCTCCAACGTCTTCCCTTCGCCACTCATCATAGTAGCTTTGCCCGCCGCTCCCGGGCGAGTCAATGAATTCTGCCGGCGGTGGGAAAGTGTGATATAGGCCGAGGGGTGATTGTCGCCGAGAGCCACCGCAGCCGCCGCCTCATCGGTCGCCTCGAGCAGGGCGCCGACCTACTACCGGCCCTGGTGGAACTGGCAACGGCTCGCCACGTGCGGTGCGGCGAGGTCCGCGCCTTTGGTACGCTGGAGGATGTCGACCTGCGCGAATTCGACCAGCGCATGCGCAGCTTTCGTCCGATTCGCCACTTCGCAACGCCCTTCACCCTGATCCAGCTCAACGGCACCCTCACGGAGAAGGCGGGGCGCACCCACCTGGAGGCCCACGTAGCACTGGCGCGTGAGCGGGACAATGGCATTGAGCAAATTGGTGGCCACCTGGCTCGGGCGCGTGTCCACGCCGTCGAATTTATCATCGACGCATTCGAGGACATCCTGATCCGGCGCACGCTCGACGTGCCGACGGGACTCGCCCTGATTTCGCCTGTCGCCACTGACAGTGCAGCCGCTCAGGCTCCTGAGGATCCTGTTCCGGAAGGCCTCACCTGGTCCGATGTCGCAACGGCTAGCGCTGCCGAGGCCCCCCCCCACAGCGATGAGCCGGGGCCGATCGAACCGGCCAGAGCGGGCGATATCATTGAGCATGCTCGGTTTGGCCAGTGCGAGATCGAGCGCATCGAAGGAGAGGCCGAATTTGCGCACGTCCGGCTCAAGAACCAGCGTCTCGTGCGCCTGTCTCTCGATGTACTCCAGCTGGTCCTGATCGAGTCGCAACCGGACGGTCGCCGCTACTTCCGCGCCATCACGCCGAAGTGAAAAGGATTGCAGCGACCGCGCTGGCCGTGCAGCTCATGGTGGTAGCGGCCTGGGTAGGTGGCCATGCAGCGCTGGGCGCCTTCGCGGCGCGGATCCTATTTCGCGATCTGCCGCGCTCTGTCGCGGCGTCGACCATGACCACCGTATTCCGAGAGTTCGATGGACTGGTTGCTGTGGCGATCACCCTGCTCCTGCTTGCGATGTTGCTGCGCCTTTTGCTGCGTCGCACCATCGCTTGGCGCGGCAGCGACTGGATCGCCACCGCCGCTGCGACTGCCCTCTCCCTGGTGGGGATCATCGAACTCACACTCGTCCATCCCGCCATCGAGCAGGCCTTTCGTGCCGGCGACACCCTCTCCCCCCATTTCATCGCGCTCCACCGCGCCTCGGAACGGCTCGGCCACATCGAGCTCC
The DNA here is from genome assembly GCA_023248875.1 of Myxococcales bacterium. GTDB lineage: Bacteria > Myxococcota_A > Polyangia > Palsa-1104 > SHYY01 > JAHFDT01. Next base: position 26,413 of record JAHFDT010000029.1, on the reverse strand, counting down.
TTCTCATGCTGCTTCTTTTTACTAGCGTCGCCGTGCGCCAATCTAAAGATGTTCAAGTGGGGCCTCCTGGTCACGATCGCCCTCTCGGGGTGTAGCACTACGGAATCGGCACCACTCCGCCCTCCCTTCTCCGCCCTCCCTTCTCCGCCCTCCCTTCCATGAGGCGCGAGCCGCGGGCGGCGCGAGTGGGTCTTCTGCGGAGGGCGAGTTGCGCAGGCGCCGCAGGCACCGAGCCGGGTGTCCGAGCCCGGTGCGGAAGACCCGCGAGGTCAGCCGCTCGCGGCTCACGCCGATCCCCGCCGTGATGATCGCTTGCTACCCGCAAGCCAATGGGTTCGTCGAGGAGCATTTTCGCGACTCCAAGGATATGCGTTTCGGTGTGAAGCTCTCCTGGACCATTTTCGAGATCCCGACGCGCTTGCCCGCTTCGTGATGTTGCTCGCCGTGGCGATGCTTATCTGGATGCTCGAAGGGGACATTGCCGCCAGTGCGGCGCCATCGGTGGACCAACGACAACACGTCAAACCAGATCAATTAGGGCAACGCCGTATTAGACCGACCTCACGTTAAGTTGATCTACTTCGGCGACCGATCCCTTCGGCGCTGCTTCGTCGCTCCTCCTGGGATTACTGCCAGTAGTCCTGCGTCGTCGCTCCTTACTTCGCCTCGGTCTCAGTGTCCCCCGGTCCGAGGACGTCTGCGGCCGAGGCAGAGGGGATCGCCTCGCTACGCTCAACTTAACGTGAGGTCGGTCTGGTACTCATGGTGGGTTAGTTCGATCCTTTGGGGGTAGGGGTCACGGCAATCGCAAAATCGGCGCTGTTGTCATCACTGTCCTGCCCATTGGGCGTGCGCGCGATCGACTGCGCTGCGGGGGGCGACTCGGCCGGGGATGTTTCGGTAAAGTCATTGGTCACTTGCAATATCTTGTAGGCCACGGAATCGATCTTCACCCCAACGGCGTTCCGGAGCGCGATCCCACCGCCCGATCCGCCGAGTCCCCCGTTGGCGCCACCGCTGATGGTGCCATCCTTGGCGCCCAAGTAAGATCCGCCGCCGACCACGAGGTAGGCTCCCGCCGAGATCGGCTGCCCAAAGGTGAACAGCACGTTATCGGCGCCACCCGAATTATTCTTGTCGGAGCGGTAGACCAGCTTCCAGCCACTGAGATCGATCTGATAGGCGCAGGGATTGTAGACCTCGACGAATTCGTCCCCCGGCCCCGTCCCCGAGACCTGCACCTCGTTGAGCTTGGGTGCGCAGCCGACCAGACCTCCGGCCAGGTCTTTGCTCACAGCGCTATCGCTCTTGGCAAGATCGCCCGTCGCCAGATCTAACGTTCCGATCGCCAGATCCACTTTGCCGACCGACAGGTCCTTCAGGACGAGGCCCAGGTCCTTCCCCCCTTCGGTGCCCAAAGACGTCGGACCACAACCGGCCAGGCACAGTCCTGCCAGCAGGCGATTCATAAAACAGAGTCGCATGGATACAGTGCTCATCCGTGATTACTCGTCACTGCGGCCCTGTTTATAGTGGTGCTCATTCGGATTGATAGGAAGCGGTGCGCGAGCGCGTTCAGCGCGAGCGCCTCTCCACGACCTCGGCCGTAGACGTCCTCGGACTGGGAGCCTCGCGGACCGAGGCCGAGGAGCATACTTTTGGTATGTAACGAGGCCGAGGGAGGACGTAAGCACTGATCAAAGTGGCCAACGCGCCCTAGCACCGCGTTAGTTGGCCTTCCCGGGCGTCGGCGTGACAACCACCTTGAAATCGGCGCTGTTATCATCGGTATCCTGGCCGTTCGGTTTGCGTGCGATCGACTGTGCCATGGGGGGATTGGGTGCCGGCGCGGTCTCGGTGAAGAGGTTGGCCCCCGAGAGGGTCTGGTAGGAGACCGAGTCGACCTTCGCGCCCACCGCGTTGCGCAGCGCCACCGCACCACCGACCGCTGCGAGCCCCCCGTTCGAAAACACTGCGTCGTGCGGCAAGGCAAACTTCTGACCGCTCACCACCAGATATCCACCCGAAGGGATCATCGTCGCGGTGATCCACTTGTACATCGGCGTATCCCCACCGCCGCTGTTATTGCCGGCCGAGCGATAGTTGAGCTCCCAATCGTTGAGATTGATCGCAGAATTGCAGGGGTTGTAGAGCTCGACGAACTCATCCGAGGCCCACATCGGGCCGCCCGTCTGAAGCTCATTGATCTTCGGCGCGCAGCTACCCGCCATGTCCGTCGACGGGGCTATCGCCATATCCCCCGCAGCCGCCAGATCGGTCGCACCCGCATCGACCGGATTGTTCCAGGTATAGTTGAAAGTTGCGCTCTGGATGTGGTAGCAGCCACCCCCCAAAACCGCCTTGTCATTAGTGAAGTCCCACTCCAGCAACTTCACATCCGCCATCGTCGCGGCGATCGTGCCCGCCGCTTCGTTCTTGTCCGACTTGGTCACGTTGGTCGTTCCCGACTGGGCAAAATATTTGGCGACGCAATTGCCATTCGCATCACACACCGATAGGAAGGGGCAAATTTCGCAGGTCCAAAATTGGTCACTCGACATGGAAACATAGTTCTTGGGGTAGGTCTCACCGCCCACATGCCAGTCTTGGAGCCCAAGCCGGTTATTGGGCTTCTGCGTCTGATCGAAGGACCAACCCAAGGTCACATCGTTGGCCGCGCTGTATTTACCCGCGGGCGCCACGCCCGGCCAGGTAGCCACTTCGACGCAAGGATTGGCCAAATCACCGAGTGCCAAGTCGGCCACCGACAAATCGGACTTGGCCTTGGCCATATCGCCTTTGGCCGCCATGTCCTCGGTCGGCACCGCCATATCGGACTTGGGATCCGTCCCCAAATCCGCATCCGATTTAGCCATATCGTGAAACACGTAGGCGCCGTCGTTGACCGAAGGGCCAGCACCGCGGCATGCGATGAGGCTGGTCCCGAGTAGACCGCAATAGGCTAGGCGAAAAAAAAACGGTTCAAACTGCATAAGACACCCCTTAAGAAGGGCCGCATCATATGCAGGAGCGATCAACTTTCAAGCGCCTTTTTCGCACCCCCCTTCCCACGCACAGGGACAGCAGGGCCATCGCCCCCTCCCCTGCACTGCGACCGTGGCCTGGCCCCCCGATCTCGCAACTGCAGCCAGCCGCCGCCATCCTGGCCGAATCGGCGTCCATGGCGCCTCCCCCCATATCGACCCTCGGCTGGAGCAGCGGTGGACAGAAGTTCATCCCTGTCAAAAGCGGCGTCCAGCTGCTCCAGTCCCCGCCGCCTTTGCGAACCGAGTGGAGCAGCCGGCCATCTTCCGCGATGGCAAACAGCAGCACAGTGCCATCGTCCGCCACCCAGGCCAGCGGATCCGAGGCCACCGGCTGATCGTGGATGGGTCCGAGCTCCTGGTAGCCATTGCTGCCGGCGAACAGGTGCACCACGCGACCGGTCGAATCCCGCACGAACACCTCGGGACCGGCCGGCCCATTTCCTGGCCCGGGTGCCCAAACTACCGACGGCTCCGAGGCGATCTTCCCAGACCCCAAGAGTTCGAACGGCTCCAAGCCACTGCTCGTCGCGCGATGGTAGAGCTTCCCATCGAGACCACGGGCAAACAGCTCGAGGTGGCCATCGGGAAAGCGCAGCGCCACCGGCCGCGATGCCATCTGCCCACCGAGTGCGCTCCAGCCGCTCCAGGTCTTGCCGCCGAAAGCGTTGCGCCACACCATCCCCTCAGCGTTGGTGGCAAAGAGCTCCGTCTGCGCGTCGCCAGCCAGCAACGCCGAAACGCCCGTCGTAAACTTCCCACCCAGCGATTGCCAGCCGGTCCAGTCGCCTTTGGCAACCGCCCACTCGTTCCGCCAAATCGCCTGGTCAGGCCCCAGCGCAAACACCTCGAGGCGTCCGTCCGTCTGCCGCAGCGTCTGAAGGTGGGTGAGCTTGGTATCGCCGAAGGGCTGAAACTTATTCCATTGTGGGCTCTGCCAGAGGTGGCCGACACCACCTTCTGCCCGGGGAGAAAACAGTTCCGGTCGAGATCCCCAGCCGGCCCCCGAAAACCCGGCCGCGAAACCACAGGCCGCGCCCTCGTCGAGGGCATTGCTCGCGCTCCAATGGTCAGCGGCCGCCGGGCCATCGGTATAGACGTGAACCAATTGGCCCGTCTGAGAAACCGCAAACAGCTCGACCTGCCCCGTTGCCCAGCTCACCACCGATAGGGCATCGTTGCCATTCAGCTGGTTCAGCGAGGGCGATCCCGAAACGAATTCCAGCAGATCCTCGTAGGTGCCGTTGAATACGTTCAGATCGACATTGCCCGAAATCCCCGGCACTGCCCCCTTGCTGCTGTACTGCCAGAAGGGCCAGCCGGTCCACTGCCCCGGCACCTTGGGGCACTTGACGCCGTAGTTGGCGATCCAGAGGGGATACTTGGCAAATCCACTGGGATTGCCGATCGAGGGCCAGAAGGCGGGATAGGTGTAGAGGATCGGCCGCCGTCCCGTCTGGGCCTCGACACGCTCGAGCCAGGCGAGCGCGTTGGCTGCCACCTTGGCTCCCGACTGCAACTGGGTCGTTTCGAGGTCGAGTACCGGCGGGAGATCGCTCGGCGACAATGGGACATGCTGGAGAAAATAGTCGGCCTGCGCCACCGGATTGGTGTCGGCGTGAAAAAAATGGTAGGCACCGCGCACTAGCCCCGCGGCCTGGCTCATGGTCCAATTATTTACAAAAGTGTCGTCGAAGTAGGTGGTGTTTTCGGTCGCCTTCATGATGGCAAACCGGCGCCCCGATTGCTGCACTTGGACCCAATCGACCTTGCCGTTCCAGTGCGATACATCGATGCCCTCGACGGTCTTCCCGCGCGAGCAGATCGTCAGCGAATCATCGACCTCACCGACGGCCTCGGGCGGATCGTCCTCTCGACCGCAGCTGCACAAGAGCACGACGAAACAGACCGCCAACCGATGCATTCGGCGAACCTACCATATCACCCTCGAATTGGCAGCCAGACGGTAGCGATGGCTCCACCCGATTCCGCGTTGGTGAGCGTGACCCGACCGTGGTGTGCCATCACAATGCGGTGAACGAGTGCAAGGCCCAATCCTGTTCCGCCTGCCCGGGTCGTGAAAAAGGGCTCGAACAGCCGGTGACGGTCCGCATCTGCCACTCCCGGACCGTGGTCCCGAACCACGATGCATACCTCACCCTTGTCCGCGACCATCTCCACCTCGATGGGATCGGAGAGCGATGAGGCCTGCGCGGCATTCAGGAGGAGATTCCAGATCACCTGGCGGAGTTGCCCGGGATCGGCCTCCACCCAGGCGGGAGCAGTCTGTACAAATCCCACTCCGCCGCTCCTTGCTCCCAAACGTGGATCATGGCCGGACATCCGCAGAATCTCTTGCAGCAATCCGCCGAGCTCGACGGGTGCCATCACCGGCACCGAGGTTTTCGCATAGTCGAGTAGCTGGGTCAGCAATCCATCCAGCCGCGTCACCTCCCGCTCGATGATCTCCCACAGCTCGCGCCCGTCGCCCTCCTTCGCGGCGGTCGCACGCAAAAGTTCGATCGATCCGGAGATAGCGGCCAGAGGATTGCGGATTTCGTGCGCCACACTGGCCGCCAAACGCCCGATCGCCGCCAACCGTTCGTTGCGCTCTATCTCGCGCTGCATCCGTTTGAACTCCGACAGATCCTGAAAATTGACCACGCGACCAATAGCGCGGCCCGTGGAATTGAAAAGCGGCGTCGCTGAGAAGCCGATGGTCTTGGGCGGTTCGCTCTGTGGATCGAGTACTACCTCCGCACGATGAAGAGGATCGATCGCAGTCTCGAGACACGCCGCCATCTCGGGCACTGCCTCTTCGACCCTCCGTCCGACCAGATGGTCTCGCGCCTGCCCCAAGATCTCTCCACCCGCCGGATTGACTGAAAGAATCCGCCCTTCCCCAGAGAGGGTGAGTAGACCCGAAGTCAGAGAGCGCACGATATCGCCGTGGAGCGCAGTGAGATCCTCCAGCAGCTCTTCCTGTTTTACAATCTGCTCGCCCGCACGCTCCAGCTCGACAGCGAGACGTCGCGCCAGCATCGCCGTCGCGCCAAACGCCACCAACCGGATGAGGAAGGTCCGAACGATCGGTCCGAGGGGCCCCACCAGCGAAACCGTGCCCGGCCACGACGGAAGCAAACCCACGCGACCGCCTAGCCCCACGCCCGCATAGAGCAGCACCGAAGCCACCGTCGCCAGCAACATCGATCGGCCCGGGAGAACCGTTGCAGCACCGACGATCAAAAGGAGATAGAGCACAATCAGCGTCGATTCGAATCCGCCCGTGACATGGACGAGCAGCGTGGAGATCGCCAGATCGCACCCCACCAGCAGCTCCGCCAGTTGGAGCACTGCGCGGCGTGGCTGCTGGGCAGCCCGCGCCCGTTTCAAGAGCGGTACCCACACCAGCGTCAGTCCATAGAGCAGTGCTACGCCACCAAACAGGGGAAAACTGGGAAATTCGAACCGAACTGATTCGCCCTCCATATTGAGCGCTAACACCTCCGCCACCGCAGCGGCGGCGAGCAGCACAGTCGCCACCACGATGCGAAAGAACATCAGATAGGTGAAGCGCCGGACTTCGACATCGTAGGTCGGCGCGAGATCGGTACTGTCTCCTATGCTAGCCAGGAGACTAGAACTCATCCGATAACCTGCTGCGCGGCCCAATCGCTGCGTCGCGGCTGTGCTCCGGTGCTCACGTACCCTCGTACGCTCCGCTCCGGTGCTCGCCGCGCCTTGCGCTTGTGCCTGCTCGCGACGGTTCTCGGATGAATTCTAGAACTCATTCGTCCCCTCAGCGACGACCATGGCGGACTCTTCCCGGACACCCAGTCGCCGGCCCGCAGTCAGAAACAGGAGTCCGAGCGAGACCTGGGTGATCAGCGAAACGGCGGTCATGGCCAAACTGTAGGCCAGCACGGGAGCGGAGTTACCGCCCGCATAACGGGAAAAAAAGTAGACCGCCGAGGCCTGGGCCAACCCTAATCCCTGGATGCTGATCGGCAGCGCCCCGGCAAAGAAGACCGCCGGGAGATAGACCAGCGCGGCCAACGCGGGCACCTCGACATGGAACATCCACAAGGAGAGATAGTGCCAGAGAACGAGTACCAGGACGTGCGGAATCCGGATGGCCACGGCCTTGAGGTGGCCGGAGATCCCCATTTCGAATAGCGGCGCGAAGAAGCGGCTCTTGGCCAACCGCTGGGGTCGCAGGCGCAGAAGGATCCCATAACCTATCGCCCCGCTGCCGACGGCGATCGGCACCCAACGTAACCAGGCGATCGGCAAGTCGCCGGTGGCGAGGCCCACGGAGGCGAGGAGAATCAGGACGCCCATGTTGATGCCGCTGATGAACAGGATGAAGCCGGCGGCACGCCAGCCCGGCACTCCTTTGCGCTGGTGGAGAAAGCCGATGATGGCCGCTTGGCCTACATAGTATTGGACCACCGCGAGCAGGTAGGTTGCGGAGCGGACGATGAAGAGCTCGCGATAGGGAATACGGCAGCCGAACCAGGTGAACGTGAAATACATCGCCAGGCAGTCGGCAGCGCAGTTGGCGATCAGCAGCACGACCGAGGTCAGGACGAATCGCCCCATGGGAAGATGCGTGAAGGCGTCCGCCAGCCGGTGCCATTCCACCGATCGGAATACCCAGGTGAGCGCCACCACGGCGATCATCCAGGGCAAGAGATTGCGGGCGAGCGTCTTTCCGCCGGCGCGCGGCATAGCGTGACTGTATAGCACAGTCGCGGCTGTGGTAGCTTACCCGCGTGGCGATTTCGCTGGCCCCCCGCGGTCTCTGTATCGATGGCCGAATCGAACCACTCATTTCGGGGGCGATGCACTATTTTCGAGTGGCCCCCGCGCACTGGCGGCGCTGTTTGCAGGCGCTGCACAGTTTGGGTTTGGCGATGGTCGAGACCTATGTGCCCTGGGGTGTGCATGAGCGCGGGCCCGGTCGTTTCGACTTTACCGGACCACGCGATCTGGGTGCTTTTCTCGACCTGGCGGCCGCAGCGGGCCTGCGCGCGATCGTGCGCCCGGGGCCGCACATCAATGCCGAGCTCGACTGGTTCGGCTTTCCCGGGCGGATCGTCGCGGATCCGCGCTTCGCAATGCGCACCGGGCGGGGCACGCCGGCGGTGCTGCTCGTACCTCCGCGGGGCTTTCCCGTTCCCTCTTATGCTGGCCGTGCCTTTCTCGATGAGGTGCGCGGCTGGTACGCGGCGGTGGCCGAGGTGGTGGCGCCACGTCTCCATCCCATGGGACCCGTGGTGGCGCTGCAGGTCGACAACGAGCACGCGCTTTTTTTTCGCTCCGGCGCTTACGACGGTGACTATCACGACGAAGCGCTCGAGCGCTGGCGTGCCGCCCACGGCGGAAAGGAGCCGCCGCGGAAGTTTTTCGCGAAGAGTGCGGCCGATCTGGCGCCCCATCTGGCTTGGCTGGCCTTTCGCGAGCAGGAGACCGTCGTCGCGCTCGATCGTCTTTCGAAGATGTTGGACGAGGTGGGGCTGTCTGCGGTGCCCCATACGCACAACTTTCCGCCCATGGACCCGGGCGTCTACGACGTTGCTGCTGCGGAAACTGCGGTCGCCATCGCGGGGATCGATCTCTACCACCCCAAGTCGCAGTACGAACGGGTCAGGCGGCGTGCACTCTACCTCGCCGGCACGTCGCGGCTGCCCTATGTGCCCGAAATGGGCATGGGCTCGTTTCCGTGGGGTCCGCCGCTACGCAACGAGGATGGAATCTACCAGCTGCTCAATGCGCTCGCCCACGGTGTGGCCGGTTTCAATCTCTACATGGCCGTCGAGCGCGACCGCTGGTTGGGCGCGCCCATCGCCAGCGATGGCACCCTGCGGCCCCAGCTGGCCGAGCCGTTGCGGCGCATTGTCGATGCCCTCACCGATGCACATTGGACCGAGCTTGGCTGCGTGCGCGACGTGGGGGTGCTCCTGCCGCGCGGCTATCAGCGACTGGCACTCGCCTCATCGCACTTGGGGCCGATTGGGCCGGCCTTTGGCGAGTGGCTGGGGCTCCACGAACATGCCGCACGGGAAGACTCGTTTGGCCTCGCAGGGCCAGTGCAGATCGAGCAGTCAGAATGGTGGAGCGCGATCCTCGGTTCACTGACACGCCGGCACGTTGCGTTCGCCATTGTCGACGCCAGCTCATCGGCGAAACAGCTGCAACGTTTTCGTACTCTGATCGTGCCCACCTTCGATTTCCTTGACCGCGATCTGTGGCACCGACTGTGCGACTATTCTGCCCGCGGAGGCCGTTTGATCTCGGGCCCGCGCCGGCCGCAGCTCGACGATGCTTTTCAGCCGCTCGAGGGCGACCTTCCGGGCGAGCGACTGCCGCCCGCTCCTACATCGCTCGATGCGGCCCTGCTGTTCGACGGCGACTCTCCTCTCCAGCCGCTCCACGACCAGACGATCTACCGCCGATCGGATGGTTCACCGGCGCTGCGATTCATCGGTTCTCGCTCGGCCGAAGCGACCACCGCACAGATCGATGTCCATCTGGAGGATGTCGTGGAGGGCACAGAATATTCGGATGCCGTGCCGCTCCCACCGTTTGGCGTCCGGCTGTTACGCAGCTAGCAGGCGTTGCATGGCAACGTGTCCCGCGTTAGCGTGTTCTACTATGGCCGAGCGTGCCATCCTCGTGGTGGAAGGCGACCCTGCAGTCCAAGCTCAGCTGGGCGCAGCACTGGGCGACCATGCGGTGCAGACCGTGTCCGACCCTGCCGATGCGCTAGCGCTACTGGCAAAAACAAAATTCGATTTGATCCTGTGCGAATTTCAACTGCCTGGCGGGAACGGACTCGAGCTTCTGCAGCGCTGTGCGAGCGACCACCCGGACATGCCGCGGATCCTCGTCACCGCCTATGACGAATTGCCCGAGATCGTCCGGGCGCGCAGCAGGTTCAACATGCGCGTGGTGCAGCGGTCGGCCAAGCCCGAGCAACTCCGCCGCATCGTCAGTGAAGTGTTCGGCGAGCGGCCCGCACCAGCGAAGCCCCGATTTGCTGCCGAGCAGCTGGAGGAGCTCCTGCGCTGGAGCGCGCGGGGGCTCGCCGCCGTACCGAGCGTGGTGCTGCGCCCGCTGCCGCACCCCGAGCGAATGCGGCTCGAGTTTGTACTGCGTACCGGCGATGCGCTCGAAGCGTTGCGGGCCGAGATTGTTTCGCACTGGCTGTGGCCGTTGAAAGCTCGCGACGGCGAGCTACCCGCGCGCGACCGCCATCATCCCGTCGTCGCGCTATTTGGCGAGCTGGCGCCAAACCAAGAGCTCTACGTGCGACGGCTCGATGGGGAGGAGGAGGTCTACGCCTACCTCGCCCTTCTGCCCTGGCGGCACGAGCCGCGCGTCACTGCCGTGCTCGGCATCCAGCGCCCCCATTTCCTCGAACTGCCTTGGCAACTTCTGGTCGACGTCCACCGCATGGCGCTCTCCGAAATGGGCGAGCTGCCCCTGCCGTCGCTGCCCTCCGCATCGGAGCATACCGGCACCGCCCAGCCGGCGCTCGAGTATGACTGGATCGTCACGCGGACCTACGTCGGGCCCGAGCGCCGCAAGACGCCGACGCCGCTACTCAGTCGCTACCTGCTGTTCGGCCGCCGCCGCCGCGTGCCCAGCAAGATCACGCGCCTCAGCGATAACTTTGTGGACCAGATCGCCCTGTTCGTGCGCTGGTATGCGCTCGCCTATTTTTTGCTGTCGACCGTGGATACCGTGCTGACGCTATGGGCGGTGCGGCGCGGTCTCGTGCGCGAGGCCAATCCGCTCTTGCGACCGCTCGTGCTCCACGCGCCCTGGCTGTTTCTCGTAGTCAAGAATGCCATCGCCCTCGCGGCCTTCTTTTTAGTCGCGCGCTTCCAGCTGTTTCACATCGGCCGCTGGCTGCTCTCAGCGACCGTCGGCGCCTATCTCGCGCTCGACATCTATTGGGTACTGATCCTGGCGGGAGTTTTCTGATCCACGTTACTCGTCGAACACCCGCGCGAGCTTGCCCATGATCAGATCGAGTGCAATCTGGTTCTCGCCCCCCTCGGGGATGATGAGATCCGCCCAACGCTTCGAAGGCTCGACAAACTCGAGGTGCATCGGTCGCACGGTGGCATAGTACTGCTCACGCACCTGAACAAAGGTGCGGCCGCGCTGTTCGATATCGCGGCGGATGCGACGGAACACGCGCAGGTCGGCATCGGTGTCGACGAAGAGCTTGATATCGAGCAGGCGCCGCACGCGCTCCTCTACGAACACCAGAATGCCTTCCACGATGATGACGCGCGTCGGCACGAGGGTGCGCCTCTCGGCGCGCCGAGAGTGGGTGACGAAATCGTAGACCGGCAACTCGACCGTATGCCCTTCATGCAGCGCGGTGAGATGCTCGACCAAGAGGTCGTTATCGAGTGCGCTCGGATGGTCGAAGTTCATCCGACTCCGCTCTTCGAACGAGAGATCGGCGAAGTTGCGGTAGTAAGAATCGTGATCGATGACGCCGACGAGCCCTTGGGGAAGACCTTCGGCAAGCGCGCGGGCCACGGTCGATTTGCCGGAGCCGGTGCCGCCGGCGATTCCAATGAAGAGCGGTCGCATCGGTGAGAAACTTAGCATAGCCTGAGGGGGTGATTCCGCTCGATATCGCCTTTTCCGAACTCGACCCCGAAGGTTGGCGAAGAACCCAGCAGCTACTTCTTCCCCCCTCAGCGCCGCATGTTCCGCGTCGGAAACTGGGCGCCCCGCTCCTCCTGTTTGTGGAGCATGGCCGGTGCGTAAAGGCGCTGCGCATGGGCAGCGGGCGGGAAGATCCCCAACAGTACGTTTGGTCGGGCGCCCCATCGCTCGGCCAGTTACGACGCCGGGCGGGCGCGCCCATCGCCATCGCCTTCGAGGACGATGCGCTCGACCGCATCGCGCAAGCGATCGAACGCGAGCTGGTGGTGCATCACGATCTCGTCGCACAGTGGTTGACAACGGTGCAAGCGGCACAACGCGAGCTCGGGCGCACGGTGCACATCGATCCCAATCCGATCGGTAAATTGCCGCTACCGAGCTATGAGGCGCTCGAGACCACCTGGAATCTGCTGCTGCCCGATGATCGCGCGGCGGGACTTTTTGTTTTTGATCGGGGTCAGCTGTGGAATTCCCTCATTCTGGAAAAGCGCGGTGGCCAGGCCGTGCGGGTGACGAGCAGCCATGCCCTCGGGTTGGTGCGTCCAGTGATGGAGCGGCGGGGGGAGATCTTGGCGGCGATGGAGCGACGGGTGGCACGGCCCCACATCGCGCTATTTGCCACGCTAGGGGCCTGGCGCGCGATCGTCGGACCAGAGGTGGGGGCCTTGGCGCGCGAAGTGGCGCTGCGGCAGGCGATTCTGGATCCGGCGCCGCCCTGGGCCCTGGCGCTCGCCGGGGCAGGAGCGGTCGCCGGCGTGGCCAAGGAGGCCTCACGGCTATTGGGGCGTTTTGTCCCCTCCTCGGTAAAAGCCACGGCCAGGGCCTTCTCGCCCTTTGCTGCACTGGGTTTTGATCCCATCGATCTATTTGTGAAAATTCGAAAGAGTTTTTGAAGAAGGGGGCCACCGAAGTGGCCCCCTTTTTTGTAGCTTATGAGGTTTGGACCTCGATACAGCGACAGTGCGGTTGACTCATGCGATTTGCTCTCCCCCGGCATTTGCCGGCGTCCGGGGCGGCCGCGGAAGATCGCGGCGGGGGCCGGACGTTCATATGGGGCCATCTCGGCCCGGTCCAAGCCTCACAGCCCTTCGCTCTCGCCTTCATCCACGGAGCGAGCTGCATACAGCCATTTTATCCAACTTCTCGTGTGCGCGCCACTTGCGGTTTACGCTTTTACGCTTCCGACAAGACCTCTCCGTCGTAGCGATAGCCGCTGCCACACGCGGCGCAGTAGGCCGCGCTCCCCTCCGCCTCGAGGCGGATGCCGCAGCGGCACATCCAGCCGATCTGGCGCGCGGGGACTCCCACCACCAGTGCATAGTTGGGTAGATTCGCTGTGACGACCGCGCCAGCTCCGATGAAAGAATAGTCGCCGAGTCGCACGCCGCATACGATCGTTGCGTTAGCGCCGATCGTCACACCGCGCCCCACCTGCGTCGTCGAGTATTCGCTCTTGCGCACGATCTCGGAACGGGGATTCACCACGTTGGTGAACACCGCGCTCGGCCCGATAAAGGCATGGTCCTCGATGGTCACTCCGTCGTAGAGCGAGACGTTGTTCTGGATCTTGACACCTGAACCCACTACCACCGTCGGGGCGATGTAAACATTTTGCCCCAGCACGCAATCACGGCCGATCTTGGCCCCCCCAGCGATATGGCAGAAATGCCAGATGCGGGTGTTCTCCCCGATTTCGGCGCCTGGATCGACGATCGCCGAGGGGTGTTGAAAATAACCCATTCCAGCAGCCTAGCAGTTTTTCATTGGAGCGGGAACGAGGTACGCTCGCCCCGTGGATAGTGCTGCGCGCTACCAGCAGTTGCTCGACGAGATCCGGGTCGAGTTTCCCGGCTTTCAGCTGATCGACAAGGAGAGTTCCTGGCTGCAACGCGCCCTCGCGCGCGCCTTGGCGCTGGCGACGTTCGGCGGACAAACGCGCTACCTGACCGACTATGTGACCACGCTCGGCGCGCGCGTCTATATTCCGCGCGGCTGGTCGGCCCGTTCGGCCAACGATCGCTACATCGTTCTCCGTCACGAGCGCGTTCATATGCGCCAATTCCGTCGCTGGAGCTGGGCCGGCATGGCACTCGCCTATCTGCTGCTGCCGCTGCCGATCGGTCTCGCCTGGTGTCGCTATCGGTTCGAACGGGCCGCTTACGAAGAGACGTTGCGGGCGGCGAGCGAGGTTCACGGTGAGCTCGATGAGAGATTGCGCCACCATATCAAGCTGCAGTTCATTTCGGGCGCTTACGGCTGGATGTGGCCCTTTCCGACCGCGATCGATCGCTGGCTCGATCGCACGGTTGCAACGCTCGGAGTCGGTTAGTCGATGGGTCGCGGTCGATCGCAGGTCACCCCTGGAAACTCAGAATCGCTCACCCGATCGGAACGCCGGATGTTGCTGCTGCTCGGCGCAGTACAGTTCGTCAACATTCTCGATTTCATGATCGTGATGCCCCTCGGCCCTGATTTTGCCCGGGCGCTGCGAATTCCCATCGAACGGATCGCCTTCATCAGCGCCAGCTACGCGCTCGCGGCCGGGGTCGCCGGCCTCATCGGTTCCCGGTTTCTCGACCGTTTCGATCGACGGCGCGCGCTTGCCGTCGCCATGTTCGGACTGGTGATAGCGACCGCGATGGGCGGGATGGCACAGGGGCTCGGGACTCTGATCGCGGCGCGCATGTTGGCCGGCTGCTTTGGTGGGCCTGCTAGCTCGCTCACCTTTTCGATTCTGAGCGATGCGGTTCCGCCTGAGCGACGGGGCCGAGCGATCGGGATGGTCATGGCCGCCTTTTCGGTGGCTTCGGTCATCGGTGTGCCCTCCGGGCTCTGGCTAGCCTCTCTGGGATCCTGGCGCACCCCCTTTTTCTCGGTGGCACTGATGGGACTTCTGGTGGCCGGAAGCGCCATTTCGATTCTGCCACCGCTGCGGGGCCATCTCGACGCCAAGAGAAAGGATGAGGCGCGCTTCTTGCGAAACCTGGCTCGCCGGCCGGCCGTGCTGCTCTGCTGGGCGATGACCGGAGCGGTGATGATGGCTAACTTTGCGCTCGTTCCCTACGTCTCGCCGTTTATCCAGTTGAACCTCGGTTTTCCGCGCGCTCATCTCCAGTACCTCTACATGGCGGGAGGTACCGTTGGCTTTACTACTCAGCAGATTGCGGGCTACCTGGCCGATCGTTTCGGCGAGCTGCGCGTTACCCTGGGTGGAACGCTCGTGCTGGAGCTGGTGCTGCTCACCGGTTTTGCCCTCACCCTCGGCGTGCCCGTACCGGCGATCTTTCTCGGCTACATGCTTTCGACCAGCTTTCGCACCGTACCGCTCAGCTCGATCGCCTCCAAAGTGCCGCGCCCTTGGGAGCGGGCCAAGTTTCTCTCGATCCAATCGGCCGTCCAGCATTTCGCCTCGGCACTGGGCGCGTTCGCATCGTCCCGGATCCTGCATTCGTCGTCGCCCACCGCTCCAATCGAAGGGATGCCGCGGGTGGCTCTTCTCTGCATGTTGCTCACCGCGGTGATTCCGGTGTTCATGTGGCAAGTCAAGCGGCAGCTCGTTTCCTCGCCGCACTGAGTGCCACGCATCTGCTCCCGCGAGTCGGGGGGCTGTAGTATTTGCCTCCTCGTCGGACAGTCCTCGGCGCGCAGACGCGACTGCGGAACTCCTCATCGGTGAATACCACAGCCCCCGACTCGCTCTTTCGCTGAGGTTGCCACTCGCTGAGGCATGTCTCCTCGCACGAGGCGGCCGTGATTGATCTATTTTTGCAGAAGCGCGTTGCTCTTGAGCCAGGCTGCCGCCCGTGGTCGCGCCAGCCCGGTGGCCACATCATTGTTTGTCCGCCGCGCCAGCGCCTCCATGAGAGTCCGGGCCCGCGCCGTATCGCCGTTGCGTGCCAGCGCCAACGCGTACGCATAGCGCAGCGTCGGTAGCACCGCATGCTCAAGCCCCGCAAAGGCGGCTTTGTCATCGCCTACGCGATAGGCGATCCAACCCCTCACTGCCTTCGCGCGCGCCTCGCCCCCCGGTAACACTTCCTGCCGCCGCATCTCCTCCGCTCGTGTCTCGGCAAGCTCGCGCTCGTTCAGCGAGGCCAGCGCCAATGCTCGCATCTCCGCTACGTTCGCCTGAAGCTGGCGCAGATCCCATGCGTCGAGGTTCGCCAGCAACTCGCTCGCCTCCTTGATGCCGCGTCCGGCCTCGCCGAGCGCGCTGCGCTCCACCTGGCTACGTGCTGCTTCGAGAAAAGCCGCCGCCGCATCGACGGCCCGCCCCGCTTTACTGGAGACGGCAGCCTCTTTGATGAGCCCCTTTTCGGCTTCGAGGAAACGCTCCTCGAAGAGAAAACTGCGCGCCTCGCGCATCGCCCCATCGTGGCGCAGCGCCGGATCGCTGGCTTCGTGGAGCGCCGCATACTCCCTGCGCGCCTCCTTGCCTTTTCCCGAAAACAGCAGCGCGTCGCCGAGCACCGCATGGGCCGTCAGAAACTTTCCATCGAGCGCTAGCGCCTTGCGTGCATCGGTGGCCGCCTGCTCCAGCTTGCCCATTTCCAGCGCCAAGCGAGCCAGGGAGTCGAAAGCATTGGGTTCGGTCGGCGCCAGTTCGGTGTAGCGTTTAAGGGCGGTTTGTGCCTCGTCGAGTTTTCCCTGTGCGGCCAGTGCAAAACCCAAATAGTTCTGGCCGGCCGCATAGTGGTCATCCAGCGCCAGCGCTTTGCGATAGTCCCCGATCGCGCCTTCAAGCTCGCCGAGCGCTACCTGGCGAAACAGCCCGCGCTGCACGAAAGCACGCTTTTCCGAGGGATAGAGACGACACAGCTCCTCGTAGGCTCGTCGCGCCTCGTCAAGTTGGGCATTTCGCCACGCCCGCCAACCATCGATCATCAGCCGTTCGCCCGGGCTCACCTGCGCCGCTGCGCGCACGGCCTTGGCCAGTTCCTCGCGCGCGGTGGAGGGCGTATCGGCCGCCAACGATAGCCAGAAATGCGCGAGGGCAAACTGCTCGTCCTTGGCGATCGCTTCTGTGCACCGTCGCCGCGCAACATCCAGGTGGCGATCCTCGATCGCCTCCACACACGCGAGCGCATCCACGCGAGCCCCATCGTCGCGGGTAGTCAACGTGAAAGAGAGCGGTGTCTCGGGTGGCTCAGGCGAAGCCGGATAACCAGGCGGATACTGGTACTGTGGTGGATAGCCATAGGGCGCACCATAAGGATAGGGCTGCTGCGGATAGGTTTGGGGCGGCGGCGGCTGCGCCAACGCGGCCGTCGAGGATAGCAGCACTGCGAACGACGTTCTCATCATGGCTCCCGCTATCATAACGCGAGGGCCGCGTTCCGAGAATCGTCACGAACCGTTTGGATTCTTGACGGCCCGCATGCCGTCGGGCAGCGTAGCCACGTGAGCCTCTCGGACGCCGATCCCCGTGCTGTCAGTGCCGGCCGAGGGCTCGCCTACATCACGCTGGCCAAGCTCTGGTTCATGGTGGGTGGCTCGGCGATTGGCTTCGTGTTGCCCTGGCTGCTCCATTCGAAGGAGCGCTACGGGGAGTGGGGCTTCATCGTCTCGATTATCTCACCGATCAACAACGTGATGGTTACGGCGACGATTCAGACGGTAGCGAAATTCGCCTCGCGCGGCCGTGACTACGTCGAAGGGGTGAAACGTGCGGCCTTGCGGCTGCAGCTGGTCCTAGGGGTGGGTGTGGCGGCCAGCTATTTTTTCGCGACTCCCTGGATCGCGCAGTTCGAGCGAGATGCTGACCAGCTGCCAACCCTGCGCCTGGCCACGGGG
The DNA here is from genome assembly GCA_023248875.1 of Myxococcales bacterium. Classification (GTDB taxonomy): domain Bacteria; phylum Myxococcota_A; class Polyangia; order Palsa-1104; family SHYY01; genus JAHFDT01. The sequence continues at coordinate 8,882 of JAHFDT010000029.1, read as the reverse complement.
GTGGTGCTCGCCTACTCCTTTTATGCCGTTTTCGTCGGTGCCGCGAATGGCGCCCGCGAATTCCAGAAACAGGCGGGTCTCGATATCGCATTTACCACGCTGCGCGCGGTGCTGGTGTGCGGCGCCGCTTGGCTATTTCTCTCCGTGCACGCCGCCGTCGGCGGCTTCGTCCTCGCTGCTGTAAGCGTGCTGGTGCTATCGGTGGGCATCGTCGGCTTACGACCCACCATCGAGCGCACTTCGACCCGAGAGCTGGTGCGCTTTTTCGTTCCGGTCGCAGCTTACCTCTTGATTCTGAATCTACTGATGTTCGTCGATGGTCTCTTGCTCAAGCGTTTGGTGACTGCGGCCGCGGAACGCGGTGGCGTACTCCACCCGGAAGAGAGCGCGAAGGCTGCCGTCGGCCTCTACACCGCCGCCCAAAACATCGCCCGTCTGCCCTACCAGATGATCCTATCGGTCACCTTCATTCTTTTTCCACTGATCTCGCAAGCAACCCTTGCCGCCGATGCCGAGCGAACCCGCACCTACATCCGAAATTCCATCCGCGGGTCACTGCTCCTCGTGACGATGTTGGCGACCACTGTGGCAGCGCACCCCGATGCCATTCTGAGCTTCTTTCCCAGGCGTGAATACCTGCCCGCCGGTAGTGCTCTCGCCGTGCTCTCGTTTGGCTACGTCGCATTCTCGCTGCTCTCGATCGCCGGTACGATCTCCAACGGCACCGGACGCACCCGCCCGACCGTAGTGCTGGGCGCTGTGACGCTGCTTTTCGATGTTGCCGGGAACTACTGGGCGATCGGATGGGCGTTGCGCATGGGTCAGGATCCTCTCCTGGCGGCGGCTGCCGCCTCCACTGCTGCGATGGGATTCGGTTGCGCGGCCGCGCTCATCGACCTTCGGCTCCATTTTGGCGCCTCACTGCCCGTCGCAACAGCCCTGCGCAGTCTCATCGCGGCAGCGATCGCCATCAGCCTGGGTCGCCTCGTGCCACTCCAGGGCAAACTCGCGCTCGGCGGCTGCATCGTTGGTGGAGTGATTTTCCTCGCGGTGCTGTTCGCGCTGCGCGAGTTGTCGCTGCCCGAATTGCGACGCAGGAATCGCTAGACCGCTTTCAGGTTAAAGTGAGCGACTGCGGCGGCCGATCCCTTCGGCGAGTGCTTCGTCGCTCCTCCTGGGATTACTGCTAGTAGTCCTGCGTCGTAGCTCCTCGCCTCGCCTCGGTTTCGTCCGCCTCGTTCGCTCACTTTAACCTGAAAGCGGTCTAGCCGATCTTCGTGCAGATCGCGCCGGGAATGGTGAGGAGATCATTCATTCGCCAGCACTCACTGCGTGGCATGGTTCCCTTGCCATCGTCGTTGGCGAGAAAATAGAGATCCAGCGGCTGTTTGGGTGGAGCATCCCATTCGCAACTCACCGCCTCGCATGTGCCCGGCTGGAGTGGCCCGCTGGTCGTGGTCGAGCAGATCTTTTTTGCGTTCGGCTTTCGCGGATCGGTCGAGTAGAAAGTGCCGGGCACTCCGGAATTGACCGACGCAGCACCGCGATTGCATAGGCTGGCCCGCAAGGTCCAGCTGGTAACACAATCGCTGCTGGAATCGATACCCACCGACACCCCACTGGTAAAATCGGCGTTCGCCGCGGCGGGGCCGATGACCGCACCCTGAACGTTCTGGCGGTAGCTGTTCCAGCTCTTCCAGCTGTCCTGCTCGACGGTGGGAACGGTAGCGTTATCGTTGACGTTGGTGATGTGGTAGCCATGCTGGTTCCAGATCGCCCGGGATGGCATCCAGCGGTTCTTGGGATCTTGCAGCACGAAGATGCCCTGGGTTTGGGTCTTCCAGATCAGTCCGGTATCGGCGTCTTTGACACCACTACAGTTGTTGCCCTGAACGTTATCGGAGGGCACCACCACATCCGCGTGCTGGTCATTATCGACATCGCCGACGATGGGGTTCTCGAGACAGGTGCCGGAGGTGATCTCGCGCGCGAACAGGGTCTTGCCTGTCGTGCCATCCATTACGCGGAAAAAGCACTCGTCGCGATAGACCACCTCCGCCTTCTTGTCCCCGTTGAAGTCGAACACCGATGAAGCGGTGCCGCCCGACGATACGTCGTGCGTCGCCTTCTTCCAGAGGATGCCGGGCGCGACACAGCCGTTGCCGCCGTTGGGCCAGCACTTCATGGCAAAAACGAAGTAGTCCGTTGGCCCTGCGGTGCCAAAGTCGGGGGTGCCATCGCCATCGAAGTCGGCCACCGTCGGTGGGCCGCCAAAGCCTCCGGAAATGGCCAGCGGGCCGAAGATAAACTTCTGGTTCGCCCAATCCCACACCGATACCGTTTCATTGCCAACCTTGGACTGCACCAAGATCACCTCAGGCTTTTTGTCCCCATTGAGATCGGCCACCGCGGGATAGGCCCCCGGCCCCGAAAGCTGTGACCAGCCGGAAGGGGTCTTCCCCGCGCCCGACTTGGCGTCATACACTTCCCGGCCGGTGATCAGCTCGGGGGTGCCATCGCCATCGAGATCGGCAGCTACCGACACCGTACCCCAGGTCGCGGGCGTCGAAGCGTTGTTGAACAGAACTGTTATCCCCTGGGCCTTGGTGTAGCGGGCAATCATGCCACTGACTGCGATTTCGGGGGGGGCCTGACCATCGACATCGACGACCGCGGGAGCGGTGCAGTCGGAGCCGCTGCCTCCACCCATATAGGCCGTAGCAGAGGTGGCGAGAAGCGTGCCGCTGTGATCGAAGACCATCAGCTTTGCAGTCTGGTTGATGCCGATGATCTCGGGGTACATGTCGCCGTCGAGGTCCGCAGCAGCGATCTGAGAAAAGTTCCCCAGCTTGGGCGACTTACTCCATACCACCGTGCAGTCCTTGCCATGCAGCGCGATCAGGTCGCCCGCCGGGTAGGTGTTGATCACAATTTCGGGCTGCTGATCGAGATCGAGATCGACCAGCAGTGGCGTCGTGATCACGTCGGAATCAGTCCACTGGCATTTGACGGTAGGCGATTCGAAGTCAGCCGGGGAAAAACCGGGCGAGATACAATCGGGATTGAACAGACCGCGGGGACCGAGGCCCCAAGGCACGCAGACCCCGCCGACACAGAGGCCACCGTCGTTGCCACTGGCGCTGCCGCCCCCGAGGCAGTCGCAGTAGGTGTCGTTCTGGCACTCGTCGTCGGTTTGACAGAGGCCGTTGTCGGGGATGCAGTCCGCCTGGTAGCAGCGCTGACCGCTCGGGCACGGGGTACCCTGAGCGCAGTTGGGCACAGCTGCATCTTCAGCGGTGGCGATGGGTTTACCAGGGGCGTGGCGACTACAGCTGAGGTGGGCAAGTACAGACAATAATAACAACAGGCGGGCCATGGATCTTGAATTCTACCCGATTCGCTCATGGCGCAGAAGGATGAGCCGCGATGGCGTCATCCTGGGGCCGGACGCTTTAAAACCTCACTCCGTGCTTCTAAACCTGCCAGTGCTTCGCAGAAAAATCCTCGCCCGGCCGAATGAGGGTGAGGCCGTGTTCCGCGGGATAGCGCGCCAGAACCACGCCATGTTGCGAGAACCGCACAAAGAGTTCGACGCCGGAGCCGGGCGAGAAGCCGAGTTCTGCCCAAGGTAGCGCTAGCTCCACAATTTCGCCGACCACGCACTGGCGAAGGTCGTCTCGTGCGACCACCCGTTCGCGGTTCTGGTCGCGCAGCACGATCGTGAAATCGCGAGGAACACCATCGCGCGGATCAAACCGCAGATAAAGTTGCTCCAGGTCGCAACCGAAATAGATCGCGTTGACCAGAGGACTCTCGGCCATCGCTGCGCCGTGCGGCACACGATAGAGACCCGCGTCGATCCATTCATAGTAGCTCGTCACCTTGCCGTCGATGTGAGGCGAAATTGGACCGCGCGGCGCGATCACGGCGAGATCTCGTACTTCGGGATCGATGAGCTCGCCGAGTTCGGGCGGTACTTCACCGCCGAGCTCCCGATAGACGGCCACTAGATGCGCGCGAAACAGCCGATCGAAAGTGGCTGCTTCAGCCGTGTGGAAGGGCTCGCCAAACCACCAGAGCCAGTCGGAGCCCTCCGCGGCGAGCAGGTGCCAATAGGCCGCCTCTGCTTCAGGTGCCTCGGGGTTGGGAAACCGTTCGGCAAAGCGTCGCCGGGCCTGCCCGAGGAGCTGCCATGCGCGGTTCTTGATCGGATCACCGATCCAGATGTGGAAATCGGAATCGATCCAAGAGCCGGAGTGGAGCTGCGCCAGTGGCGCACCTCCAGGATGCTGCGAGAGATGCGCCGCGAGCGTGGTAGCTCGCACGTCCTTCGCTTCCTCGAGGGCGCGAAACAGCGTCTGGAGAAACGGTTCGCCGAAGCACGGATAGGCCTCCCAGGGGTTTTCTCCATCAAGCGCGAGGGTGACTAGCGGTGGCGAACCGCCGTTCTGGGGGGCCTGACGCAGATGGCTTAGCAAGTCGGCCACCGCGGTTTCCGGCTCAGAAAATGCATAGCGAAACCCGATCCGATCGGAGAGCTCACGATCGCGGAACACCAGATCAACGCCCTGGAAGTGCCACGGTCGATAAAGGTCATCGAGCGAGCGTACCTGTTTTAGCGAGCGCCATAGGTTGCCCTCGTCCGAGGCCAACCAACCGATGCCTTCGGCACGATAGGCGGCGACCGCCTCCGGCGAGATCGATCCTTCTGGGGGCCACATGCCACGTGGCGAGGCGCCAAAATTTCGTTCGTGCGCCTCTCTGCCACGGCGGATCTGTGCCTGCGCGTCCGCTGGCCAGGCGAAGCGAGTCGGCAGGGCCACCCCGCTTTGAGCGCGACCTGCACAGTCGCTATCGATGAGCAGCGGCACAATCGGATGGTAGTAGGGCGACGCGGATAACTCGATCTGGCCGCGCGCTGCCAAGGCGCGATAGAGCGGCAGCACCTCTGCGCAGCCGTCACGGCCACAGGTGAGCACTGCCTCTAGATCGGTGAAGGTGTAACCACGCCCCCGGTGCTCGAGCTCGGTGATCGCCTCCGAGTGCGCTCCTCGGCGCGCCGCAAAACCCAGCCAAGACAGATGGAACAGCACGGTCAAATCACGCAGCTCCTCATCGGAAAACTCGTGCGCACGCTGCGACAGTTCTCCGGGTCGCGGAGAGCGACCACGTTTTTCGAGGAGCTCACGGTATCGGGGACGTGGATCGACGCCGCGCGTCCAATTCACCGAAAACAGGCTCGCGAGAAGGAACTCCCGTTCCTCCGGCAGCCAGCTATCTCGACGGACCAGGTCGAGGTAGCGATCGCTCGCGCCCGCGGCCACCGCCTCCAGCTGATCCACGAGCGAAGGGACAAAATTGATATTGAGCGCGATGCTCGGGTGCTGCCAAAGCAGCTTTGCCACATCGAGGTACCCCCTCGCTCCATGCAGTCTTACCCAAGGAAGCGTCGCCTGCCCCGTCTGCGGGTCGACGTAGAGGGGCTGATGCATGTGGAGAAGAACGGAGAGGTGAACCACTAATCGAACCGGTAGCCCTTGGGCACTACGACGATCCCCTCCTTGACCGAGAAGCGCCGTTCATCCTCTGCTGGATCGAAGCCGATAGTCTCGCCTTGCGGGATACGAACCCCTTTGTCGATGATGGCGCGACGAATGCGTGCGTGTCGTCCGACATCGACGCCTTCCAAAAGGATCGACTCCTCGACATGGGAGTAGCTATTGACCCGGACCTGCGGCCCCAGCACCGAGCGGTCGATTCGCCCACCCGAAATCACGCATCCCTCAGAAACGAGTGAGTCGGTCGCGATCCCCACGCGCGCTTGCTGTTCGTCTGCGAAGACAAACTTGGCCGGCGGCAGCGGACGCGTCCAGGTGCGCACGGGCCAACGCGGATTGTAGAGGTCGAACACCGGCACCACCTGGATGAGGTCCAGGTTGGCCTGCCAGTAGCTATCGATGGTGCCGACATCGCGCCAGTAACCGCGCTCGCGCTCATGCATCCCCGGCACCACGTTCTGGGTGAAGTCGTAGACGAACACGCGCTTGTGGCCCACCATGGAAGGCAGAATATTGCGCCCGAAGTCATGCGCCGATTCCTCACCCTCAGCGTCGTGTTTCAGCTCTTCGATGAGGGTGGCGGTCCGAAAAATATAGTTCCCCATCGAAGCGAGCGCCCACCCCGGGCGCCCCGGAATCTCGGGCGGCACTGCCGGTTTCTCGACGAATGAAACCATCTGCCAATCCGCATTCACACCGATCACACCAAAGGCACTCGCTGCCGCAACCGGTACCGGGAGCGCTGAGATGGTTAGCTCTGCTTCGCGCTCGAGATGAAAATCGAGCATCTGCTGAACATCCATCTTGTAGATGTGGTCGCCACCAAAAACACACACCAGGTCGGGATCTTCATCAGTGATGACGTTGAGCGACTGATACAGAGCATCCGCAGAACCCTTGAACCAGTCGCGCCCCCGACGCTGTTGTGCCGGTACGGCTTCGACGTAGAGGTCGAGAAGTGCCGGCAGGCGCCACCCGCGCGCGATGTGGGTGATGAGCGAATCGGACATGTACTGCGTCAGTACCTTGATCTTGAGCAAGCCCGAATTGACGAAGTTGGAGAGGACGAAATCCACCAGTCGATAACGTCCACCGATCGGCACAGCCGGCTTTGCCCGATCGGCAGTGAGCGGCCAAAGCCGCTTGCCTTCGCCGCCCGCCAGCACAATTGCGAGGACGTGAGGTGCCGGTACCCGTCGACTCGTGGCCACTAGTGCCTTCCCAACGCGCCCGAGGCCAGGAGATAGGCGAGCGTTGCGCCGCCGGCCAAGACCACGGCGGCCAATGCATACCAGATCGTAGCGCTGCGCTTGGGCGGCAACGCCAGTGGATCGACCTTGGGCGGTTCTCCCTCGAGAAGCGAAGCGAGCGACTCGACCGACTCGTCAGCGAGTGGTGGCACTAGCGCCGCGGAGGCAGACACAATGACATAAGGTTTGTGTTGCGTTCCGCTGGCCAAATCATCCACCCAGCTGCGAGGATCGACTAAAGCGCCTGCGTCGACCGCTTGTGACCTCCCCGAAAGCTCTTCTGGCGAAAGGGGCGTCGCTCCCGAGTGCGATACTTCAGAAAGCTGATCAATCGAGGTGAACTTGAGCATCTCTTCTTGGATCAGGGTATCGATGAGACTGCGCGGAGTGCGCCGTGGCGCTGGCTGGACAGCTTCCCGCTCGGTTCGGCAGCGCCTCACCAGGTCCGAGATGTCACGACTGGTCACTTTCAGGCCGCGAGAGAAGAGATAGTGGGCCAGCGCATCCTGTAGCTCGAAGGCGGTTTGGAATCGGACCCCGGGATCCTGCGCCAACGACTTGCGCACGACCGCTTCCAGCTCCGGCTCCACTTCGGGATTCTGCTGCACGATCGAGGGCACGCGTGCCTGGCGGATCAGCTCCACGGTCTCGTAGTCACTGTCCCCCAAGAAGAGCCGCTGGCCGGTGAGCAGCTCGTACAGTAGGATCCCGACAGCAAACAGATCGGTGCGTCGATCGACCTCTTTCCCTGAAGCGGCTTCCGGCGACAGGTAGGAGAACTTGCCCTTCACCATTCCCGGATCGGTCAGCTCGATCTGCGAAGTCGCCTTGGCCAGGCCAAAGTCGACCAACTTCACTTCGCCCATTTTCGAAATCAGGATGTTGGGCGGCGAAATATCACGATGGACGATGCCGAGCGGACGGTTGGTCTCCGGGTCGGTGTGGTCATGCGCATACGCCAGCCCTTTGCACACCTCCATCAAAATGTAGAGCGTATGCGCGATCGGCAGACGCGCATTCTGGCGCTTGATCGACTCGAGGATCCCCTTCAAATGGAGCCCGTCGACAAACTCCATCACGATGAAGTAGGCATCCTCGCCGGCGGCTTCGGCGGGCGATTTACCGATGTCAAAGACGCCGACGATGTTGGCGTGCTGAAGGTGCAAACTCAGACGGGCTTCATCGAGGAACATCGAAATGAACTTCTTGTTTTTGCACAGCTGCGGAAGGATCCGCTTGATCGCGATGTTTTTCTTAAAACCCTGCAAGCTTTCGGCAACGCCACGAAACACCTCTGCCATCCCGCCGGCATCGATTCGATCGATGATGCGATATTTCTGGTGTTCGCCCATAGAGAGGCAGAGATCTGCCGCCGATATCGTAACAGGACAACGCGCAGAATCAAAGACGGTGCGAGGTAGTGCTAGCTCTCGTCGCCTGCCGATCCCCCGATGTTGCCCGCTTCGTCGCCTACGTCGCCCTCTGCTGCACCGACCGCTACACCCAGGCCGCTGACACGCAACTCGCTCTGCGCCTGCTCCTCACGTTCGCTCTCCTCCTTGCATCCAATGCAAAGAGTTGTCACGGGCCGTGCCAAGAGGCGCTTGATGCCGATTGGTTCGCTACACGATTCGCACTCATTGATGGTATTAGCATCGAGGCGGTCGAGAGCCGAAACAATCTTTCCGAGCAGGAATTTCTCGCGATCGCGAAGCCGAAGCTCCGTGGAAAAGAGCTCCTCCTCCATCGATTCATCGATGGAGTCACGACCGATGTTGCGCTCCCGATTCATCGAAAACGCGAGCCCGTCCTGTGCGTTGCGGAGCAGGCGCTGCTTTTCAGCTAGCAGCGCTTCACGCAGCTGGCTGCGCTCCTGTTCGTTTAGCATGATGGCACCGAGCTCCTCTATGGACCTTGTTCAGAGTTTATAGATTCGGGCCGGGCGATGTCAACGAGGAGGGCAAGAGTGATCCTGAAATAGGGAACAGACGCCGCTCGTCTGGTATCATCGCCGAGCGATATGAGTGGCGAGGAGAGCGAGCCCTGGTGGGCGCTGCTGCAACGAGCTACGGCA
>JAHFDT010000204.1 GCA_023248875.1 Myxococcales bacterium | reverse complement strand
AGAGATCCTCGCGAAAATTCCCCGCGGCCACCTCCTTCACGAGGTCGCGATTGGTGGCCGTAACCAGACGCACATCGACCTTCAGTGTCTTGATCCCACCCACGCGTTCGAACTCCGACTCCTGCAGCACGCGCAGCAGCTTGACCTGCATTTCCGCCGGCACTTCGCCGATCTCATCGAGAAATAGTGTTCCACGATCGGCCAGCTCGAAGCGACCCGGTTTGGATCCGACCGCTCCGGTAAAGGCGCCCTTCTCGTAGCCGAACAGCTCCGATTCCATCAGCGTCTTGGGGATCGCCGCGCAGTTGATCTTGATGAAGGGTTCGGCACGGCGCGACGAATTCTGATGAAGCGCCCGCGCGATCAGCTCTTTTCCGGTGCCCGATTCGCCGGTCACCAGCACCGTCGAGGGCGTGTCGGCCACCTTCTCCACCACGGCCAGGACTTCGGCGAGCGGCTCCGATTGGCCGATGAGACCAAAGCGTCCTGCCATCGACGAGACGATCGGACGCGCAGAGCGCCGCTCCAGCTCGTGGGTGCGGATCGCCTTCTGCACCACCTGCCGGATCTGCTCCTGCTCAAACGGCTTTTCGATGTAGTCGAAGGCCCCGAGTTTGACCGCACCGACGGCGCTATCGACCGAGCCGTGGGCCGTGATCATGACCACCGGAACATCCGGATGTTCCGCCACCAATCGCCGCAGGAGGCCCATGCCATCGAGGCGCGGCATCTTGAGGTCGGTGATGACCGCCGCCACGCCGTGCTCCACCAGGCCGAGCGCCTGCTCCCCATCCGCCGCTTCGAGCACTTCGAATCCGTCGCGCCGTAGGATCGCGGCCAGCACGCGGCGTAGATTGGCTTCGTCATCCACCACCAGAATCCGCTCGCTCACCAGTGTCATGGCCGGGCGCAACCTAGCACTGGCGCCCGGACTTGCAAAGTAGCAGGCGGTGGCAACTCCAGTGGCCATGCTCGCCAGGAAAAGGATTGGGAAAATCCTGCAAAATGGTCGGATCATCATTTGCATTCATTGCTTAGCCCCTACGCCACACGAAAGGTTCGCCCATGCTGCGAAAATCATTTTTGGTACTGATCCTCCTCTCCGGTTGCGGACGGGCTCCCGCCCCTGGCCTCCCCGATGACATGGCACAGGTCCCGGAAGATGCCAGCCTCGTGGATCTGGTGGTCCTGCCCGACCTCGGACTACCGGCGATTGCGACGCCCGATGACTACGAGAAGAACTACGCCCGCGTCTACAACTGCAAACGCGGCGTCGTGTGCGGCGACCTCAGCGCGGCCGAAGAGACGGACTGTGAGGCCGGCTATGCGAGCAACTACGATAAGTTTCCAACCTTCTATTCGCGCCCGAGCGCGGTAAAGGCAGGTCGTCTGAAGTTCAACGCCGACGTGGCCCAGGCCTGCATCAACGCCTGGCTGAAAGCCGGCTGCCCAGAGAATGAAACGGCGGAGGCCAACAAGATCTGCAAGGGAGTCTATTCTCCCCTGGTGATGCCCGATGGAACCTGCCAGGCAGAGCAGGAATGCTTCAGCGGATCTTGTAACAACTCAGAGGACGGTTGCGCGGGAAAGTGCAAAGCCTGGATGAAGAGCGGCGCGCCCTGTAGCTGGTCCGATAGGTGTGTGGCCGACCAGTACTGCAGCGGTGACACCAAAAAGTGCGTTCCACGCCTGAGCATGGGTAAGAAGTGTGACGGTAACGAAAGCTGTCAGGAGGGCCTCCTCTGCCGGTCGGTCACCACGGACGCTGGCTACGACTATCGCTGCCTGCCACTCGCTAAAGAGGGGGAGGAATGCGATGACGATACCAGCTGCGTAGCGGGGCTATTCTGCAACTCCGACAAAGACCCCTACGTGTGCCAGAAACGCGTCGCGCCGAACGGCATGTGCAACGATACTCTCCCGTGCCAGTCGGGCTGGGACTGCCTCCGCAAGGATGAGAACAAGGATGGCCAGTGCGGCCCCTTCTTGGATGTCGGCCAGCCTTGCGATCCGGCCGCTTATGAAACGGGCTGCCCCTGGAGCTATTCGCACTGCGATCAGATGACGAAGAAGTGCGTGGCCGATGGCAAGACGGGCAGCGATTGCAATTCCACCTACTGCCACGAATTCGAATACCTCTACTGCGACGACAAGAACAAGTGTTCGCCACAGGTGCCCCTCGGCGGCAGCTGCGACCCCGCTCTGCTATACGACCCCTGCTACAACAGCTACTGTGACGGGGTGACCAAGAAATGCGCAGTGACCTGTTAGAGGACCTAAGGCGCCCGGCCGGAATAAACTGCACATCTCGGCAGTCGAGGCGCCCTGATTCGCGAGGCGCGACGAGGGAGAATACTCTCCGTATGTGACCGAGGAACAACGAGGCGAGCAGGGATGAATCGGCTGCCCAGTTGCGCAGTTTATTCTGGCCGGGCGTCTAACTATGGGTCTCGCCCGGCAGCACCACCGTAAACGTGGAGCCAATCCCGACACGACTACGCACTTCGATCGTGCCCCCATGGTGCTCGATGATCCGCTGGCTGATCGGTAGCCCCAGCCCCGTCCCCTTCTCCTTGGTCGTAAAGAAGGGGATGAAGAGATTCTTGATCTCGCCGGGCGGGATCCCCGCGCCACTATCGCGAAAGCGCACCTCCACCAGCGGCTGCACCGGTTCGCGCGAACGCCGCGTTTTTCGCAGTGACGAAGAGATGATCAGTTTACCGCCCTCCGGCATGGCCTCAATGGCATTGATCGCCAAATTCAAAAACACCTGCCGCAGCTGCTCCCCGTCGGCCCGCACCCGCGGCAGCCCTTCGTCGAGCGCCAGTTGCAACTCAATCTTGGAATCCGTTCCCAGGAGCGTCGCGGTCCTGCGCAGCACTTCGTTCAGTTCGAGCGGCACCAGCTCGCCGCGAAAAGGCCGTGCATAGTCGAGAAACTGGGAGACGACATTGTTTAACCGGTTTACCTCCTCCACGATGATCGAAAGAAACTCACGCGTCTCGCTCGGCAGCTCCGGTCCGGCTGGCATGGGCGCAAGCAGCTGCGCCGCACCCTTGATCGCACCGAGCGGATTGCGGATCTCGTGCGCCAAGCCGGCCGCCATTTCACCGAGCACCGCCAAGCGATCGCGCTCCTTCATCCGCTCGTAGAGCTTCGAATTCTGCAGCGTGAGACCCAGCTGTGCCGCCAGCCCGCGAAAGCGATCTATTTCGTCGGAGGCAAAGGCTTCGCGCAGGCGCTCGTCCTTGAAACACAACAGGCCGAGCAGCTGTTCATCCGCCAGGATCGGGATACAGACGCCCGCCTGAACCTCATCCAGAGAGCGGGCGATTGCATCGATCGTCTCGTACTGAGGATCTTCTGGCGAGCGACCCGATTGCTCCCGCTCGAGCTGTTCGATCGCCAGCGGCGCTCCGCCCCGGAAAGTGAGCCGCTCAAAAAAGGGGCGCCGTGCCGCCGCATCGACCCGTTCCACCGGACGCGGACCGAGGTGCCCGTGGAGATCGTAGCCGCTGCCATCCTGATCCGCGAGATAAACCGCGGCGTGGGTGACCCGTCGCGAGTCTTCCAGGCTGGCGATCGTCAGCCGCACCGCCTCGCGAATATCGATCACATTGGCCAGCTCCTGGCGCAGCTGGTCGATACGCTGCGTGAGCTCATGCTTTTCGCGAAACATCCACTGGTTGACGAGCCCTTCGACTTTGGTTCGCAGCGGTTCGAATAGGATCAAGATGACTAGCGAGGCCACCACCGTATTGAAGAAAAAGGCGCCGGGCTGCGCATCGGGGATCCAGGCGACCAGAAGGCCGTAGATGGCCGTCAAGATCAGCACGAACGCAGTCAAGACCACCATCTTCCCGAGCAGCTCGTTGAGATCGAGTAGCCGGTAACGAAACAGCGTCTGCGAGAGGAAATACAGGTAGACGATGGTGAGGGTGTTGCCGAGCGCGGGAAAGGTATCCCCCACGCGGGGAAGCAGTCCCATCGCGGCCAACGCGATCGTCACCAACCCACCGACCAGCAGGTAGCCGAGACGAGTTTTTTCGACCCGCGACACGGTCCGTCGATAGACCACATAGAGCGCCCACATCGACGTCAGAAGCCCACCGAAGACGTAGCTCGCGAACGACACCGTAAAGATCCGAGCGTGCTGGAGCCCTAATCTATGAAATGCGAGAGCGTAGCCGATCGCGACGGCAAAACCGATCGACAACGGGACCAGCGGCAAGACGCCCGGTGGTGCACTGGGCGCTGCGACCCGCTCCTCCTGCGCCAGGAACGAGCGAAAAAAACGCAGGCTGGTCAGGGGGAGCACCACCGCCGCCAACAGCGAGACAAAATACATCGCTTCAGAGTCGATCGTCGCCCGAAGAAAACTCGACAGATGCCACACGCAAAGATTGAACGACAACGTGGCGAAGCGAAAGTAGGGGCGGCGCTGCCGGTCGCGCAGCATCACCGACCAACCGATGGCGAAGGTAACAATCGCGGCGATGAGCGCGCTGAGCGATTGACTGTTCACCGCGCTAAGGTAGCGCGAAGGCAGATCGAAGTGCTGGCAAATTCGCCCGACGGGAGTTTCAGCGCTATACTTTTTAAGATAGTGGTCGATCTCGTGAGCGAACCAGCGGATCTCAATGCGCTGCTCCGGCACCTACCCAAGGTGGATGAGGTGTTGCGGCAAGATGTGGCGCGGCGCCTCCTCGAGTGGGCGCCGCGCTGGGCCGTGGTTTCGGCCGTGCGCGAGGAAATTGAGCTCCTGCGTAGCCAGCTGATCGCTGCACCGTTGGCCGTGCCGCAGATGGGAGGAATCTCACCGCGGGCACTGGAAGGCCGCGTCGAGGAGCTGCTGCGTCCTTCGCTGGTGCGAGTGCTCAATGGCACCGGCGTGGTGCTTCATACCAACCTCGGGCGAGCCCCGCTCGCACTCGCCGCGGTCGAGCGCGTCGCCGAGGTGGCACGGGGCTATTGCAATCTGGAATATCGACTGGATGAGGAGAGTAGCGAGCGCCGCGGTTCGCGCCACGAACACGTGGCCTCGCTGATCACGCTGCTCACAGGTGCCGAGACTGCCCTCGTGGTCAACAACAACGCGGCGGCCGTACTGCTTTCGCTGGCGACGCTGGCCGCCGGGCGCGAGGTGATCGTCTCGCGCGGTGAACTGGTCGAAATCGGCGGTAGCTTTCGTGTCCCCGACGTGATGCGTGCTTCGGGGGCCAAGCTGGTCGAGGTGGGCACCACCAACCGGACGCATTTGGCCGATTACGAACGGGCGATCGGACCCGAGACCGCGCTGCTCCTCAAAGTGCATCAGTCGAACTTTGCCCAGATCGGCTTTACCGCCGATGTCTCGATCGAGGATCTGGTGGCGCTCGGACGGGCGCACCAGCTGCCCACCATGGTGGATCTCGGTTCTGGGAGTCTGGTAGCACCGAGCACCTTCGGGCTCGAGGACGAGCCCACGGTAGCGGAGCTCGTCCATAGCGGTGCTGACGTGGTCACCTGCTCGGGAGATAAGCTTCTCGGCGGACCGCAGGCGGGGCTGCTGCTGGCGCGAAAGGGATGTTTTGCACAGCTGCGCGGCCACCCCTTGCTGCGCGCCATGCGCCCCGACAAGCTAGCGCTCGCGGCCTTGGAGGCGACGCTCGAGCTCTATCGCGATGGGCGCGACGGGCGTGTTGCCACCATGGTGCCGACGCTCGCGATGCTCTCCGCTGCTCCCGAACTACTCCGAAGCCGCGCCGAGCGACTGGCCGCCCTCGTTCGCGAGCACGCCGGCGTGCTCGATATCACCCTCGTCGAGGTCAACTCTGCCGTCGGTGGTGGCGCACTGCCGCGCAGCGAGCCCCGCTCCGTGGCACTGGCCGTTGCCCATCCCCATCTCGGGCCGGAAGCGATCGACAAGGTGCTTCGCCACTGCGCACCGCCGCTGGTCGCGCGCATTGCCGATGGGCGCATCCTGGTCGATGTCCGCACGCTCGCCGACCATGAACTCCGCGAAGTGGCCGCCGCGTTTGCCCGGGTCGCACGGACCGCCGAGGCCAAGGAGCAGCCATGATCTCCGGGAGCGTTCTCGTCCTCAATCGAAGCTATCAGCCGATCCATGTCACCAGTGTCAAGCGCGCCTTCACCCTGCTCTACATGGACGCCGCGCGGGTCATCGAATCCGACTACCGCACCTTCGACTTCGAGTCCTGGGCGGCGCTATCGGCGGCGACCGAAGACGATGTTATTCGCACCATCGGCCGTGCCATCCGGGTGCCGCGCGTCATCATGCTGCAGCTCTACGACCGAATGCCGCGTACCAAAGTGCGCTTTTCCCGCCTCAACATCTACACACGCGACGACAACACCTGCCAATACTGCGGCCACAAGTTTCCGCGCGCCGCGCTCAACCTCGATCATGTGGTGCCGCGCGCACAGGGGGGTCGCACCACCTGGGAAAACGTCGTCTGTTGTTGCGTCCCCTGTAACCTCAAGAAGGGAGCCAACACGCCCACCCAGGCGCATATGGCCCTCCTGCGGCAACCGGATCGGCCGCGCTGGTCGCCCACCTTCCGCGCTCCCGGCGGCCGCGTCGCCCACCGCGAGTGGCTGCCCTTCCTGGGCCTCGTCGACGCCTCCTACTGGAACACCGAACTCGTAGACGAATAGGACTTCAGCAAGCATAGTAGTGGGATGGGCCGGTCTGCCAAACGATTACGACTGTTGCTCGCTGAGCGGGAGGTTCTGCTGGTCCGGTCGCTATGCCGCATGCTCACCCCCTATGCGCAGGTCACGGTGGTCAGCACCTTGGCGGTGGCCGAGCAGCTCCTCGGAAAACGCCCATTCGATGTCGTGGTCGCTGACCTGGAACTCGATGGTGATGCCGGCACGAGCGCTGGCCTCGCGGTGCTTAAGCTGGCGCGTGATCGGCAGCCC
>JAHFDT010000028.1:12881-29162 GCA_023248875.1 Myxococcales bacterium | reverse complement strand
GACCGACCCCTTTGATCGAATCAAGCAGTTTTGGCAGAAGGGCGGCGCGCTGGGCGAAAATATCGCCGCGGGATCGAGTGATCCGATCTACGTTGTCGAACAGATGTGGATCAACGAGATCGGCGCGGCTCCCGGTGAGACCGGGCATCGCGAGAACATGTTCA
Source organism: Myxococcales bacterium (assembly GCA_023248875.1). Lineage (GTDB taxonomy): Bacteria > Myxococcota_A > Polyangia > Palsa-1104 > SHYY01 > JAHFDT01. Next base: position 28,998 of record JAHFDT010000028.1, on the reverse strand, counting down.
GCAAGAGCTTCACCTGGGTTGGCTTCGGCTTCGAGAAGGGCGGAAAAAAATACCAGGGCTACTGGACACAGGATTTTGGCGGCACACCGGCCCTGGTGCCCAAGCTGCCGGTTGGATCTTACTCTCTCGACGGCACCGGCGCGAAGCTCGGTGTGGTCTACTACGACGCCGCGAATGCGGTGCCAGATCGCGTAGAGGCGATAGTCGATGGCCAGACGCTCGCGCTCGTCCGTGTCCGCGGCACGGCATCCGCCGGCGCCTATGAGGGGGCGGCACCGATGGCAATGGGCTGTCATCGCTATCGCTTTCGCGCGCTGGTCGGCCAAGCCATCAGTTGCTATCCGAGTTCGGGTACCTTGGGTTTTGCGGTGGGCAGCGTGCAGGAGTGTGTCGATTATCTGCCATAAAGATATTTCGATGGCAGGATCATCGACAAACTACTTTTGACCGTGAGGGGCTGTACGTTAGTTTGCCCGCCCGCAGAAACGGGTGCTAGCATTACTCCCATGTTCTTCAAAAACGATAAGCGTACACGAGTGCTTCCGCTGCTCCCGCTTCGCGACATCATTGTTTTTCCGCATATGGTGGTGCCGCTGTTTGTCGGCCGGGAGAAATCGATCGCCGCGCTGGATCGCGCAATGGCCGAAGACAAGGAGATTCTCCTCGCGGCCCAGAAGAAGGCCAAGACCAACGATCCGGCGGCGGAGGACATTTTTGCTGTCGGCACTTTGGGTGCCGTCATCCAGCTATTGCGGCTGCCCGACGGTACGGTCAAGGTGCTGGTCGAAGGCAAACGGCGCGTGAAGCTGAAGAAGTTCGTCAGCGAAGAGCAGTGCTTCTTGGTCGAAGTGGAAGAGATCATCGAACCGGAGGAGCGATCGGTCGAGCTAGAGGCACTGCTGCGGTCGGTGCAAACGACCTTTGAGAACTACGTCAAGCTCAACAAGCGGATCCCACCCGAGATGCTGATCTCGGTGCAGTCGATCGACGACCCGGCGCGCCTGAGCGACACGATTGTGGCAACGCTATCGCTGAAGCTGACCGACAAGCAGATGCTGCTCGAGATGGAGTCGCCCACCAAGCGGCTCGAGAAGCTGTACGAGCTCATGCAGGCAGAGATCGAGATCCTTCAGGTGGAGAAAAAGATCCGTACGCGCGTCAAGAAGCAGATGGAGAAGACGCAGAAGGAGTACTACCTCAACGAGCAAATGCAGGCGATCCAGAAGGAGCTGGGCGATCGCGACGAGTTCAAAAACGAGATCCAGGAGCTCGAAGAGAAGATCAAGAACAAGCCGATGTCGAAGGAGGCGACTCCCAAGATCAAGAAGGAACTCAAAAAGCTCAAGATGATGAGCCCGATGAGCGCCGAGGCGACGGTGGTGCGCAACTACATCGACTGGGTGCTGGGTCTGCCGTGGGAGGAGAAGACGCAGGATCGCATCGATGTGGTCGAGGCTGAGAAGGTGCTCGATGAGGACCACTACGGTCTGCAGAAGGTGAAGGAGCGGATTCTCGAATACCTGGCGGTGCAGGCGCTGGTGAAGAAGTTAAAGGGGCCGATTCTGTGCCTGGTGGGACCGCCGGGGGTGGGCAAGACCTCGCTGGCAAAATCGGTGGCGCGTGCAACCGGGCGCAATTTCGTGCGGCTGTCGCTTGGTGGGGTGCGCGACGAGGCGGAGATCCGCGGCCATCGGCGCACCTACATCGGTGCGCTGCCGGGCAAGATTATTCAATCGCTCAAGCGAGCGGGATCGAACAATCCGGTGTTCTTGCTCGACGAGGTCGACAAGATGTCGACTGATTTCCGGGGCGACCCTTCGTCGGCACTGCTCGAAGTACTCGACCCGGAGCAGAACAATACCTTCAACGACCACTACCTCGATCTTGATTACGATCTATCGGACGTGATGTTCATCACGACGGCCAATAGTCTTCACTCGATTCCGGTGCCGCTGCAGGATCGGATGGAGATCATCCAGCTGCCCGGTTATACGGAGTGGGAAAAGCTGGCGATCGCCGAGAAGTACCTCATCCCGAAGCAGAAGGAGGCCAACGGGATCAAAGAGGTGGAAACCGACTGGCCGGAGCCATCGGTGCGAATGATCGTCCACAATTACACCAAAGAGGCGGGCGTGCGCTCGTTGGAGCGAGAGATCTCGACCATCTGCCGCAAGATCGCCAAAGAGGTGGTTGCGCAGGGGCCGGACAGGAAAGCGACGAAGTTCAAGGTGTCGCCAAAGCTGGTGATCAAACATTTGGGGCCGCACAAGTTCCGCTCCAACAAGCGGGAGGAGCAGGACGAGATCGGCCTTACCAATGGACTGGCTGTCACCATGCACGGCGGCGACCTCTTGGCGACGGAAGTGACGGTGCTACCCGGCAAGGGCAAGCTGGTGCTGACCGGCAAACTCGGGGAGGTGATGCAGGAGTCGGCGCAAGCGGCGATGTCCTACGTGCGGTCGCGCGCGCAGGCGCTCGGGCTGGACAAGGATTTCTACCAGAAGATCGATATCCATGTGCACTTTCCAGAGGGCGCGATCCCCAAGGACGGCCCTTCGGCGGGCATCACCATGGCGACGGCGTTGGTGTCCGCGCTGCTCCGCGTGCCGGTGCGACGCGATGTGGCGATGACGGGTGAGATTACGTTGCGCGGCCGCGTGCTGCCGATCGGCGGGCTCAAGGACAAGATCCTAGCGGCACACCGCGCGGATATCTTCACGGTCATTATTCCGAAGGAGAATCGGAAGGATCTGAAGGACATTCCGAAGCGTGTCCTCAAAGTGATGAAGATCGTCGCGGTCGATCAGGTGGACGATGTGCTGCGCACCGCGCTGGCGCCGGAAGACGGTGAAAAGTTTGTGCTGGGTCCGACGCGCGCAATCGATTGGCGTGAAGCGGTCAAGGTGTCAGCGCCAGCACCGGTGGAGGCACCTGTACCAGAACCGGAACCGGCGACTCACTGACGCCTCTTCAGATGAGGACTTCGTCGGCCTCGATCACCTTCTCCGCGAGGAGGCGTTCGAGATCCTTTTCTCGCTCGACGGCCAGCTGGTAGAGATGGGTCAGCACGCCGGGGTAGAGGCCGACGATGGCGTTGAAGTCGTCGCGCGAAAGCGCCAGCGCGTGGGTGCGCGTGCGAGCGCGAACGGTCGCGGTGGCGGGGCGGCGAGTCAGTAGCGAAATCTCGCCCACCACATCGCCGGTACGCAGATGGGTCACGGTGAGGGGGGTCTCGCCGGCAGATTTTTCGACCGCAACCTTTCCGGAGAGCAGAATGTAGAGATGGCCGCCGGGCTCGCCTTCCGTGATGAGTGCACTGCCCTCCTCGAAGCGCTGGGGCTGAAAGCGTTGAACGAGCTGGAGACGTGCCGCCTTTTCGAGCGAAGCGAAGAGCGTGGAAGTGTGCATGAGATTATCCAGCAGACGATCGCGCGTGTAGGAGGCTAGTTCGGTGGCCAGCTCGGGCACCTTTTCCGCAAGTCGACCGAGGCGGCTGCGCGGGAGCTCGAGCAGGAGCGTCGGAGTCTCACAGGTAGCACGGGCCATCCTAGGCGAATCGGTCAAGAGCGCCATTTCGCCGAAGAAGGCGCCGCTGCGGAGATGGGACACCACCTCGGTTTGCTGCCGAGGACGGCTAATCGCGACGGTGCCGCGTGCGATGACATAGCAGGCGTTCCCTGGTGCGCCGACCTCGATGACGACGGTGCCGGCGGGATACTCCTGCACGGCGATGAGTTCGACGAGTTCGGCAAAAGCAGCGGGCCCGAGCCCATGAAAGAGGGGGATCCGCGGCAAGGGGCCGGCGGGCAGCGCTGCAAGGATCGCTTCCGCAGCGAGGAGTGCGTCGAGCGCCAGGTCTCGCAACGGTTTACGGGGTCGCTCGGAGAGCACTGGAAAGCGCGGCGGCTGGGCGCGATAGTTCACATCGACGCGCGCTGAACCACGGCCGTACGCGACCTGGAGCTCGTCGATCTCTGCGGCGGCGATCTGAGGACGGTGTGCCGCCAGCTCCTTGGCGACCGCAATGGCGAGCGCCAGCTGGCCCTGTTCTCGGGCGGCTCGTACGGCGGAGGACAGGGCTACCTCGACGGCTCGCGTTTCACCGATCTTCTCGAGTGCGAATGCTAGGCAGCGTAGCGCAAAGGCGTCGAGCGGATCGGCGTTGACGGCAGCGGTGAGACTGCCGAGATCAGAAGCGAAGGAGGACACCGGGATCGTCTGCTGGTTGGGGGTGAACGGTCAAGCTGCTACCGTGGACGCTGCCGGTTTTTACGCCGGCTGCCAGCACGGCCACAAAAATGATGGTTGCGATGCCGCCGACCACAGGAAACACGATCCACCAGCGGCTCTTCCGTTTGACCATCGCTGGCGCGACGTAGGGATAGGTCTTGTAGGGGTAGTTCTTGTAATAGTAGCCGTAGGGATCGTAGTACTGGTACTGCGGCGTCGTGGGGGCAGCGACCGCAGGGGGAGGGGGCGCTGCAGGCAGCGGAGGTGCCAGCGTCGGGTGAACCGTGGGCGGAGGCGCTTCGAGCGCGGTGATGCGCTTCTCCACGTCGGCGCGGTTGGGAGCATCGGGGCGCTGGTCGAGATACAGTCGGTAGTGGCGAACCGCACCGTTGCGTTTGCCGAGGCCCTCCAGGGCCAGACCCATGTTGTAATCGAGGATCGGCGAAGGGCGGATCGCTTGAGCTGCTTTGAACTCCTTGAGCGCGGTGGCGAAGTCCTGGGCATCGTAGGCGCTGCGCCCGGCCTCGAAGTGGGATTTCGCCTGGGCGAGCGTTTCATCTTCCGCACCCGCAGGCGTCTCGTCGGCCCAGCTTGGGTGGGCGGGCAGGAGGGTCGAAAGAAAGGCGATCAAGGTGAAAAGGGCTATCGACATTCGCATCGAGGACTCCGTCTCATTCGTAGGGATCAAGCGGCTCGCCCGCACGAGCCGGCTTCACCACGCGTCGCGGTGGCACCTTGCTGGGTCCGCGCGGCTCGGCCGGAGCCAGGGTGGGTACTGGCGGAGGAGGCACGGCGAAGCGTTCGGGTGGGGAAACAGGCGGCTCCGGCCCGCGCGGCAGCGGCAGGCTGGGAGGGGGCAGCGAGTGTTCCGACGATCCGCCGTGGCGCTCCAGTCGGACGATCACCTTGCGCTCCTGCAGGGGATCGAGGACCAGCGTACGCTCACGATAACCGCTCTTGCGCAGCGTCACAGTGTGACGCATCCCCTCCTCCACCTTGATCACCTCGGGCGTAAAGGCGACCGTGTTGCCGTCGATCAGCAACGTGGCACCATTGGGGATCGAATCGACCAGCACTTCGACCTCGGCTGCGCCCTTCAGCGATGGGGGAGGCGCTGACTGGGGGGCGGGGGCCGGCCGGGGCGTCGGGAGGGCGGGAACGGGAGCTACAGCTAGCGGGGGAACGGGAGCTGCAGTCAGCGGGGGAACGGGAGCCCTCGGGGCGGGATCGCGCCACAAGAGGGCCGCCGCACTGCCAGCGATCGCCAGCGTCACAAGGCCGAGCCCTACCGCCCATTTGATCAGACTTTGTGGCGGCGTTAGCCCTTCGCTTCCCACGGGGACTGGGGGGGGGCTGGTGCGGGGCGGTTCGGAGCGCGGCGTCGGACTAGGCGCTGGGATCCGGATACCCGGATGACTTGCGAGGGGCGGCATCGGCCCCGAGAGGCGCTGCTCGAAAACGATCGCTCGAAACGCCTCGGATCCATCTCCCAGCGTTGGAGCTAGCTCGTTAGCGATCTCCACCAGAGCGCTCCCGAACTCCTCCATCGAGAGGAAGCGATCGTCGCGCTCCTTGGCCATCGCCCGCAGAATCACGGCCTCGATCTGCGGCGGCACATCGCGTTGGGGAGCCGCCTCGCGCGGCGCCATCGGCTGCGAGGTCACATGCTGCGTGAGCACCCCCATGAACGATTCGGCTTGATAGGGCACGCGGCCGGTGGCCATCTCGTAGAGGATGACGCCCACCGAATAGATATCAGATCGGTCATCGAGCGGTTTGCCGAGCGCCTGCTCGGGGGACATGTACTGGGGGGTGCCAAAGATCTGTCCGGTTCGAGTCAGCTGCTCCTGTCCTTCGCCCGCCATTTTGGCGATCCCGAAATCGAGGATCTTGACCACGGTCTGGCCGAACTTCTCAATGAGAAAGATATTCTCAGGCTTCATGTCCCGATGGACGATGCCCTTGGCGTGCGCCGCGGCCAGGCCATGGACCACCTGGATGCTGACGGCCAGATATTCATCGACGGAAAGCGGCGCCTGGCGCAGCCGGTCAGCGAGTGACTGGCCTGGCAATAGCTCCATCGCCAGGTAGACGCTGCCGTCGGGCAACCGTCCGAAATCATCGATTGCGACGATGTTTTCATGGCCGATGCTCGAGGCGGCGCGCGCCTCCTGATGAAATCGCGCCACGGCTTCGGGATGGGCAGTGATCTCGGGGCGCAGTAGCTTGAGTGCAAACTTCTTGTCGATGTAGGTGTGGGCCGCCTCGTAGACCTCGCCCATGCCACCTTCGCCCAGTTTGCGAATGATGCGATACCGGTCGCCGAGAATTTTGCCGATGAGCGGCGACTCTACGACAGCGATGATCAGACGGGCGCCATCGTGGGGGCAGAATTGCATCTCCCCTCCGAAGGTGAGGTGACAGGTGGGGCAGCTGTTGCCCTGGATTGGCTCTCTCTCGAGGGATTCCACCGCATGGGAATCATGGCATCGGCAACCCGGTTTGGCAACGCTGTTGCTGTGCTATAAGGCGCGAATGGCTCGGCTCCGCTACCTGGTTCGTCTCGGACGGCAGGTGTGGTGCCGATGGCGTATCGACCGGTGCACCCAGGAAGCGGCAGCGCTGGCCTACAAGACCGCTCTGTCGCTGGTCCCACTGTGCGTCATCGCCTTTTCGCTGCTTCGAGCAGCGGGCGAGCTGAGCGAACGCAGTGCACTGTTCGAGTTTTTCGCCACCCATCTGTTTCCCGCCAAAGAGGCGCGCCTGGCGGTGCAGGAGGCGCTGATCTCCTTCGTCGACCGGGCCGAGCGCGGCAACTTCGGATCGGTTGGCCTCGCCGCGCTGCTGCTGATTGTGTTCTTGGTTTACCACGACATCGAAATGTTCTGGAACCGCATCTGGTCGGCAGCACGGCGGCGATCGCTCGTCAGCAGCTTCGCCGTATTCTACCTGCTCGCCACGCTGGTGCCCCTCTTGATCGCGTTCTCCCTGTACCACACGGCGCGCTTTTGGCGCGGTGGGCGGGTGGGCCTCTTGGCACCGTTTGCATCGACTTTCCTGGCGCTGTGGGCGGCCAACCATCTGTTGCCATCGGTGCGGGTCAAGGTGCGCGCGGCGGCCCTGGGGGCGTTCGTTTCGGCGGTGCTCTACGAGATCGCCAAGGGTGGCTTCACCTACTACGTCATGCTGGTCATCACCAAATACAAGTCGATCTATGGTGCCTTTGGTCTCGTGCCGCTGCTCCTGGTCTGGATCTACATCGCCTGGCTCACCGTTCTGCTCGGCGCCGAGGTGGCGCACGCGGCGCAGCGGCTCGACAGCCTGGAAGCGGCCGAGGTGAGTGGGCGGCGCCGCATCGAGGACAGCGATTGGGAGCTGGCGACGGGCGCGACCGCGGCCCGCCTGCTGGTCGAGATCTCCCGGGCGTTCACGGCGGGGGCGAAGCCGCCTACGCCAGCTCAGTTGGGTACGGGGCTGCACCTACCGGAGGAGGTGGTGGCGCGGTTGCTGGAGCGTCTTCGGGAGCGCCATCTGGTGGTGGAGCTCGAGGGCGAAGCGCAGGGCTGGCTGCCCGCGCGCCCGCCGTCGCACATCCGGCTCGACGAAGTGCTGATTGTTTTTCGCCCAGCCATCGCTGAGCCGGCGGCCGAGCGCGACCGTTTGAACCAGCTTCTTGGTGAGCTCGATCCCGCCGCGAACGAGCGCGCCAAGGTGACGATCGACCAGCTACTCTGAGACATGAATTGTGCGTCGTCCGAGTAGTACGTCCCGGTCCATCGCAATCCCCGAACACCTGCGCTATCGTTAGAATTGTGCCGCCCCTGCGGATCATGACCTACAATGTGCGCTATTTTGGCCATGGCACGCGTGGGCTCGCCGCGACCGCCCGGTCGATGGTCGCGATTGCGCGTGCGATTTCGTCGCTCGATCCGCTGCCCGATTTGCTCTGCCTCCAGGAAGTGGAGACGGCTTCGTTGCGGGCCAATCTGGCCCATCCGCGTCGCTCTCCCGACGAGACACAGCTATCGCGCCTGATGGAGGCGCTGCACGGTGCCCTCACCGCTGCCGGAAAAGAGGATCTGTATGAGGCCTACTACTTTCCAGCGCACCGCTACACTCTCACGCGTGCCACCAACCTCTACACGACTGGTTTGGCGATCTTGGCGCACCGCGATTTTACCATCGCACACCACAACGCCGATCGCCCGGCCGATATTACACATCGCCATCTAGTGCGCGGCCTCAAGCAGACGCGGATCAGTGCGCACGTGCGATTCCATCACCGCAGCGGCGATGCCATCGATGTCTTCAACACCCATCTTTCGTTGCCGACGGCACTGGCGCGCGAGTTTTGGATCGGCAAGGACCGGATGGGCTACGGCAAGAATCAACTTGCAGAAGCGAAAAAGCTGGTCGACTTCATCGACGCTGAGCGCGCCAGCGACCGCTTTCTTGTCGTCGGTGATTTTAACTCCCAGCCGGCCTCGCTAGTATATCAGTATTTGACGGAGGAGCGCGGTCTCTCGGATGCGCTGCGTGCGGTGGGAAGCGAAGGCGGGAAATGGTCGACGGCCGGGTTCATGAATCTGCGAATGCATCTGGACCATGTGTTTTCGGGGCCCGGGATCGAGTGGCTGGATGTCCAGGATAGCGAGCCCTTCGGGGCACGCCGTTCGCGCTTTCATGGCCTATCGGACCATATGCCGCTGATCGCGCGCTGCCGTGTCAAGAAGCATGGGCGAGCGGCATGAGCCGGCGCAACCGCGTGGTGGGTTCGACGCTTCGCGTCCCCTCCGGGGCCCTACGACGTGCGGCCCCCACAGCTGGCGCTGCGCTGGTGGTGCTGAAGGGGCCAGAGTCGGATCTCGGGCGCCATATCGTGATCGAAAATGCCATCACAGTGGGGCGCGATCCTCGAGTGGAGCTGCCGCTCGATGATGCACAGATCTCACGTCGCCACTGTCGGGTGGTTCGCGACAAAACGGATTTCCTGCTCGAAGATCTGAAGTCGACCAATGGCACTCGTCTCAATGGCAAGCTGGTTCATGGCCCGCAGCGTCTGCGTCCCGGCGACTGCATTGCTCTCGGGGACTGCGTCATCAAGTTCACTGCAGCGGGTGATTTGGATCTCGGTTACCACGCTCAGATGGATGCCCGCGTATCCTTCGATGAACTCACCGGGCTGGTGGCCAAGCGCCGCTTCGAACCGGCGCTGACCCGTGCGCTCGCAGCGGCGCGCGCCCAGCGCCAGCCGCTCATTGTCCTGGCGATCGATCTCGATGGGCTCAAAGCGATCAACGACACTCATGGTCATCCCATCGGATCCAACACCATTGCCCAGCTGGGAAAGATCATCGGGAGCTTTCTTCCCTCCGGTTCCATGGCGTGCCGTACCGGCGGTGATGAGTTCGTGCTCTTTCTCGGCGGGCAGACCAGGGCCCAGGCGATCGAATGGGCAGAACGGTTGCGACGCCACTTCGCCGCAGAACGTTTTGAACAGAACAGGGTCGTCGTGAAAGCTTCCATTTCCATCGGGCTGGCCTGCTTCCCAGCGGACGGACGAACGGAAGACGAACTCCTCGCGCACGCCGATCAGGCGCTGTATCGAGCCAAGCGGCAGGGGAGAAATCGGATTTCTACGTCTTGACACCGGCACTGTGGCCCGGGAAGACTCGCAATCGTGAATCCGCGCATCGCTGAGTTTGTCGCGGCTGCAGGCGACTATGTGCATCGTGCCACCGGCCTCGAGCTCGATGGCAGCGTCGAGTCGCTCGCCTACGTCGATCACTACATGGCCCAGGCAGCTGACATGAGCGACCCACTGCTGGAGCTGTTGGCTCCTGCGTTCGGCGCCTATTTTGGCGAGATCGTGCTCAGCCGCTTCGGCGGCGGTTGGCAGGCGGACAGCTCCTCGCCGCAGGAGTGGCGGATCGCGATCGGCCCGGGCGAGAGTGAATTACTGACATTCAGCCCGGTGGCGATGGCCGCGACTGCATTGCGGCGGGGAGAGGTGGAGGGCTACGATGCTTACCTGACGACCGAGGCACGGCTCGAGCCGGCCCTCGAAGAGGCGCTCGAGCGGCTGCAGCCGGTCGATGAGCGCTACTACTATTCTCTGACGGGGCGACTGGAGCTGATCGAGCACGTCGTCGACCTCTTGGTCGGGCTCCAGCAGCGGCAGTAGCTTGCCGCTCTTCATCGCCTTCTGCTTCTTCTTCTCCGGCGCCTCAGGGCTGGTCTTCGAATTGGTCTGGACGCGCCAGCTCGGTCTGGTGTTCGGCGCCACGGTGCCCGCGATTGCGACGGTGCTGGTGGTCTACATGGGCGGACTGGCGCTGGGCAGCTATGGGGCCGGACGCTACGCCGATCGTATCCGCGATCCGCTTTCCGCTTACGCCTGTCTGGAGGCGGCCATCGGCCTCTGTGCGCTCCTGGTTTCCCCGATCTTGGCGCGCTATCCGGCGGTGAATGCATTCGTCTGGCGTACCGCTGGTGGCCATGCCGCCCTGGTGATCGCCGCGCGCTTCCTGGCCACAGCAGGAGTGCTGCTCATTCCCACGACGCTGATGGGCGCGACGCTGCCTATTTTAGCGCGTGCACTGTTTCCCTCCTCGGGAGGGGACGTAGGTCAGCGCGTGGGTGCGCTCTATGCCGCGAACACGATCGGAGCCGTGGCAGGCACTTTTCTGGCGGGCTTCGTGCTCTTGCCCGGATTGGGAGTACGGGTGACCAATGGATGCGCAGCGGGGGCCGATCTCTCGATCGCTCTCCTCGTGTTTCTTTGGCACCGCCGGCGCAGCTCGCACCCCCCAGAGTTTGAGGAGCCGGCTTTTGCAGAGCGCGTCTTCTGCGCGGGCGCTTCGGAGCTGCAGCGACGTGTCGTTCTGGGCAGCTTCGTCTGCTCGGGAGCCACGGCGATGGTCTACCAGGTGCTCTGGTCGCGTGCTCTGTCCGTGGTCATCGGCTCCTCGATCTACTCGTTCGTGCTGATTCTTCTGGCCTTCTTGATCGGCCTCGCCGTCGGTGCCGCCGCAGCCTCGCGCTGGGCGACGCGCACCGTGCGTCCGGTGTTATGGTTGGCCCTGCTCGAGCTGGCCATCGCGGTGCTGGGCCTCGGCTCCTACTGCCTCATCGATCGCCTGCCCGGCGCCTTTCTCGAACTTTTGCGCGGTGGCACCTTCTCTGTCGACGGCATTTTGTCCGCTCAGTTTTTGTTGGCGGCGCTGGCGGTTCTTCCCACTACGCTCGCGATGGGCGCGGCCACCCCACTGGTGCTGCGCATCTATGCGCGAGGTGCTGATCAGGTGGGGCGTGACGTGGGCATCGCCTATGCCATGAACACGCTCGGAGCGATCGTCGGTTCGGCGGGCGCCGGCTTTGGGATTCTGCCGCGCTTGGGACTCGAGTTTGGCCTCAAGGGGGCTGCGGTCGCTTCCGCGCTGCTAGCGGCGTCGCTGTGCTGGGTCGCCGAGATTCCTTCGACGGGGCGGCGGCTGGGCGCCATCGGCGCTTTGTGCGCCGTGGTCGTGGTGACGCTTCTCATTCCCCACTGGGATCTCGGCCACTTTCAGGCCGGCCTGTTCCGCGTATCGCTCGCCAAGGAGATCGTCGAGAGCGGCAAGTGGGCGGTGCCCGAGCTGCTCTACTACCGCGATGGCATCGCCACCACGGTCAGCGTCGAAAAGTGGGGCAAACACTTGGCACTCAAGAACAACGGCAAGGTCGATGCTTCCAATGGCGACGACATGCCGACGCAGATCATGGTGGGTCTCCTGCCGCTGCTTATGCATCCCACCGCTCTCGAGCAGCCGCCCCGCATCGCGGTGGTCGGCTATGGCTCGGGGGTCACGGTCGGTTCCGCCGCAGTGTTTCCTGGCGCGCACGTCGAGGTCGTCGAGCTCGAGCCCGAGGTGGTGGCCGCGGCCCGTTTCTTCGATTCGGTCAACCACCGCCCGGAGCGGAATCCGCGCGTCCGGATCAACATCGGCGATGGCCGCAATTTTCTCACCCAGCGTGACGATCGCTACGATGTGATCATCTCCGAACCGTCGAATCCCTGGATCACCGGCGTCTCCAATCTGTTCACCCGCGACTACTGGGAGCTGGCGAAACGGCGCCTCGCTCCAGACGGGGTTTTTTGCCAGTGGGCTCAGCTCTACGAGCTCTCGCCCGCCAATATCAAATCCATCTTGCGCACCTTCGCCGAGGTTTTCCCCTACACCTATGTTTTCTCGGCCGAAGATCTCTCGTCCGATCTGATTTTGATCGCCGCGCACCACCCGGTGGCGCTCGACCGAGTTCGGTTGCAGCGCAACTTCTCCGTGCCCGTCGTGCGCGAGGAACTCGCGCGCGCCGAGGTCCATTCGGCCGACGATCTGCTGGCCTACCTGCTGCTTACACCCGAGGAGATCCCGGCCTTTACCGCGGGCGCCGAGCTCAACACCGACGACAACGCGCGGATCGAGTTTTCGGCGCCACGCGATCTGTTGGCCTATCTGCGTTACGATCCTTACCTCGCCCGGGTCTATGGGGCCGACTGGCCCTACGGGCACTTCGAGGACCATCTCACCGGTCTCGGGAGCGGGAGTGAGCGCGGTCGCGCGGAGGCGCATATTGCGGAGCGCCTCATCGCCCATGGCAAGCGCCATGCTGCTGGGCGATTTGTCGCAGCCGCCCAGCGCCACGAGGGGGGGGCGGTCGCTCATCGCAGCGCCCAGCTTCACGCTCGCTTGGCGCCCGTCGACGCTGCTGAAGAGCCGCTCGCCAAGGAGAGCGACCCGCTCGACGTGCCGAAGGTGCCCGATAGGCTATCTGCCGCGCAGAGCGAGCAATTCGCGCGCGACTACGCCACCGCGGAAAACGAGTTGCACCAGCAGCGTTGGGCCCACGCCCTCGCGGCCTTTCGCGGCTGGCCCGAGCGCTACCTCGAACAGGGGGGAGCCGACCTTCAGCTGCTGCTGGGCTACCTTCTGTATAAGACGGAGCTATTCGACGAAGCGGTCGACCTACTGCTACCGCTGGCCAGGGATCCCTCCTATCCCGAGCGGCGTCCCGCGGTGCTCTACTACCTCGCGCGCTGCTACTACAGCCAGGCGATCTATGGTGCCGGTGCACGCGAAATGGGGCGGTTTCTCGATTTGAAGCGGTAGTTTTTCACCAGCTGCTGTCAGATCTCCATCGCCGCTCGCCCATCCCATGAGCTATTCCCCCTGGTATGAAATCTGCTTGGATCCCGCGGTTGACAATCGATGGTGCGCCCGCTAGCTTACCGCCCGCTTATCGCTTATCAAGGACTGGACGGTGGCTGGCCGGGGGCTTGGTGAAAAAATTGTGACTGACCGAGGGCTGTGAGAATCTTTCGCGGAGACTGAGGCTTAGACTATGAGAGTGAGCGTCGCCGTACCCGTCCACAACGAAGAAGCGAATATCGGCATCCTGATCGATTCGCTGCGCTCGCAGAAGATGCGCCGCGCGGAACTGGTCGAAATCGTGGTGGTGGCCAGCGGGTGCGCCGATCGGACACTCGAAGTGGTGCGCGACCGGCAGCTGCGCAAGGGCGTGCCGGTGCGTCTCATCGAAGAGCCGGTGCGGCGCGGCAAGGTTGCGGCGATCAATACCTATCTTCAGCACTGCAACCCACGGATTGGCGCCATTTGTCTCTGCAGCGGTGATCTGTTGGTGGCGCCGGAGGCGATCGAGCGCCTGGTGTTGCCGTTCATTCACCATCCGGATATCGGGATGTGTGGCGCCCGGCCGATGCCGACCAATGGCCATGGTACTTTTCTCGGGGAAGCCACGCGCTTCCTCTGGAACATGCACCACCGGGTGGCGCTGGAAGCGCCCAAGCTGGGGGAGATGGTGATGGTCCGGGCGGGCATCGTCAATGGACTGCCGCCGGAGAGCTCGGTCGATGAGGCGAGTCTGGAGCAGCTGATCACGACCGCCGGTTATCGGTTGGCCTACGTGCCCGAAGCGATCGTCCATAACCATGGCCCTGAGACGCTGCGAGAGTTCCTGCGGCAGCGGCGTCGCATCGCCGCTGGCCACTATTGGCTCTACGATGTCAGCGGCTACAAGGTTTCTACGATGAATATGCCGCGCCTCGTGCGCTTGACGCTGAGCGAGCTGTTCGATCTGCCGCCGCAGCTCAAAGCCTTTGCCCTAGGCGCGATCGGTCTCGAGGTGCTGTCGCGCGCGCTCGGCTATTTCGATTTCAAGACCAACCTCGATCAGCACGTCGTGTGGAAGGTGAGCCACACGACCAAGTCCGTGGTGAACGATCAGGTGCGAGCGCTCTATCCCGAGCTGCTGTCGGATTTGGAAGTGGTTGTTGAGAATTTGCCAGCCGCACGGGTCGCTGCAACGTAGCCTTGTCGCACCAGCAGCAGCTCGCCTGGATCGCGCTGTCAGCGGCTGGAGCACTGCTCCTGGGGCTGCCCGCAGCACGGTATGGACAAGGTTGCGCGAACTGGCCGGGGCCGCACACGAACTTCGAGCTGAGCCTGATCCACTTGGCCGCCGTGGCGTCGATGACCGCAGCCTGGTGGGCATTGTCGCACCGCGCGGAGCTACCCCTCCAGCGGGTGCTGCTCGGTGGAGCGGTCGTCCACCTGGCGGCGCTGGGGGCTTTGCCCTACCTTTCGGGAGATCCCTACTACTACTCGGCTATCGGCCATGCGATGGCGGCCTACCATCAGAGTCCCACGGTGCCGTTCGACCGGTTCATGCGCGCCGACGATCCCTTTTTGATGGCGCTAGGACCCGATTGGCGCCGGGGGGTGAGTCCTTATGGCTGGGGCTTCAATGAGTTGGCAAGTTGGGTCGCCTCGGTCGGAGGAGAGGATCCCCGGCTGCACCTTCATCTCTACCAGGCGCTCGGAGCGTTGGCCCTGTTGGGGGCGGCCTGGCTGACGGGGCGAGCGGCACATCGGGCGGGCCAGTCCTCCGGGCGTGCTGCAGCGCTGGTCGCCTTTTGCCCTCTCGCGGTGATCGAAGCCACGCAGAGCGCGCACAACGACGCGCTGCTGGCACTAGTGACCGCGCTCTTTGTCTATTTATGGATGGCAGATCACCGGCTCGGGGCGACCGGTGCCCTCGCTGCTGGCCTCGCCATCAAACTGTCGGGCGGCCTGCTGCTGGCCCTGAGTCTGGTCGCCCGTCCGCTCGGTGCGATCGCGCTGAGACGGCGCCACTTCGTGCTATTCGCCGCGGTGCTGATGGTGTTGGCCCTGCTGGGGGGCGCTCGTTTCGGGGCCGCCATCGGCTACTACACGGGTCTCATCGGCAATCCTCACGCGCCCGAGCAGTACTGCACGATGCGCGCGATCGAATGTCTGCCGCGCTCGCTCTTGCGCATGGCCCACCAATATGTCGCCGCGTGGACGGTCGGTCTGATGTTTCGCGTGTTCGGTGCCGTTTGGCTGGTTTATGCCGCGTGGCGCGCGGGTCGCGAGCCCCACCGCCATCTTGCCTGGTGCGCGACGGGCCTGTTTGTCTACTACCTCTACTTGCACGGGTGGCAGCAGTCGTGGTACCTGCTGCCCCTCTTGCCTCTTTTGCCGTTTGCGGATGTCGGTCTGTTCCCGGCGATGGCGATCTGGTGCGTCGGTGCGGTGGCCTACTATGCCTTCAAGTTACCGTTCGACTGTCAGGCGGAAGACACGCTGGGCAAACGGCTGGCGGAGGTGACGGAAGCGGCTCTGGTCCTGGGGCCGGCGAGTCTCCTGCTCATTCGGAGTCGCCGTGTTGCCTGAGCTCACACCGCGGCGCCTCTCTGTCGAATGGCTCCACCGCACGCCGGACCGCAGCTGGAGCGGTTCGCTCGAACAGCGCCAAGGACGTCGTCAGATCGAATGGCGTCGCGCCCTCGAAGTGCTACGCGTGCTGG
>JAHFDT010000028.1:0-12871 GCA_023248875.1 Myxococcales bacterium | reverse complement strand
TGCTCAATCCCCTGGCGATGATGGGGATCCTGAGCCTGGTTTTCACGCAGGTATTTCGCGGGGCGACGCCCCATTTTCCCATTTACCTACTGATCGGCCTCATCGTCTGGCAGTGGTTCACCAATGCCGTGACCTCGGGTACGCAGGTCTTCGTCGCGCACGGCGATATCATCAAGCGGACCGTCTTTGCGCGCCAGGCGCTGCCGATGGCGACGGTGCTCAGCTACGCGATCAATTTCGCCATCGAATCGCTGGTGCTGCTGGTATTTGTGCCGATCTTCCCCGACGCCTTTCGTCTCACGCCGGCGCTCCTGCTGGTGCCGCTCCTGCTGGTGCTGTTGGCCCTGCTGCTCGTCGGCATCACGCTGGCCACTTCGGTGCTCAATGTGGTTTACCGCGATGTCGCCTACATTGTGAACACGGCGATCCTGCTGCTCAACTGGCTCACGCCGGTCTTCTATCCGATCGAGGTCATCCCACAGCCCTATCGCAGCATTCTGCTCTGGAATCCGATCGGCGGGATCCTGCAGGCGCTGCGGGGTGTGGTGATGCAGGGGCGTGCACCGACCGCCCTCGAGTGGGCGATGGCGGTGGGGCCCACCGCCCTGGTGCTGCTCGGGGGCTGGGCCATTTTCCGGCGTTATGAGCGGATGGCGCTCGACTATGTCTGAACCGATCGTTCACCTCGAATGCGTCGGAAAATCATTTCGTCGTTTCGAGCGACCGCCCTTTCTCTTGCGGAACCTGCTGGGAGCACTGGTCGGGCGATCTCAAAAACCCAAGGAGTTTTGGCCGCTGCGCGAGATCAGCTTCGAAATCCGTCAAGGCGAGACCACCGGCATCATCGGCCAGAATGGATCCGGCAAGAGCACACTCTTGCGCCTCATCGCCGGAGCGGCCTATCCCAACGAGGGCCACATCGCAGTGCGCGGGCGTATCGCGCCGCTGCTCGCGTTAGGAGCAGGTTTTCATCCCGACATGACTGGCACCGAATGCGTCGAGGTCAATGGCATCGCCCTGGGGCTATCGCGCTCCGACCTGGCAGCGCGGATGGGGGCGATCGTTGACTTCGCCGAGATCCCCGAGTTCATGCAGACGCCAGTGCGTTTCTACTCGTCGGGAATGCTGGCTCGTCTGGGGTTTTCTGTTGCGGCACATACCGATCCCGATCTGCTCTTGGTCGATGAAGTGTTGGCGGTCGGCGACCATGCTTTCCAGCAAAAGTGCATGGACCGGATTGCCGCACTGCGAAAGCAGGGAACCACGATCCTATTCGTATCCCATGACGCTAGCGCGGTCGCGCGGTTGTGCGATCGGGTGCTCTGGCTGCGCGATGGGCAGCTCCATCGCGATGGCAGGCCCGGGCCGATACTGGAGGAGTACCTAAAAGTCTACAGCTGACGTTGCTGGTTAACACTACTACGTCACTTTCTCCCATCTCCGTCGCTGCTGCGGGCCCCCTCCGCTTCCTCGCTCCTCGGTCGGTTACGACCAGTAGCCTTCCTCGTCGCTCGTCGCGACCGGGTCTCCTCGCGACGCGACGGCTCGGTCCGAAAGTGACGCAGTAGTGTTAAATCACCTCGGTACCCAGCGCTGCTGCCATTTTCGTTCAAAACGGCGGCGATTCTCCCAAAACAGGCGCAGGTATTCGCGCGGAGCAAGCCGGGAGAAGGAGGCGCGGCCGTAGTGGTGGACGAATACGTCGTGGGCGGCGACGCAGCGCAGGCCGCGAGACTGTATGGCCAGGGAAAGATCGTCGTCCTCGAACATGCCAACCCGATAGCGCTCGTCGAGGCCTCCGATCCGCTCAAATAGATCTCGGCCGAGCGCAGCGCAAAACAGTGTGAGCATGGGGAGGTTCGCCAGTTGCCCCGCATGGGCCTCGGTATAGGAGCTGGCAAAGGGCGCCATCTCACCGAGCGTGGTATAGCTGCATTCCAGCTCCGCCTCATTGCCGCAGGAGTTGGTGACCGGGCCGATCTGTCCGATGCCGGGGTTCTTGGCAAGATGATCGACGAGGCGATCGAGCCAGCCTGGGGTCACTACGGTGTCGTTGTTGAGAAGGACCAATACTTCGCCGCGCGCCAGACTGGCCGCTTGATTGTTCGCGGCGGCAAAACCTCGATTGTCCGGGTTGCACAGAACTCGGAATGGAAGGAGGGCGCTCTCTTCCACGGTACGTAAATATTCGATGGTGCCATCCCGCGACGCGTTATCGACGACGAGGATCTCGAAGGGGAGCGAACCTGCAGCGCGCTGAAGGCTGGCTAGGCAGAGACGGGTCAGGGCCAGGTTATTGTAGGTGACGATGAGTACGCTGGCGCGCGGCGGCATATCGAAACGAATGGGCTGTGTGGGGTCTAACTCCGCTGGGTCCCCCCAGGCCGGGCAACGGCGCTCACACGCGATGGTTGGCGCTTCGCTGAGGCGAGCACCATAGAGCGACTGGCGCAACCGCGCCGCCACGGCGGGCGGCAGGCGGTCGCGCAATGCTGCAAGCGGAAGATATCGCGCCAAGAGCTGCACCGCCTGGCGAGGAAGAAAGAAGGCCAGCCAGTCCAGCTCTTCGCGCGCGTGCGCCCACAGAGGTGCCATGGATTAGACCGCTTTCAGGTTGAAATGAGCGAGCGAGGCGACCGATCCCTTCGGCGCTGCTGCGTCGCTCCTCCTTGGATTACTGCTAGTAGTCCTGCGTCGTCGCTCCTTGCTTCGCCTCGGGTTAGATCGCCTCGCTCGCTCATTTCAACCTGAAAGCGGTCTAACTACCAAAGGGTTGGGCGAGTGCGCCCGTTTGGAGCACTTCGACGATCCGCTGGGAAGCATGGCCATCGCCATAAGGGCTGACCGCTGTTTGCGGGCCATGGAGTGCCAGCAGCGCTTCGGCGCGATCGACGATGCGCTGTTCATCTGTGCCGACCAGTTCCGCTGTGCCCGCCGCAATGCCCTCGGGGCGCTCGGTGGTTTCGCGCAGGACCAACACTCGCTTGCCGAAAACGGGCGCCTCCTCCTGAACCCCACCTGAATCGGTGAGAACCAGATCGGCGGCGGCGAGCGTTCGCACAAAGTCGGGGTAGCTGAGCGGATCGAGGAGATGGATGCGCACGCGACCGCCGAGCGTGCGGGTCGCAGCGGCCAGCACATTCGGATTGGGGTGGACCGGGTAGAGGATGTGAAGTTCGGGATGGCGATCGGTCAGGTGAATGAGTGCACGTCCGATCCGCTCGAGCCCGGGACCAAATGATTCGCGTCGGTGGGCGGTCACTAGCGCCAACCGTGCACCGCGCTCGAGCGCGATCGGGAGTGGGCGCGCTTCACGTTCCACCAGTCCGCGCGCGAGCCAGAGCGCGTCGATGCCGGTGTTACCCGTGACAAAAATCCGCTCCGACGGATACCCCTCGCGCAGGAGGTTTTGGCGCGCCCCTTCGGTAGGTGCAAAGAGATTCGCTGCTACGACATCAGCTAGTCTTCGGTTGGCCTCTTCGGGAAAAGGGTGCTGTAGATCGCCGGACCGCAATCCTGCTTCGATATGGTCGACCGCGACGCCCCGGTAGAAGGCGGCCAGCGCAGCGACAAAGGCGGTGGTGGTATCCCCCTGGACCACCAGGCGGTCGAAGTGCTCGCGGACCAGTAAATCGTCGAGACCGGCCAGTACCTTCTGCGAAAGACCGGCGAGGGTTTGACCGGCCCTCATGCAATGCAGGTCCCAGTCGCAATGCAGGCCAAAGAATTCCAGCATAGGTTGCAATAGATCGCTGTGCTGCGAAGTGGTGCAGACAGCGACGGAAAAAGCCGGATTATCTCGCAGCGCATGCACCAGCGGCGCCAGCTTGATCGCCTCGGGCCGTGTGCCGATAACGACGAGTAACCGCATGTTACGTGCGTAATCTCCAATAGGGGCGGCGGCCGACGGGCAATTCGGCGCGGCGCGGATTGGTCTGGTCACGTTTCGAGAGAATCGGATCGCCCACGCGCCAATCCGCGCCGATCGCCGGGTCGTTCCAAGCGACGCCGAGTTCGTCCTCGGGGTTGTAGTACTGGTCGACGAGATAGTGGATGGTCATATCGGTCAGCGCGGCAAAACCATGGGCGACTCCCGGGGGAATGAATACGCCGCGCGGATCATCCTCTCCGAGCTCGAGGGTCTGCGTTTTGCCGTCGCTGGGGCCACCAGCGCGCAGATCGTGCAGCACCACCAGCGCGCGCCCCCGCGGAATGGTCCAGTAGTCGGCCTGGTGGAGATGATAGTGCAATCCGATCACGCTATTGGCGAGTTTGTCGGAGCGATTGGCCTGCACCATTTCGCGCCCGGTGGGAAACCAGCTGCGCCGATAGACTTCGACAAAGCGGCCGCGCACGTCGTTGACCTGATCAGGGGTCACGATCACCACACCTACGATGAGATCAGATTCTACAATGGTCGGCATCAACCCATTCCTATCAGCTCGTTGGCTTTGGCGAGCGAATCGAAGGTACCGGCATCGGTCCACCAGCCCCCGAGTAGGTCGTAGCCCAGTTCGCCTCGCGCGAGGTACGCGTTGTTGACATCGGTGATCTCCAACTCGCCCCGACCCGATGGGCGGCAGGTGCGGATGATCTCGAACACCTGTTCGTCATAAAGATAGATGCCGGTGACGGCCAGACGCGACTTGGGGTGAGCCGGCTTTTCCTCGATGCCGATCACGCGATCGCCGCGGAGCTCGGCGACACCAAAGCGCTGCGGATCTTCAACCTCCTTGAGGAGGATGCGCGCGCCGCGCCTCTGCTGGGCGTAGCGTTCGACATGCGGCCCGAGGTGATCGGAAAAGATGTTGTCGCCGAGGATGACGCACATCGAATCACCGCGCGCAAAGCTACGGGCGAGGCCGAGGGCCTGAGCGATGCCCCCCGCTTGATCCTGTACCCGATAGGTGAATTCACATTCAAATTCATGGCCAGATCCCAGAAGCCCCACGACCGCGCCCATGTGTTCGGTGCCGGTGACAATACAGATGTCCCGTATCTCGGCACCGAGCAGCTTCTTGATCGGGTGGAAGATCATGGGCTCCTGTCCGACAGGCAGGAGGTGTTTGTTGGTGACCTTGGTGAGTGGCCAGAGGCGCGAACCGGTGCCACCCGCGAGGATGATTCCCTTCATGTCGACTCCTCGGCTAAGTTCATATCGCCTGCACCCGGGCACCGTAGTTGCGCTCGTACCAGGTGCGATACTCGCCAGAAAGAATCGTGCGCCACCAACTTTCGTGGCGCTGGTACCACTCCACCGTCGCGGCCAGCCCCCCCTCGAGAGGACGCTTCGGCGCCCAGCCGAGTTCGCGTTCGATTTTGCTGCCATCGATGGCGTAGCGTCGATCGTGGCCGGGACGGTCGGTGACGAACTGAATGAGCGATTCGGGCCGTCCGGTCAGCGCTAGCACTTGCCGGACAATCTCGAGATTGGTTCGCTCGGATCGCCCGCCGATATTGTAGATCTCTCCGTCTCGGCCGTGCCGCAACACACGGTCGAGGGCTTCGCAGTGGTCCTCTACGTGGATCCAGTCGCGCACATTGAGACCATCGCCATAGACCGGTAGCGGCCGATGGTCGAGGGCGTTCAAGATCATCAGGGGGATTAGCTTCTCCGGAAACTGGTAGGGGCCGTAGTTGTTCGAGCAGCGCGTGAGTAGCATGGGCAAGCGGTAGGTGTGGAACCAGGCGCTGCAGAGGTGGTCGGAGGCCGCCTTCGATGCCGAGTAGGGCGAGCGCGGTCCGAGAGGAGTCCCTTCGGTAAAGGCTGGGTCCTGGGGGCCGAGATCGCCATAGACTTCGTCGGTGGAGACGGCGAGAAAGCGCTTGATCCCTACCGTGCGGGATCGCTCCAGTAGCGTAGCGGTACCGACCACATTGGTGCGGACGAATTCGGCGGGGCCGACGATCGAACGGTCGACGTGGCTCTCGGCAGCAAAATGGACCACCACTTCAACGCCATGATCGCGCAGCACCTGTTCGACCAGAGGGGCATCGGCAATATCGCCCCGGACGAGAGTGATTTCACTCTCGAGTCCATCGAGGTTATGCAGGTTTCCCGCGTAGGTGATCGCATCGATCACCACCAGGCGGTCGCTCGGGTGGTGTGCCCTTTCATAGCGCACGAAATTGGCGCCGATGAAGCCACACCCGCCGGTGACCAGGATGATCATCGCGGATACCTGTAGCACGAAACCGAGGGGAAGTGGCCTGCCAGTGCGATGGCCAGATGTTAACATGGGGGGGTGAACCGATGATCGGTTGGGCGACGATGCTCTGCCTACTTCTATTATGGGCCCTGATGGCGGTGGTCAGCGTGCACCTATTGCGCTCCGCTGGGTGGGGCTGGCGTCGACCGATCGAACCGTGGCGGGGGGAGCTCCGGGGTTTTGCCGATGTGACTCTGCAGCTTCCGCTGTGCAATGAGCAAGCGGTGGCGGAGCGGGTGATGCGCGCGGCGGCGGCGCTCGATTGGCCGCGGGATAGGCTGCAGATCCAGGTGCTCGACGATTCGCAGGACGAAACGGTAGCGATCGTCGACCGCGTGGCGCAAGAGCTCGGCGCACAGGGCGTACCGATCGAGGTGCTGCGGCGCGGCGAGCGGACCGGATACAAAGCGGGGAACCTCCAGCATGGCCTCGAGCGGGCGCGCGGCGACTACATCGTGGTGCTGGACGCCGATAGCGAACCGAGCGCCGATTTTCTTCGGCGTGTGATGGCTCCCCTGTTGGCGGACGAGCGGCTGGGGTTCGTCCAGGCGCGCTGGAGCTTCCGCAACGAGAAGGCGGGGCTGCTCGAGCGGGTCCAGGCGCTGATCCTCGATGGGTTGATGGTGATCGAACAGCCGCGCCGACAGGCACTCGGACAGCCCCTACAATTCAATGGAACGGCGGGCGTATGGCGTCGCTCAGCGCTCGAAGCAGCCGGCGGCTGGTTGGGACAGGGGCCGGTATCAGTGACCGAGGACCTCGACCTATCGTTTCGCGCCGAGTTAGCAGGCTACCCTGGTTGCGGTCTGCCAGAGGTGGCGGTTCAGACCGAACTGCCATCGACGATGGCCGCTTTTCGGGTACAACAGCGGCGCTGGGTGCGGGGCGGCGCGGAGGGTTTGCGACGCATGGCGCGAAGGCTTCTGACAGGCGATCTCCCAGCCCGCGAGCGCGACGCGATGCTAGGTCACCTCGCGCGCCACGCTCGGCAGCCCCTGATCCTCTCGGCGGCTCTCTGGCTGCCCCTTGTCCAGCTGGGAGAGATCCAGCTGCCCGTCGCTGTACCTGGTGTCTGGCCGGTGCTGTTGGTGCTCTTGATCGTCGCCGTGGGAGCCTACTATGGCGCAGCACGGCGCCGGCTGGGCCGCTCGGCCGCTCCCGCCTTCGCCCTGGCACCGCTGGTGCTGCTGCTCTCGGTGGGATTGAGCCTGGCACTGACCGCTAGTTTTCTCTCGGGTCTCCTCGATCGCCGGGCCGGTGAATTCGTGCGCACGCCGAAGGGAAACGATCGTGCGCGTTTCGATCCGCTGCTCGCCTTCGAGATAGGATGGGGTCTTCTGTGTATCGTTAGCGCCGCCCTCCTGGCTCTCCGTGGAGAGTGGCTGGCGGCGCTTGGGGTGGGAGGGGTTCTGGGTGGGGGATTGTGCTGGGTAGGAATCGCTTCGCTACTTCGTTAGCGCGCGGGCTGTTTCGAGCACGGGGCCATAGTTGGGCTCGCTGCCCACCGAGGGCACATACTCGACGTGGCGCACGATGTCATGCGGGTCGACCACGAACACCGCGCGGGCCAGCAGCCGGCGCCCGGGCTCAAGCACGCCATAGGCTTGGCCAAACGAAGCCGTGCGATGGTCCGAGAGGGTCTTGACCTGGTCGACACCCGCCGCGCCGCACCAGCGCTTGAGCGCGAACGGCAGATCCATGGTGATGGCCAGGATCTCGACGTTGGGTAGGTTGGCCGCTTCGGTGTTGAAGCGACGCGTTTCGGTGTCGCAAACCCCGGTGTCGACCGAGGGCATGGTCGCGAGGATGCGCACCTTGCCAGCGCTATCCTTGAGCGTCACCGGTTTCATATCGCTGCCGACGACGGTAAAGTCGGGCGCCTTCTGTCCGACTGCGATCTCGGGCCCCACCAAATCCGTATCGTTGCCGCCCCACTTGATTCTGCCTTTGCGCGTTTCCATCTCCGCTCCTTGGTTAAGGGTCATGATGAGGCCGCTCTCCCGAGCCATCTTCTGGGGCTCGGCCGCCTGGAATCGAGTTCGATCGGCACACGCTCAGCATCGCCGGATGGCGCGCTCCAGTCGATCGTCGGCGACGGCACGGCGGGCGACTATAGCAGCGCATTGGGAGTCGTCAATCGCCGGGGGCGCTGCCGAAGAAAGCTTCCCATGCCGAGGAGCAAGACGCAGGGGAGGGTGATTAAGGTGATCGTCCGACCCAGCTCTCGGCCGACGATAGAATAGTGAAAAACTATCCGATGGGACCCGACCGGGATCCCGACGCCACGGAGGAGGTAGTCGGCACGCACGATCGATTGGGGCGAGCCGTCTACGGTTGCGGACCAGCCCGGATCAAATCGGTCGGCGACGACCAGCAGGGCGGGGCGCGTGGCGTGGACGTCGAGCACCAGCCGATCCGCGCTGCGTTCAAGCCAGCGCACTTCCCCGGTTTCGCTGCGTACCATATCTACGGTGGCTAGAACGACCGGGCGATCGACGGTCGCGACGCGTGCCAAGTCGAGCGTAGGAAGCCGGTCGAGCGCCGCTTTTTCGGTCAGCGTCTCGGTGGTAGCCACCAGCCAAGCGCGCGGTTGGTAGCCGGATCGTTCACGAACTTCGTAGCCGCCGCCACTCGCCACGAGCGGCAGCGACCGCCACCGCTCCGGCCACTCGCCGGTCGGTGCAACGATTCGCCGTACGCCGGTCAAGTTGAGGAGCCAGTCGGCCGCGTCGGTGCCGGAAAGATCGGCCGCGTGGCGCGAAGAGAGCCCCCCGAGATCGCCCTTTTTTAGCAGCGCGACGAGCTCGGAACTGATGCCCTGGTTGTAGCCGCGTAGATCGTCGTAGTTGGCCGCTTCGCCCCAGTTGAGCAGCGGCACGATCTCCGGCTGTCCGTCGCGGCGATAGTGGTGGACGAGGATGCGCGCGGGCGAGGCTTCCGCCAGCGCTCGCACCACCGACGGTGCAGGCAGCGCCTTTTCAGGAGGCAGGGACTGTCGGTAGGGGAGCCACTGCAGGCCGAAGTCGAGCAGGGTGAGGCCGAGGAGGGCGAGGGCCGTCGGGCGGCCGGCTTGCCGGCCCTGCAGCCAACGCTCGGTGATCGTGCCGGCCCCGAGGAGCAGCAGGGCCGCCCGCGCAGCGGCCCAGGCGACCGTTCGATGGCTGCCCGGATCGGTGAGGCGATCGAAGCCCGACCAGGCGGCGAATAGGCCCGCGGTCAGAAGGAAAAAGACTGCTGCAGGCCGATACAGGCGCCGTAGGCGGCGAGCAAGCTCGGCGGGATGGGGCGGCCGCTCCCCAGCCGCCATACGAGTGAGGACGATCCCGACCAGCGTCGCTGCCGCGAAAGCAAAAAAGATCAGGTACCGGGCGGGACAGCGGAAGAGTTTGAATCCCGGGAGGAGATAGTAGGCGGCGTAGAAGGGGGGTAGCCAGCGTCCAGCTGCCAGCAGCAGTGCGCCGCCGGCGATCGCGAGGAGCAGCCGATCGCGACCCGATCGTCGTCGCCAAGCGAACGCGATGCCGAGCAGAAGGAGCGGTGCGATACCGAGGTAGCTGGTCTGTTCGTGATAGTTGTTGGTGCCAAAGTAGGTGCCGTTGAGATCGTTGCCCAAGAGATCGGGAGCGAGGAGGCGCAGCCAATCCCAGGGGGTGACCGAATAGTCACCGGCGAAACGTAGGCCGGTTTGGGTGGCGCGCGAGGCGTGGCTCAAAAGATGAACCACGGGCGCGTAGTAGATCGCGATCAGGCCCAAGAACGCGACCGCAGCGACAGCGAGGCGCCAGCTCAGCGCGAAGAGGGCGGCGCTGCGTTGGCCGCTCGGAATCGCAAAGACGAGACCTGCTCCCAGGTAGCCGCCGACCAGGAGCCACGCCATGTAGGGGCCCTGGGGATGGCCACCTAGCGCCGCCCAAGAGATGAGGATGGCGATGGCGAGCGCGTCGGCCAGCGTGCGTTCGCGGGCGAGCAGCCGGTCGGTGAGAAGGGCGATGGCCGGCACCAGAGCCATAAACGGAAAAAACCAGGGGTGGCGAAAACGGACCAGATAGAGGCCGCTCCACAGTCCTACGAGCACCGTTGCGGAAGCGCCGAGCGAGCTTGCGCCCTGGCGGAGCGCGAAGGCGTAGAAGCCGAACGCTGCGATGGTGAGATAGACCGCGAGGTAGAGCACCAGACCGATCGAGTCGCTCAATCCAGTGGCACGAGCGAACGCACGGACCGGCTCATAGGCCGCCGACTGCGGTTCTCCCGCCATTCCGATGCCGAGCAGAATGTGCGGATCCCAGCCCGCAAGGCCGGTGCGGCGCAGCAGCGCCTCGCGAGGGAAATACTGCGCGGCGAGATCCTGGTAGTAGAGCGTCTCACCGAGCAGCAGCGGGCGCCACAGCACGGCGAGGGGCAGCAGCAGAAGCAGTAGGAAGAGGCCATGCCGCCGCAGGAGAGCGATCACGTTGGGCACTATGGTTCGCGAGCGCTTTGGGCGTCAACGGGTTCGTGTGACCGTATCGTGGCGCTGCTACTGCGACATGCCCAGGGCCTGCCCCAATCGGTCGAGCGAAAATTCCGACAGATCGTGCACTCCCGACGGCATTCTCCAGAGGGTCACCGAGGCGGGAAAGCCCTTCAGCTTTCCAAGGCGTGCGAGCGCCTTTTCTCCCCGAGCGGCGGGGAACATCCGCCGGATGTAGTCGCCCGTGAAGGCCAGCGCGCGGAGCCGCTGCCGCTCTCCACTTTCGGCCCCCTGGCCTTCGAGCAGCGATCGCTGCAGCGCCAATTCCAACTCGAAGACGGTGGCTGCGCCGACCAACTCCTTGGGCGCCTTCGCGAAATGCTCATCGAGCGCAACCTCGAAGGAGCGCTTGCCGCTGTCGTTGCGTTCGCGGACGTGGACCACCGATTTGCCATCGCCCGGCTCGATGCCGACGGGCACTACCGGGACAGAAGCCTGGGCGCGGGTGAACACCGCGGACCGCTCCTCTTCGGAGTAGTAGGTGTTCATCGTGCGAACGTAGTGGACACCGGAGAGCATTCGCTGCGCGGCAGCGCGCTCTCTGCGGCCGAGTGCGGCGAGGGCGACACCGCCCCCTTGCCACTGCGGTGCATCGAGCCGGCCGTTGCCGTCGTAGTCGACGTGCTCGAGGTGCGCCACGCGATCGGGAAAAAGGTAGTTGTTCTCTACCCCGTTGCGGAGCAGCCCCTGACGGATTTGCGCGTAGGACCGTCGTTTGTCGAGACCACTCAAAAGGGCCTTGATGACCTCTCGGTCGGGCCCAGAGTGCGAATAGCCGAGCGTGGAAAGAAGGTGTGCCTTCGGCAGCCGGGCCGCCAGCAGCGGCAACGTCTGAGTGCCATTGCACGAGAGCATGGCGACGAGCTTGGTGCCGCGCATCTCGCCGAGATCCGCCTGTTGCAGCCCGCGCTCCACGACTCCACCGAGCTCCGAGTGGCCGGAATAGATGACCAGATGTACCTTCGGATCCTTGAGATCGCGCAGCACTTTGTCATGGCCGGAACGAATCACGACGTGGACCCGCCCGCGTTGGGCATTCAGGCCGTCGGGGCCATCGGTGACGTTGAAGCCCTCGTTGGCCAGGAGCTGGACCTCTTCGTCGAAGAACTGCGCACCGACCGAGTAGCGAACTTCAATCGGCCCTTTGCGTGGCACTGGGAGGCGTTGCGGAAGGAGCCCCCGTCCCGGCTCGCGGATGAGCCGCACCAACTCGCGGCGCTGGGCTCGAGTCATGGGTACCTTTTGTTTGAGGAGCGCGCCGATGCCGGTCTTGTAGAGCACCGGGTCTCGTTCCGCGGCCGTACGTTTGAGGTATTCATCGATCGGCGCAGCGGTGTGCTGCGCTCGCGCCCGTTCCATCAGCGCGGAGAGCTCCCGAGCCCGATCGGCGCGCTTGCCGGGCGCGGGTGGCGCCGCAACGGCCCACGAAAGGAGCGCAGGGACGAGAATCAGGGGGGGAATGGCGCGGAGGGTGAACATGGGCCGTGCTGCGAAAGGCAAGAACAGGGCCATCGGAATGAGCGACTAACTATCGAGAAACATTTTGGCTCGATGTCACGACTGGCTGATCGGGTAGCCATGTCCACGCGGGTACGACGAGTTCGAATGAGATCGTCCTCTCGCTTAACCCGTCACCACTCCACAAACTCCCACCGTCTCTCTGCCTTTGCGGTGCGGCGAGAGCAGCAGCTGAAGCGCGCGTCGCCGATGTTGCGCCTGGCGCCGCACCTCGCGGCCGCGGCGCAGGATCATCCTGATGTCGCTCTCGATTCGCGGAAACAGTTTTGCCAGCGGCGATTCGCCTACGCGAAGTTGTCCGCTACAGTCACCGACCAGCCGCTCCAGTGCGGGATTGGTAAACAGCAGAGCGCCAGTCGGACTCACCAGAAACACGCCAGCGGCCAACCCTTCGAGCAGCCCTTCGGGGAGCTCCGGCCGGATCACCACCCGCTTTGGCGGCCGTCGCTGACCGCCCAGTGAGGCCAACCGCGCGCGCAGTGCGACCGCCACCGCATGCGCATTGGCCGGCCGATCGGACGGCCGCTTGGCCATGAGATGTCCGATCAGGAACTCCAACTCCTCGGGCACGGAGACGCCGCTCACCTCTTCGAGGGGCGGTACGGGCGAATGGAGGTGGTCATCGAGCACCTCG
>JAHFDT010000203.1:1477-6978 GCA_023248875.1 Myxococcales bacterium | reverse complement strand
AATGATCTTGTCGTCGACATCGGTGATGTTGCGAACGTAGGTGACGCGCGGAAAGCGCCGCCGTAGATGGCGGTAGACGATATCAAAAGCGACCAGTGGCCGCGCATTGCCGACGTGGATCAGATTGTAGACCGTCGGGCCGCAGGCATACATCCGGACGTCCGCTGGATCGACCGGCGCGAAGTCCACCTTCTTGCCCTGCAGCGTATCGAAGATCCGGATCATGCGTCTCTCCGGCGAAAATAGCGCACCAGCTGCCAAATGTTAAACAGCGCAAACACTGCCAGCGTACCATCGATCCAGAGCGTCCAGGAAAACTGCTCGGGCGCCTGGTGCTCGAGGATCACCCAGGCATCGGAGGGAATCAGGATCGGCGCCGCCTGCTCGACCGCCGCCACTTGGCCCCACGGAATGGCGGTTTCACCAGCGCCATCAGGCCCCAGCTGGCCCGAGGCGATCTGATAGATGGCCGGGTGCTCTGCGCGATGGGGAAACTTGAGCCGCTCTGCTTCGGCGCCAAGCCGTTCGATGGCCGCAGCAAAACGCACCCGACGGGCAGCAAAGGGAAAGCCGTGCTGGTCGAGCTGCTGGAGGTAGGCGTCGCGCCCGGAAATCGGTACTCGGACGACATAGAGAAACCCTTCCGTGGTCTCGCCTTGAAGGGCGAGCGGCGCGCCCAGCCGAGTGAGCTCATGGCGGGCGTCCTCCTCCACCGGAAACTGCCTCTTTGCCAGCGACACCAGGAGATCCTCAGGAAAGTCGACCACCACGGCCACCTCGGAGGTGGAGGAGAGGGGTTCAAAAGTACGATCGAGCAGCGGGGCAGCCGGATCGGCCAGGTGGCGGCGGAGCGCGGGGAGATCGAGAAAGCGGGTGCTCTTCACCTTCGCCACATAGTAATCGCGCAGCTGGGCGGCATACGGGAGATCGTCAAAGCGGCGCAGCCGGCCGACGAAACGATCCTCGGCGGGCGGCTCGGTCGAAGTCTCGGCGGCAGCGATCCAGAGGCGTGAACCGGTGCCCATCAACCGGAAAAAGGCGCGCCGATAGCGATCCCCTTTGGGCTCGAACAGCAGCGCATTGCGCCGATCGGGCTGACCGGAGAGCGCTACGTACTGGTTGTTTTCCAGGTGCGTGAGATCACTCATTCGGTCAAGCTCGCGGGGCGCGTGGGGTCCCAAGGCATACCGGCTATCGTCGCTGAGGCGCCCCCATAGGAGCAGCGCGAGCGCGATCACCAAAGCGGCGATCCCCGGGCTACGCGGTGGCCGCACCGGGGCGAGGCGCGCAAACTCCGCCTCGTCGTCGCCTTCGGCCTGCCTGGGCTCGTCGGACATCCGGGGGAAAACCTATCACGTCAGCGGACTTGAGAGCGAGCTTCGTCACCAGCGGTACCGACTGCCAACAGCAGCGCACCGATCACGAAATAGTAGTAGTTGGCAAACGCCTGTTTATTGAAGGCGAAAAAACCGCATAGGCTTCCCCCCAGCGCCGCCGCGAATCCGGCCGGCGAGCGAGGCAATCGCACCATGCCCACCATCGCCAGCACCGCCAACCCCACGAAGCCAATCGCGCTCGGGAGAATCGGGCCGCCGAGGCGTGCAATGATGGCCGGAAAACTGAGCGCGTCCCGGCGAAAGGGTTGCTGCAGCTGCATCGCCACGACGTCCCGCCAGAATCCGCCGGGGCTCCACAGCACAAAGGGCACCGTGATCACCGCCGCCACCAGCAGCGCGCGCCCGAACTGTCCACGGTGCCCCTGCGGCGGACGAGGCAGCAGTAGCGAAAGCGGCAGCGCCAGGAACAGGTACTGTTTCACCGCCACCAGCAGACCGAGTGCCACCGGCGTCCATCGCGGCGCGCGGATCGCACAGCACACGGTGATCGCCAGCAGCAGCAGACAGAAGGGCTCGGTCCAGCCCCCTTCCAGCATCAAGAGGCTCCTCGGCAGCGAAAGAAACATCAGCGCCGCCGCAGTGGCGATGCGGCTGGGCCGTGCCAGCGCGATGACCAGCGTGGTCACCAGCATCGCACCGAGCAGACCAAAGCGGTAGTCGCCAGCCAGGGCCTGGCTGGCCGTGGCCAGTAGCAGACTCAGCGGCGGATAGGGCAGCCCGATCTGAACTCGCCCATCCACCACCATGCCGGAACCATAGACTGCGGCCGGAGAGAAATTGGGATGCGAGGTCCCATAGGGGTTGATTCCCGACTGCAGGGATTGAATCGCCTCCCGCTGCCAGGTCACGACATCGATCCCGGGGTTGGGAGCAGCCTCGTGGATCATCCAGCGCCCGAGAAAAAAATGGACGCCCAGGAGCACCATCCATCCCCCCATGCGCAGACGGCCGCCGACCAGCAGCAGGCCGATGGCAAGGGCTGCGGACAGGGTGACGCCGGCGAAGTAGGGGCGAAAGTCGCCCGTCTCCAAGAGCTCGCCGGGCGCCTTGGTATAGAGCTCGGCGAAGTTGATTGCGATGCCGCCTAGCAAGACGAGCTCCAGCGCGCGCGCGCCGAGGCGTTCGACCGCGGCCACCCGAACCTTGGCGACGCCGACCCCGCACAGGAGAGTGCCGAGGAGCAGACCCGGGAGGGCATCGAATCGCAGGGTGCCGTTGCCGACGTGGATCGCGCTCGAAAGCGCGCAGGCTGCGAGCGCCCAAGCGCAAACCGTGGTCCAGGGTAGTGCCCTGTCACTCCACGCGGGCAGCGCGATCCTCCCAGGTGGCGACGGCCAGGAGCAGAGCTCCGATCACGAGAAAGTAGTAGTTGGCAAAGGCCTGCTTATTGAAGGCGAAAAAACCGCAAAAAGAGGCGCCGAGCGATCCGACAAAACCCGCCGGTGTGCGGGGTGCACGGCGAAGTGCCACGACCAGGCACAGCACCAGCACACCGAAGCCCACCAGGCTGGGCAGGACGGGTCCACCGAGCGCTGCCAGCACCGACAAGAGGCTGAGCGCGTCATGGCGGAAGGGCTGGCGGATCTGGACGAGGACCAGATCATTCCAGAAGGCCCGCGGGTTCCAAATGACAAAGGGCAGTGTCAGAGCGATCGCCACCAGCCCCGAACGAAGGAGGAGCGCCACCCAGCGACGCCGATCGGGCACGAGCAGCCAGGCCAGCAGCGCTGCTACCAAATAGTACTGCTTCACGGCCAAGAGCAGACCCATCGCCAGCGGCAGGAGGCGAGGCCTACGGATTGCGGTAAACACCATGGCGGCCAGCAGCATCAGACCATACGGCTCCGTCCACCCCTCTTCGATGACGAAATGGCGGCGCGGCAGAGAGAGAAAAAAAACCGCCCCGGCCATCGCGAGGCGGTGAGAGCCAGCCAGCGCCATCAGCGCCGCGGTGATGAGGTTCGCAGCCAGCGCAGCATAGCGATAGTCGCCGCCGATGAGCTGGCCGAGGGTGGCGATCAGAAGGCTGAGGGGCGGATAGGGAAGCCCTATACGAATCTCGTTCCCCACCACCACTCGAGGATCGAACCATCGGGTATCGGGGTAGACATTCTGGTGGGAGGTCCCATAGGGATTCATTCCCGACAGGAACGTGCGAATGGCATCGCGGTGCCACAGCACCACGTCAATTCGAGGATCCGGAGAAGCATGGATGAGCCAGCGCCCAAGCAGGAAATAGATGGCCAAGAGCCCCACCAGCGCCACGGTGCGAAGGCGCCCCTGGGTGAGGAGGGCCGCGATGGACAGGCCTGCCGCCAGCGCTAGTCCGCGATGATAGGGGCGGAGATCTGGGGTTTGCAGATAGAGGCCGGGGGCCTTGGTGTAGAGCTCGGCGAAGTTGATCAGGATCCCTGCGACCAAGATGATCCAGAGCGCCCACTGGCCGCGCCGTTCGATGGAGCTCGAGCGCAGATCGGCCAGCCCCATGAGGCTGAACAGAACGCCGGCAAACAGCCCTGGCAGGGCATCGAACCTCAAGGAGCCATTGCCAACATGGATCGCGGTAGAAAGAGCACAGGCTGCCAAAGCGAAGGCGCAAGCGGCGGTCCAGCGGGGTGGGGAAGAATTGGGCATGTAAAAAAGGTACGCAAATCTTATCATGTCCGCGATGCGCCTACCGATCGTGCTCCTTGCTGCGCTGACGGGTTGTCAGGACGCGCCTGCGGCCACGGCAGAAGAAGCCTACCTGCGCGTAGCCAAAGCCTGTCGG
This sequence comes from Myxococcales bacterium, assembly GCA_023248875.1. Classification (GTDB taxonomy): domain Bacteria; phylum Myxococcota_A; class Polyangia; order Palsa-1104; family SHYY01; genus JAHFDT01. The sequence goes on along the minus strand of JAHFDT010000203.1, from coordinate 2,811 downwards.
AAGCACGATGCAGCGCGGCTGTTCGATGCGCTCGACACTCGCACCCAGTGGTCGATCGAATCGGTGCACCATGCCCAGCGTGAGATGCGGCGAAACATTCTAGCGAGCTACCCGATGGCAGAGCAGCCGCGCGCACTCGGGCACATTCCTGCTGCCTGCGAAGAGAGTGAGGAGCAGCCGCGGCGCTACTACCGCCGGATCGACGGCAGCATCTCAGCCTTGGACGACGTGTGCCGGCGCATCGCCGCAGGGACCGGCCAGCCGATCGGCACGGTGGATGGCAAAGCGGGGACCGCCGAGGTGTGGCGGGAGGGGGGATCGATCTTTCACTTCGCCCGTGATGACCAGGGGCGCTGGGGCTGGAGTGAGCTGCGCCCCGAGTGGGAGCAGGCTAAGCTGCGAGCGATGCACGATGCCGAGACGGTTCTAGCCAACAAGATGCTGTATCTTCAACAGCGGATGGCGCCATGAGTCTACCCAAGCGAATTGCAGTCGTTCCCGGCGATGGCATCGGCGTCGAAGTGACGCGCGAAGCGGTGCGAGTGCTCGAACATCTGAGGCTGCCGATCGAACTCGAGTGGTTCGACTGGGGCGCCGATCGCTACCTGCGCACGGGGGATACGTTGCCCAAGGGTGCGCTCCAGGATCTACGGAATCGGTTTGGCGCCATTCTGTTTGGGGCGGTGGGCGATCCCCGCGTTCCCGACGGGATCCACGCCCGCGAGATCCTGCTGGCCCTGCGCTTCGAGCTCGATCTCTACATCAATCTCCGACCGGTCGATCTGCTCGATGCGCGACTCTGCCCGCTCAAGGGCGAGCGCACCATCGATATGATGGTCTTCCGCGAGAATACCGAGGGGCTCTACGTCAACGTCGGCGGTAATTTTAAAATCGATACGCCCGACGAGATCGCCATCAACGAAGATCTGAATAGTCGCAAGGGAGTGGATCGGATCCTGCGCGACGCTTTCGAATGCGCGCGCAGTCGGCGCAAGAAGTTGTGTATGGCGGACAAAGCGAACGCGCTCACCCACGCTCACGGGCTGTGGCGCCGCGCGTTTGTCGCGATGCGCAAAGATTATCCTGATATCCAGGCGGAGGCGCTCTACGTCGATGTCGTGGCGATGGAGCTGGTGCATGCGCCCGAACGGTTCGATGTACTGGTGACCTCCAATATGTTCGGCGACATCTTGACCGATCTCGGCGCCGCGATCGCCGGCGGACTGGGGATGGCCGCATCGGGCAACATCCATCCGGGTCGCGTTTCCCTGTTCGAACCAGTGCATGGATCGGCCCCCGACATCGCCGGCCAAGGCGTCGCTAACCCATTGGGA
>JAHFDT010000203.1:0-1467 GCA_023248875.1 Myxococcales bacterium | reverse complement strand
AAGTAACGCGTGACCTCGGAGGTACGCTATCGACGATAGCGTGCGCCGACCACGTGATCGATGGCCTCTAAGCCGCCCGAGTCTTTGACGCTCGATCTCTTCGCGCCACGGCCGGTGTTGAAGCCGCGCGAGGAGCCAGCGGCACCACCCGAGGTTCGCTCCTTCTCGGTCGGTGAGATCGTCCGCATGGCCTCGCGCACACTGGAGGCACGCTTCACCGACATCTGGGTCGAAGGCGAAATTTCCAACCTCAAGACGCCCAGCCACTGCTACTTCACGCTCAAAGATGCCGAGGCACAGCTTTCGGCGGTGATGTTTCGTAATGCCGCGGGTCGCCTCAAGTTCAAACTCAGCGACGGCCTCAAGGTACGGGCACGCGGTCGGCTGTCGATCTACGAAGCGGGTGGCAAGTTTCAGCTTTATGTCGAAGCGCTCGAACCGGCTGGCCTGGGCGCGCTGCAGCTCGCCTTCGAGCAGCTCAAGCAGAAGCTCAGCGCTGAAGGGCTCTTCGAACCCGCGCGCAAACGGCCACTCCCCTTCTTGCCATCGAGAATCGGCATCGCCACCTCGGCAACCGGTGCGGCAGTACGCGATATCGTACGCGTAGCGACGCGGCGCGCGCCGGTGCGGCTGGTGATTGCACCTTGCCTCGTCCAAGGCGAAAGCGCACCTGCTGATATTGTGCGTGCGCTCGAGCTGCTGCAGCGCCAGCCGGGGGTCGACCTCATTATCGTGGGGCGCGGCGGCGGTTCGCTGGAGGATCTGGCGGCTTTCAATAGCGAGGTGGTGGCGCGTGCAATCTCCGCCTGTCATGTGCCGGTGATCTCGGCGGTCGGCCATGAGGTCGACTTCACGATTTCCGATTTCGTGGCGGACCGACGCGCAGCGACACCCTCGCAAGCCGCCGAGCTAGCCGTGCCAGTACATCTCGAGCTGGTACGCACCGTCGAGGAACTTGCACTTCGACTGCGGCGCGGCGGGCAACGACTGCTGAGTGAAGGTCGCCAGCGGATCGATGGTGAGCTGCAGAATGCTGCCCGAACGATGGGGCGATGCCTTGACCTTCGTCGCCGAGTGCTTGCCAGCACCACGGAGCGGCTCGGTACGCTCCATCCGCGAGTGCGGCTCGCGCGCGATCGTGCAGCTCTGAGAGCGCTTGAGCAGCACCTCGTACGCCCCCTTCCAGAACAACTCCTGCGCTCGCGCAAACAGCTCGCTGCGCTCGAACAGCGGCTGTCGCGCACCCCCGAGCAGCTACTCGCGCGGCGCCGCCGCGACTTTGCTGCCACCTCGGGAAAGCTCGATGCCCTATCGCCGCTACGCGTACTGGAGCGGGGCTACGCCATCGCACATGGGCAGAATGGTCAGCTGTTCACCGATGCCCGCCACGCAGCTCCGGGCGATGCCTTAACGCTCCGCCTCGCCCGCGGTGTGCTGGAGGTGCGAGTCGACCGAATCCGTCCGGAA
>JAHFDT010000027.1:26841-29316 GCA_023248875.1 Myxococcales bacterium | reverse complement strand
CTGCCGGCCGAATTCATGATCTTTTCGGTGGTCCAAAAGATGGGCGACCAGGCGGCCGACGCGGCTGCTCAGGCCTAGGAGGGCTTCGCATGGCGGACAAAAAAACGGATCGTCGGCAGGCCTTCGGCGCCTATTTTTTCGAGGTCTCCATCGATGGGGGGCCGGTCTGCTACTTCAGGTCTTGTAGCGGCCTCAAGTCGGAGGCGGAGGCACAGGAGATCGCCGAAGGGGGGCTCAACACCACCACTCACAAGCTCATCGGCCGGACGAAGTATCCCAATATCGTTCTCAAGCAGGGGTTTGCCGGATGGGAGCTGTTCGAGCTTCGCAAGCGGTTCATGGACGATAGCACCAGTCCCATCAAACGGATTTCCGGCATGATTAAGCAGCTGGGCCCCGGGGGAAAGCCGGTGGCCAAATGGGGCTTCAAGAATGGCTGGATTTGCAAGTGGGAAGGGCCCGATTTCGATGCGGGAAAGAATGAGATTTCGATCGAGACGATCGAGATCGCTCATGAAGAGCTGACTAAGGAATAGTAAGCAGGAGTCCATGACCGAGACCCAACCCACAGGGTTCCCGAGCCCAACCATCTCGCGGAGCCTGGCTCAGGCCGAGCGCACCGCCGGGCGGATCGTGCAGCGATTCGCCGAACCCGTGCGGGCGGTGGGGTTGCGCACGTTGGGTTTCGTCGACCGGATGCTGGGCGCCCGCTTTTGGGGGGAATTGGCGCCGCGGGCGCTCCCGGTAGGGGCCGCGGAGTGGGTCTATCCCCGTCCCTGGTACGAGGTGCCACCTGCTCTCGCCTCCCGCCGTGCGATTCCATCGCGCAGTGCGGCACCAGCCTTACCGACCTGGGCGCCCGTTGCGACGGTGGCACCCGCAGAACGGCAGGATCTTGCGCCGGTCCCTAGCTTGGGCGAGTCCGTGCCGCCACGGGTCCTCTTGACCGAGACTCCTGTTCCGGCCGCCCAGTTGACTTCGACCTCCATCGCTCGAGCCGATGCTCCTCTGGGCAAAACGTCGCCCCTCGATGCGGACCGTCGACCGATCACGGTACTCACGGAACCAGCGTCTCGCTGGGTGGCACAGGAATCTCCCCAGCCGCCGGAGAGCCCGCCGGTTCGTTCCCCGAGTTCGATTGCCACAGACACTTCGACGACCGGGCAGCCGCCGGAGAGCCCGCCGGTTCGTTCCCCGAGTTCGATTGCCACAGACACTTCGACGACCGGCCAGAACAGGGGCTCCCCCCCTGCGGCTCAGCAGCTCCCGCGGGAGGGATCGACCCCCGTCGTCGCTATCCCCGATGCTCGCGCCGCCGAATGGCTTCGCCAGTTCTCTCATTTCGAGCCCTCCGGTCTCCCCCCGGTCCTTGCGACCGAAGCCCCCGAGCAGTTGCTACTGCCCCCTACGGCGCTCGGGCGACCGCTGCTCCATTTTGAGTGGGTGAATCGCCTCGTCAGCGGTCCGGCTCCACGCCCTATCGAAACGCCACCGAGCTCCGCCATCACCAGCGCCAAGGCGGCGCGAGAGCTGGTGGATACGCCGGTGGATACGATTGTCCAGCAGGGAGCCCGAACCCTGGCTGCCCGGGAGCTGGTGGCACCCGTGGAGCGAGCGAGCGAGCCCGCGGTAGCCCGCGCGGCCACGCCTTCCGTAGCGTCCGCTGTGGAGCCCCAGCTGCCCGACGCCATGGCAGCTCTCCCCCGTCCTGCGGATCTGGATCCCGCACCGACCACCGACAGCACCTCGGCCGAAACCTCAGCTTCGGCGCCCAGGATCGAGCCATCGCCCGGTCGTCGCGAAGAAAAGGTCGCACATTCGCTCGCCTCCTCCGTGGTGCAGGACGCGCTTCGTCCCTCGCTATACCGCCCTGCGCCGGGTGCTCCATCCGCCGCTTTTTCTCCGGCTTCGACGGAACCACCCGCGGAAGCGAGGAGACCGCGCTCCCGAACGCCGGGCGAGGCCCGGATGGCAGCGCTGCCAGAGCTGCAGCTACCGCCGGTGCAGAATCGGGCACCGCAGTGGGTATCCGGCTTTGTCGAGCGGCTACCGGGAATTCGCGCCCTGCTCGATACGCAGGTGCTGCCGATTCAGCCGGCTGAACGAACCCTGGTGCGTACCGACGGCGCACCGACAGAGCGTGGCCCAGCGATCGCCTCACCGCCTCGTCTTCGAGGCGAGTCCCCTCGCGGGCAGGATTCGGGAGCGGTATCGACTCGAGTTCTTCCGCCGACGTCGACGCAATTTGCGACCGTAGCCGCTGAAGGAGGTCGCGCGGCACCCTTGCTGGAGGTTCCGCGCCGTCCGAGTTTCGAGCGGACGGGTCTCCGCTCCAGCGGAGGCGATCGCACGGACTTCTCGCCTTGGCTTTCCGAGCTGCCGCGGGCCGCCCTTCGCCCCGGTGGCATCGCGGTGCGTACGGAGCAGATTGCGGGAGAATTGGGGATCCGAGCGGCCGGTGTTTCGATCGATTTC
>JAHFDT010000027.1:11310-26831 GCA_023248875.1 Myxococcales bacterium | reverse complement strand
TTCATCGATCCCGAGCGGCTGCCTGCGCTCCTTGAAGGGCGCGCGGCCATGGCATTCGCCTATCTGCTCCCCCCCGCGCTGCGGCCTTCCAGGTCGGCGGCGGAGAGCGGCGTCGGCCGATTGCCCGGGGTGGCGGAGATATGGCCCATCACTGCAGGGCCGGGCGAGCCGTTTTCTGCGACGGTCGGTGTCGGGCCTCGGGTAGTACCCGCTTGGCCGCGGCCGGAAGCAGCGCCGTTACGCCGAGAGAGTGCTGAGGCGCCGGAGGCCGCTCCCGCTCGCACGACCACTGCTGTTCAACCAGGTTCCGAGCCGCCCGGCCGCTCTGGCCCTCAAAATCCGGTGCTGCCTGTTGGCATGGCGGTCGAAGAGGAGCAGATCCAGGCCGCCGTCGCTCGGCGCGTCGAAGGGGTCTGGTCGCTGATCCGCGTCTTTCCCGCGGCAGCTCCGGCGGCGCTGGCAGCGGCCGCCGAGGAGATCGCCGGACTCTCCGCGGTCGCTCGCTCACGCTTCCAGGCAACCCTGCCCTCGCTGCCGATGGTCATGGCGGCCGCTGCCCGCACCGCTCGCACGACTTCCGCTGAAGGAAGATTTTTCACCGGGGGAGCTGGGGGCGACGTTTCGTTGGGCGAAGCGGCCGCGGGTGGATACACCTCCGGTCGCTACCGCCGCGGAGCTCCCGCCGAGTTGGTGGCTCCTATGTTCAGGGCCGTTCAACCGGCGCGGCTACCCGATGGAAGAATGCCGCGCGGGGGCTTCCTTTGGAGCCGTGCGGCTGGCTTTGCTCCGATCGCAGGAGGCTGGAGTCCACCGAGCACAGTTCAGACGGCCTCTTCCGCGGCCGACGCGGCGGCGGACGGTCAGCCGGTATGGAGTGCAATGGCCCCCGTGGAATTGCCCGCGGTACGCGAAGCGCTCGGCGATCTCGTGGCCCCAAGTCTCGGCCGCAGTGGCGGCGCCGCAGCTCGGCGCGCGACCCCGGAGGCTCGGCCAGAGCTCGCCGCTGCCGTGGCGCTGCTCGGTGCGTCCGCCCATGCACCTTTGCTGAGCCTGGTCACTGCTGCCGCAGGGGGCGGCGAAGCTCCGTCCGCTGCCGCCAAGCCCCAGGTGCCGGAATGGGCCCGGGAGCTCTCGTTCGTTCAGCAGGCGACGCCCACGGTCACCTCGCGCCCTACCTCCGAGTCCTCGGCCAAGATCGTCGAAGCGCTACGCTCCCAGCAGGAGCCGGCCGATGAGCGAATTACCCTCGCCGATCTGACACTGATCGCGGCCGCTTCGTCGACCGGGCAGTTGGCAGCTTCGACTGCACCCGTGTCTCAAACCAGCCATGCGACGCCGCCAGGAGGCGGTGCAGGCGGTGGTGGCTCGCCCGGTGACGAGGCGCCTCATCCTGAGGCGGAACAGGCCGAGGTGGATGAACTCGCCCGTCAGGTTCTCGATGAGGTGGAGCGGATGATGCACATCCTGCACGAGAGGAGTGGAGATTCATGGGGCTAACGAAGGCGCATATCAAGGCCAGTGATGCTGGGGTCGATTTCGATGTCCAGTTCAATCCCAAGGAGCTCCAGGTCGACAAGTCGGTGTCTTGGACGGCCAAGAACACGCACTCGGAAGATCCGGAATATGAATTCAAGGAGCCGCAGTCGGCCAGCCTATCGGTGACGCTCTATTTCGATGGCTACGAAAGCAAGACCAGCGTTGGCTACGAAGGCACCGCCAGTGGTGGCAACAAGACCATCTCTAGTCTAACCGCCGGTGTGTTGGGAAATGGCAGCAGCAAGGGACTCGACGGCCCGGTTCGCAAGCTGCAAAAGACCGCGCGCATGACCGACAAGGGCCACCCACCGATGACGACCTTCTCCTGGGGCGATTTCGTATTCGAAGGTGTCGTGGAAAACGTCTCGGTCAAGTACACCATGTTCCTCGAAAACGGCACTCCCTGCCGCGCCGAGGTCACGCTAAAGATGAAGTCCGCTTCCGGCGCGAAGGTGGGCGCGAAGTCGAAAAAGGGTGAATGATCGATGGCGGATGAAGGGTTCAAGATCACCATCGGCAAGGACATCGGGAATGATCAGCTGTTCGAGCTCGATGTGGAGCTGGACGTCGATCAGCCCGATATGGCGATCGTCGTGCTCAACAATGTGCAGGGTGAGAACAGCTCGACCATCAAGGAGAGCGACGCCTTTGTGATCAAGTATGGCGATGTCACCCTGTTCGATGGGGAGGTGAGTGGTATCGAGCCGGTCTTTGGACATCACAATTCTTCACGCGTCACGATCCGTGGCCTCAATCGCATGCATCGCCTCGCACGGGGGCGAAAGTCACGCACCTTCGAGCAGATGACGGATCTGCAAGTCGTCAAGGAGGTGTGCAAAGATGCCGAGCTCAGCGTCGAAGCCGATCCCGGCGCCGACGCTACGGTGAAGCACGACCACCTCTACCAGCACAGCCAGACCAATCTGCAGCTCGTCCGTGAGGCCGCAGCGCGCAACGATGCCGAAATTCGGGTGGAGGGAACCAAGCTCTTCTTCCAAAAGCGCAAGCTGGAAGATTCCGGTGTCGAAGCCCACTGGGGCGGCGATGACGAGGACAAGAATATTCTCGAGCGCTTCCGGCCCCGCCTTTCCACCGCCAATCAGGTGACCAAGGTGGTGGTCCGCGGCTGGGATCCGATCAAGAAGGAGGAGATCGTCGGTGAGGCCAAGGCCTCCTCCGATCTCGGTTCTGCAAGTGGTGCTGAGGCCGCCGGTGACGCTGAAACCTTCCATTCCGATAGGTCCATCCACACCAAGGACCAGGCGCAGGCGCTGGCCGAGAGCATCTTGAAGAAGCATCAGATGGGATTCATCCGGGGCGACGCGCTGCTGCATGGGACGCCCGAGACGGCCAAGCTCAAGCCCCGGATGACCATCAAGATCGACGTCCAGGATCCCAAGTTCAACGGCACCTACTACATCACGAGCTGCCGCCACCGCTATCTCCACAGCGTGGGTGGAGCGGGTGGGGCGGCCGGGCGAGAGGCGGGCTATCGCGCCTTTTTGAAAGTTCAGCGCGATGGAGCCGACGACAAACAATCGTCCCTGGGAGCGAGCCTGCCCGGTGGGGACGCGCCGCTCGCGGCCGGGGTACCGGCGGCACCGGTGGTACCGGCGATGCCCGTCGCACCGGCCATTCCCGAGGCGCCAAAAATGCCCGAGCCACCGGCCGCGCTGGCGGATGCCAAGCAGGCCGCCGCGGACGCCCAGGCCAAGGCCGACGAGGCGAAGGCCAAGGCGGACGAAGCCCAGAGCAATGTGGACAAGGCCAAGAGTGCGGTCGATGAGGCGAAGGCCAAGGCAGACGATGCGAAGGGCAAAGTCGACGAGGTGGGAGATAAGGTCGACGAGGCCAAGGGTCAGGTGGCCGAGGCCCAATCGAAGGTCGATGACGCCAAGGCGCTGGCCGAGGATCCGGTCGCCCAGGCGGTCAACGATGTCGATGCCAACGTCGATACCGGGGCCGGGGCGGTGAAGGACAAACTCCACGACGCCGCAGGGGACAAAGTCGCCAGCAAGCTCGACGGCGTGCTGGATGAGAACGCCGACAAGGTCAAGGACACGACGAAAAAGGCATGACCTGAACCCTGTCTTTCCCGAGGAACAAATTTCCCCGAACCATTGACGCGTTGGCGCGCGTCCAGTATGCTGCAGCCCGCTCGGATTCTCTAAGAGGAGCGCGGCGGTTGAGCGAAGAGGCGGCAATTCTATGGCAGGACATTCTCGACCTCGTCATGGGGGGGCGAGTTTCCAATCTGGCGTGCCCCTTTTGCCAAAAGGGGCAGATCCAGGTGACCAAGCTCGCGCGTACCACACGGCTCGAATGTCCCAGCTGCCGGCAATTCATCGAGGGTGCGTTCCAAGATTCGATGGAAACGGATTCTCCCGACCCGCTCGTGATTACCAAAGAAGGCCAATAGGATCGTCGTGGCCCAGAGCTTTCTTGGCAAAGGCTGGCGCTTTCCGATAGACGTAAGCCGCACGGGCGGCATTGCGATGAGCAGTCTTGAGGATCTGGTCCGCGATTCGATCATCGTCATCCTGGGTACCGCGCCGGGAGAGCGGGTCATGCGGCCCTATTTCGGCTGCGAGATCCACGATCTTCTCTTCGCTCCCAACGATGCCAATACTGCCGGACTTACAGCCCACTACTGCGTCAAGGCGCTTCAGAAATGGGAGCCCCGCATCAATGAAATCGAGGCCCAGGCGCAGCCGTCGCGGGATCAGCCCAACAAGCTGATGATCAACATCCAATACAAGATCCGCGCGACCAACTCCACGCACAATCTGGTCTACCCATTCTATCTCCGTCGGAGTGAAGAGTCATGAACGAGCGAGCGCGGGCGAGGAAACAGGCGATCCTGGAGCGCGGTGCGGCCGGGCGACTCGGAGCCCCGAGCCACAGCAAGCGAGTGGAGGAATAATGATCCCGGCTCCCAAACTCGATGACCGGAACTACGCCGACATCGTCGCCGAGGCGATGCGCCTGATTCCGCGCTACTGCCCAGAATGGACTAACCATAACCCATCGGATCCCGGGATCACGCTGCTCGAACTGACCGCCTGGATGACCGAGCTCATCCTTTATCGTCTCAACCGCGTCCCAGAAAAGAACTATCTCGCATTTCTCAATCTCATCGGAGTTCGACTCCGCTCCCCCCAGCCGGCGCACGCACTTCTCACCTTTGAACTCGTCGAGGGCGCTGAACGCCAGGTCGTCAAGGAGGGCACGCAGGTGGCGACCCCGCAGGCCGCCGACGAGGACACCGTCGTTTTCGAAACCGAGCGCGAACTGCTCGTCACCGGCGTCAAGCTCGACCGCTGCTTCTCCTACTTCGACGAGACCTACGCCGACAATTCGCCGTTTCTCTCGGGCTCGCGCCCGGAGGGCTTCCAGGCCTTTGCCGGCGCGGACCGGATCGACCGCTTTCTCTACATCGGCGATCCGCGCTTTGCATCGGTCAACGAATCCACCGTGCTGCGTGTCCATATCGCCGCACCGGAAACCGGCGGCCGCGATCTGGCTCGCCTGCTCGAATGGCAATACTGGAATGGTCGCCGCTGGCGTGAGTTGCGCCTGACGGACGTCGAGGTCGAACGCGGCGAAGTGGTCTTCTTCGGCCCGGGCGATATCCAACCCACCGCGGTCCACGGCATCGAAGACACCTGGATCCGCGGCCGACTCTCCGAGGTACCGCGGAACCCTGCGGAGACCGAAATCGACACCGTCCGAGCCGTGATTGAAACCATCGGCGAGGGGCAGCCGCCCGAGATGGCGCTGGCTAACCTCGACAACGGTGTTTTCATCGCCCTCGATCTCGGTAAAAACCACTTCCCCTTCGGCTCCGAACCCAAGCCCGACCACTGCTTCTACCTCGCATCGCGGGAACTCTTGTCGCAGCCAGACGCTGAAGTGCGGATCGAAGTGGTGCTGTCGGATCCGACCATGATCCCACCGCCTACACCGTCAGAAGAGTTGGTTCTTTCGTGGGAGTACTTCGACGGAAAAAAGTGGCGGATCCTCGGCAAGACCGGCCCCAAAGGCGCGATCAAGACCCAGGAGACGCTGAGCGAATGGCATTTCCACGATGATACGCGCGGCTTCAGCCGCTCGGGTGTCATCAGCTTCCAGTGCCCCAAAGACATCAAGCCGGGTGAAGTCAACGGCGAGGACAACTACTGGATCCGCGCGCGCATCGAGAGCGGCAATTTCGGCGTCTCGGGCAACTACATGCTCGATGGCGACAAGTGGGTGTGGCGCGACGAACATCCGCTTCGCCCACCTGGGGTCAAGGCGATCGCTTTCAAATACCGCGCTGACCTTCAGTACAGCAAGCACGTCGTGTCCTACAACGACTTCCGCTTCCGCGACCATAGCGATGAGGCCAAGCGCGAGTATCGGCCGTTTCAGCCCTTCTCGGTGGTGCCCGACGAGGGGGCATCGCTCTACCTCGGGTTTAGCGGCAAGTTGCCGAATGAGCAGCTCACGCTTTATTTCCAGATGGCCGAGAATCTCGGGCCGCAGGAGGAGGAGAAGACCAACCAGGAGCACCTGCGCTCCTTCTATGAGCAGCGTCAAGCGGTCTGGGAGTCGGAGCAGAAGGTGGTTTGGGAATATTGGGAGGGTGCCAATTGGGCGCCGCTCGTAGTCACCGATGACACCCGCAATTTCACCCGCTCGGGCTTTATCGATTTCGTCGGCCCCGACGATCACGATAAGTCACTCAAGTTCACCGAAGATCGCCACTGGATCCGCGCCCGACTCGAGATGGGCGGCTATGTCAAGCCGCCGACCATTCTGCGAGTCCTCCAGAATACCGTCGCAGCGGCCAATGTCAGCACGTTTCGCAACGAGGTACTGGGTTCGTCAGACGGTACCCCGGTTCAGACCTTCCGCTTCGTTCAGGGCGCCTTCCTCGATGGCGAGATCATCGAAGTGCGGGAACGCGACCAGCCGAACGCGGAGGAGATTGCCGATTTGGGCGCCAATTCCGTGCGCGCGGCGAGCGAAGACGAAGGCGGCGGTTTTTGGGCGCGCTGGAAACCGGTCGATAGCTTCTTCGATTCGGGGCCCCGTTCGCGCCACTATCTGCGGAGCCCCATCAACGGACAGATTCACTTTGGGGACGGCAGTAAGGGGATGATGCCACCGGAAGGGCGTAACAACGTCGTCGCCCGCCGCTATCAAGTGGGCGGCGGAACGCGCGGTAACGTCAACGCCAATAGCCTGACTGTACTGACTCGCTCCATCGCCTACCTTGAAAAGGTGACCAATCATCTCCCAGCTGCCGGCGGCGCCAACCCGGAGACGGTGGAGGAGGCGAAAACTCGCGCGCCGATGGAGATCAAGAGCCGCGACCGCGCCGTCACCGCGGAAGATTTCGAAGGGCTCGCGCTGCGCGCCTCGACCGGAATCGCTCGTGCCAAGTGTTTGCCCTCGGGCCGCCATGATGGTCATGTATTGCTCGTGATCGTCCCCAAGCTCGATGAGCGCACCGGCGATCTGACGCGCAAACTGGAACCGGCTCCCGAGCTATTGCGCTTCGTCAAGAATTACATCGATGAGCGCCGGTTGGTCTCGACGATGCTACACGTGATCAAGCCCTCCTATGTCGAGCTTTCGATCAAGATCACGCTGATCCGGCGCACTGTCGGGCAGAGTGAGCGAGTCCGCCGCGAAATCGAGGAGCGGCTGCGCCGTTACCTTCACCCGATCGGCGGTGGCCGGGATGGCAAGGGCTGGCCGTTTGGCCGTTCGGTCTACAAGAGTGACCTCGCCCACATTGTGGAGGATATCCCCGGCGTTGAGGTGATCGATGCCATCACCATCTACGATGAGGACAATCGAATTGCCGTCGAAAATGTACGCCTCAACCCGGAGCAGTTGATCCACCTCGTCAATGTTGCGGTGGTCGAGCGGGTGCGGGAGGAGATCGTCTGATGTGCGGCTTGTCGCAGATGTTCTTGCGTCGTGCTCGGACAGTCCTCGGACCGCCCGCAGCCGGTCGGTCCTGCGGAACTGCGCGCGCCGCAAGGACATCTGCTCCGGTGACCGCCTCACTCCTTCGATGCTCCGGGGAGGGTGGTGAGGCATGATGCAGGGGCAGCCGAGAGCGCTCATCCGCATGCCCGAAGTCGTAGGTCTGCCGCTGCGTAAAGCACAGCTCCTCGTCGAAAACGTGGGCCTCAAGGTCGACGAGATCCGCTTCGAGGAGAGCTACGAAGAGCGTAACCAAGTGATGGCGCAAAAGCCCCAGCGCGGTCAGATGGTCTACGTCGGTGAGAGAGTGACCCTATCGGTGTCGCGCGAAAGCTACATCAAATGGTTACCGTCCATCTATCAGCGCGCTGATGTGACCGGCCGCAATATCATCCGAGATTTCCTCTGGATCACCCAGCATTTGTTCGGCTCCATTGAGGACCAGCTCGATATCATCCATACCTTTTTTGACCCGCTGGAGTCGCCCGAGGAGTTCCTGCCCTGGCTTTCGGGCTGGACCGCAATGCTCCTCGAAGAGGACTGGCCGGTCGCCAAGAAGCGCCAGCTGATCCGGAAAGCGGTCGAGCTCTACAAAATGCGCGGCACGGTGAAGGGGCTCAAGCTCTTCATCTCGCTCTTTACCAACCACGAGCCGGACATCATCGAGAACAGCTGGCCCTTCCAGGGATTTCGCATCGGTATCACGTCGAGCGTCGGCTTTGATTCGGTCATCCTGCCCCCGGTGAACTTGGCTCACACTTTTCTCGTGGAGATGCCCGTTACCTATAAGGACGTCTCGGTCGAATCGGTGATCCGACTGCACGAGATTCTGCAGATGGAGAAGCCGGCCAACACCTCCTATTATCTGAGCTTCAAGGCGGAGGAGCGACCGCACGAGCTACGCGAGTTCTTTGCCATCGGTCTGCGATCGGGCGTGGGAATCGGCCAGGAAGTGCTCGAGGCCATGCCGGCCGGTGGCGACGAAGTGCCCGAAGCGCCTGAACCACACGGCGAGATGCGGCCGCCCGACATGCCTCACGCGGAGAGCGTGGACGAGTTCATCCCCCCGGCTCGAACCAGGCCCCCGCTGCCTAAGGCGCCCAAGGCAGACGACGCGCCGATCGAAGGGCAGGAGGTGCGCACCAGCATGGCGGGCGGCTTCGACTCGGGCGCCCGCGAGATGCGTGCCATTTCGCAGGAGGAGCTGGAAGGCGCTCTCGGCGAGGCGGGAAAAAATGGGGACAAGGACGACGATTCGGGAGGACCAGGTCCAGGAGCAGGGGTTGCAAAGAGGCCGCGCCCGAAAAAAACCAAGTGACGAAGCCCACCCAATAAGGAGTTGTGAGGGATAGCATGGCCACAGAGCGGAGTGATAAAGCAGTGTCGGTGCTGAACAAGGCGTTCAAGCGCATCAACTTCTTCAAGGGCTTTCTCACCACCGAACACGACTGGAATGAGGCAGAGCGCTACCACCTCGAGAAGCGCAAGCTGCACAATCGCCTTTGCCACGCCCCCGGTGTGGTGGCCCAGTATCAAGGCGAGCTCAAGGTGACGGCGCGCGCCCGTGGTGACCTCTCCTTCGAGGTGCAGTCGGGCTACGCCATCGATGGTGAGGGGCACGACCTCATGCTCTGGGAGCCGGCGATCAAGACGATCGTTCCAGAGGAGTACAAGCTGCCTACGGTGCTCTACGTGGTACTCCGGTTTGCCGAGGAGCTTACCGACTTCATCGCCTACAAGGAAAACCTCGAATACAAGGGCCATCGCCGGGTGATGGAGACCGCCAAGGTCGAAATCTCGCAAACCCAGCCCGATATTCGTCAAGAGGTGGAGATCGGTCGCATCCTGTTGGAAAAGGGGGCCACGCGCATCCGCGATGCGCGCGACCCGAACGATCCGCGCCCCAACGAGATCGATCTGCGCTTCGTTCCCCACGCGGGCGTCGCCGGCTCCTATTTCGATCCGGTGATCCGCCAGCGCATCACGACGATGCTGGCGGCGACGCGCAAGGCCTTCTTGCACATGGCGCGCGATGGCAAGGTGGCGACGGCACACGATGCCCTGGCGGCGACGCTGACCGCCTCGGGCCTGCACGCCGCAGAGCAGCTCGATCTCCGCAACGTGTTCGATGTGGTGGGCCTCATCGTCGAGATGCAGCACGAGTGCTCGGTGGAGATCGAAGTGGCGCATCCCGGCCTCGCGGGCCGCAAGGAGTTCGCCGATTTCCGCAAACACGTCGAGATCCTCAAGGGGCTGCTCGGCGAGCGACGCTACACCATCGATGCGCTGCAGAATCTGGCGGCCTACGAGCAGAAGGCGGCAGAGATCGTCGCTTCTGCTTTCGGTGGACCCCCGGTGATCGATAGCGATCCCGGGGCGAAGAAGGACGCGCCGAAGATCGATGGTATGCCGACCTATGTCGATTGGGAGGCGGTCAAGACCATCTCGCAAGAGAACCTACCCGAGCAGATGGCGGTGGCGGGCGTACCCTGGGCCAGGATCGATATGATCAACATCATGGATAAGGACTCGGAGGAGGCGCACCAGCTGCAGGTGATCGACGCGAAGGACTCCTATCGTTCGCGCCAGAAGCTCAAGTATCCGGACGGCACGCAGCTCGAAGATGTCGGCCGCGCCCACGTCGGTGGCTATTGCCAGTTCCAGGTAAAAAACCTGACCCCGGGCAAAGAGCTCGCGATCGTCCGCCGTATCGACTACGTCTACGGCGATTACGAGCTGGAGTTTTTCCTCGATGGAAAATCGGCCGGTATCTCCGACAACAAGGGCACCGACCGCGTCAACCGCTGGCGCAATTGGCCCTATGTGGTGCCCGCGGAAGCGGTGACCAAGAACCAGGTCGCTGTCAAACAGGTGGCCGTTACCGCCGGCCGCGATATCAACATGTTCCGATATTGGTTCTACCAACCCAAGTGAGATAAGATGACGCGGAATGTTAGATAAGCTGCTTGAGCCGATCTTCAAGCCCTTCGAGTGGTTGCGTAGCACCATCTTTGGGATCAAGCAGACGCCTGCGCAGTTGAAGGGCGAGCTCTCCCGCGTCCAAGGGAGCGTCGCCCAGGTCAAGGGTGATTTCCAAGGATTCAAAGCCGACGCACAAGGAGTGAAACCGAAGAAAATGGGTCTATTCGGCGGCAAGAAGAAGTGCCCCGGCTGCGGCCAAAAGCTCCACGCAACCTGGGAGGAGTGCCCCTACTGCGGCTGGGGCAAGGCGCAACAACCTGTGGCAGCACCCGCCGCGCCGTCGGGCGGCAAGCAGCGCACCGTCGCGCTCGACCTCGGCGCGGGCCAGGCTCCGGGCACGGGCATGGTAAGCTGGCTGGTGCCGCTCGAAGGGAAGCAGACCGGCGAGCTCTTTACCATCAAGCGGCGCGCGTCACTTGGCAGCGCCACCGACAACGATATCGTCCTGGTCGATGCGCCATCGATCTCGGGCCACCACTGCGAATTCGTCGCCGGGGCGAACGGCTTCAAAGTCAACGACCTCGGCTCGACCAACGGCACCTTCGTCAACGACAAGCGGGTGACTTCACAAGAACTCATCGATAACGACAGCCTGCGACTCGGACACGTCAACTTCAAGTTCAAATCCCTGGTGTGACCTTGACCAAACGACTGCTCCCACTCCTTCTCATCGGCAGCACAGCACTCGCGGGGCCACCGACGCTGCATATCGAACGGGCCGACGTGAGCGCCTATCCGCTCATCAAGCTCTACCTGACCTATGTGGAGAGCGATGGACGGGTCATCACCGGCAAGGCCAAGGATGATTTCAAGCTGACCTTCGAGTCGGTGGAGCAGGGCGTATCGGCCGACGCCAAGACGATCGACCAGACCGGCGAGCCGGTCTACCTGGTGGCGGTCGAGCAGGTATCGGGCGCGATGAGCGATGCCATCGACCAGGAGAAGCGCGGTGTGCGGGCGCTCGCGCAAGCCGCAGCGAGCATGAAGGGCTCCAAGGTTGCGCTCATCACCTATGCGTCAGAGACCAAACGCCTTGCGGAGCTCTCCAAGCCCGAGGAGATCGACGGTGCCGCGGGTGGCATTGCCATCGATACCGAGGGGTCAGAGGTCCACTTGCTCGACTCGGTCCGCACCGCGATCGATATGCTGAATGCGCGGGGCGTACCCGACAACGCGCGTAAGCTCGTCGTGGTCTTTTCCGACGGACTCGATGTGGCGGGCGGCGAACGGCGCGCCTTTGCCGACCTCGGCCGCCGCGCCCTGGGCGCCAATATCGTCGTCGACACCATCGGCTATGCGCCCTTTGAAGCTACCAAATTAAAAAACCTCAACGAGTTGGTCAAACAGTCGAACGGCGTCGCGCGCGAGTGCAAGAGCGCGCAGGAGGTCTCGCAGCAGTTCGCCAACGTCGCGGACGAGCTCTCCAAGCAGTACGTCGTGCTGTTTCAGTCGGTCATCAACGGCGATGGCAAAGAGAAGACCATCCAGGTGACCAGCGAAACCGGAGGCCAGGCGGTCTACTCCAATACCGTTGCAAAAATCTGCGAGAACCACGAGGCCTTCGTTCCCGAGATACCGATGACCAAGAAATGGTGGTTCTGGGTCTTCCTCGTCGGCCTGCCGGGGCTCATTGCGCTGCTGTTCGTGGTCTGGCTGATCCGCAACCGCCAGCCCCAACCGAGGCCGATGCCCGTCGCGATGGCAGCCGTCGTGACATCGGCACCCGAGTCGACCGGTCCCCAGAGAACCATGGCGCTCGATCTGGGGGCGGTCAGTGGCAAAGGGCTCAACGTGGCCTGGATCGTCGGGATCGGCAGCGGCAAGTATGTCGACCAGACCTTCAAGCTCAAACCGAGCCGCACCGTCATCGGGAAGGCTCCCGATTGCGACCTGCCGCTCGAAGACGGCTTCTTGTCGGGCAAGCACTGCGAGGTGCGCTTCGAGGGCAGCGGCTATCGCATCGTCGATCTCGGCTCTACCAATGGCATCGTGCTCAACGACAAGAAGGTGCGCGAAGGCGAACTGATCGACGGGGATTCGTTCAAGCTCGGCAACAGCGAGTTCAAGTTCAAGACGATCAACTGATGTGGACGCTGCTCGCTCCCACCAGCCCCACGCCCGCCATGGCCAAGGCCGCGACCGCGGCGGCTGAGGAGACCGGTTCGCCCTGGCTGATTTTTGTACTCATCGCCGTTGGCGTGCTCTTGCTGGGTGGCATCTTCCTGTTCGTCGCCCTGCGAAAGAACCGAGCTGGCACGGAGAGCCAGTGCGCCTCCTGCGGCAAGATGATGCTGCCGGAGTGGGACAAGTGCATGTTCTGCAAGGTGCCGCGTCACCAGCGCCAAGCCGCGCTGGCATTCGTTTCAGGGCCGATGATGGGAAAATCCCTCGAGCTCACCGCCGAGGTCACCACGATCGGAGCGGCCGAGGGATCCACTGTGCATCTTGTGGATAACGGTGTCTCTCGCAAACACGCCGGGATACGCAAGGCGGAGGGCGGCTACGAGCTGGCCGATCTCGGCTCCACCAATGGCGTCTATGTGAACGGCGAAAAGGTGGCCAAGCGCAAACTGCAACTCGGCGACGTCATCCGTGTTGGCACGACCGAGATGGTGTTCAAGGATTAGTCCCAAGGAGACGATCTGATGCCTGCGAAGCTGCTCTATCGCGATGCCCAGGGGCAGGATGCCGCGTTTGATCTCCCAGAAGCCACGGCGATTTTTCTGGGCCGCGGCACCGATTGCGCGGTTCGCACCGACGACGCGATGGTCTCCCGCAAGAACTGTAAGATCGCGCTCGCCGGTAGCCGTTTTGTCGTCGAGGACCTGGGGAGCTCCAACGGTACGTTTGTCAATGAGAAGCGGGTCCAAAAGGAGCTGCTCAACCACGGTGATGTGATCCGTTGTGGCTCGCTGCAGGTGCGCTACGTCGAAGTCGCCGGGCAGCCGAAGCCCGCCCAGCCGATGGTGCAGGCCAATCTGGTCGCTGAAAAGGAGGCCATGATTGCGCAGCTTACGGTGGAGCGTGACGCCGCGCAGAAGAGTCTCCAGGAGGCGACTACCAAACTCGACACGCTCAATGCTCGGACGGAAGGGGTCGACAACGAGCTGCGTAACTTGCGTCAGCAGCTGGTGGGAGCGAAGGAAGATCTCGCCAAGGTGAAGAAGGACCATTCGCAGGACAAGGAGGAGCTCCACGCGATTTCGCGCACCTCGGAAGAGCTGCGCAAGGAGCTGCGGGCAGCGCAGGAAGAGATGTCGAGCGCCAAGACTCGAGCCGAGGAGCTGGGCGAGGAGCTCGCCACCAAGGATCGCCAACTCGAGCGGGCGCAAGAGGAGGCCCAGCGTAGTAAGCAGAGCACCGAGGAGTTGCGCAACAAGCTGGCCGAGTCACAGAAGACCAAGGACGAAGGGTGGCGTGAACTCAATTCGCAGATGTCGCAAGTGGACCACCTGCGGGAGGTCATTTCCGAGCAGGAGCGCATTCTCGAAGAGCGGCGGGTCGGGCTGATTTCGATCGAGGCCGCGGCGAAAGATCTTCGGGTCGAGAAGGAGAAGGTGCTGCGAGAGCTGGTGGATGTAAAGAACCAGCGCGACGATTTGAAGGACAAGCTGAATCGCTCCGAAGCGCGAATCGAAGGGCTGGAGGAGGAGCAGCGGCGCATGGCGCGGCTGGTCTCCGAAGGATCCGGTGTTGTTTCGAGCGAAGAGGTCTCCAAGATTTCGAATGAACTACGCGAAGCCAAGGTGGAACTAAGAAAGCTTCAGGCGGAAAGGGAGCGCGCCATCGACTCGCTCGCGCGAGCGGAAGGGGAACGCGACCAGCTTCAGGAGCAGCGCTCCCGCGTGGATGTCGAGCGGGCGCAAGCGCTGGATGAAAAGCGGGCGGCGGAGGCGGCACGTGCGCGTGCGGAAGAGGGCCACGCCAAAGCGGAGACGCAGCGCCAGCGACTCGAGGAAGAGAAGCAAGAGGCGGGCAAGGCGCGTGATGTTGCGCTACAAACTGCCGATGAGTTGCGGCGTGAGCTCGATCGCGCGAATCGGCGCGTCGGCGAGTTGGAAAAGGGGGCGGGCACGGCAGTGGCGCCCAGCGAAGATCTGAAGCCCGCGCTCGATCATGCGCGCCAGCGAGTGGTTACGCTCGAGCAGGAGGTGGGGGCGCTCCACAAACGTTTGGCGGAAGCCCAAACCCAGGCGGCAGAGGCGGAGAAACGGGCGGTGGCGGTGAGTGCCGCAGTGGCCAGCAGTGCATCTGTTCCTGCAGTGGCAGCCGGCGGAAACGGAACGGAGCTCAAAGCCAAAGCACAAGAAGTCTATGATAGCATCAACGAGGTGCTGTCCGAACTTCGCACGGCGATCCTTTCGGCGCAGGGGTTGTTTGGCGAGATCAGCGCCCAGGTGCCCGACGAAGGCGCGCGCAAGGCTCTCGACGAAGCGATCAGTAGTTCAATGGAGCGCACCGAGGACGCCAAGGGTCTACTGCGCGGCCTGCGCGAGCTGGCCCAAGGCTAGAGGAGACCATGGGTATTCCTAGTGGGCGCGAAGCGGAGGACCTGATCAAGGCGCGCTATCCGGTTCTCTACATCGTTTCGTCCGAGGAGCAGCGGGTCGAGGAGGCGCTTAAGGACATCGCGTTGCGTCGTGAGATGAAGTTGGCCGCCTGGTCGATCACGCGAGGCTTCGTCAAGCTGGCGGGCATGCTCAAGGGCGGCGATGTGAAGGATCCGATCAAAGCGCTCGACTTCATCAACGCCAATGAAGGCAAGGGCGTCTTCATCTTGCGCGACTTCCACGCGTTCGTCGGCGATCCGACGGTGGTGCGCAAGCTGCGCGATCTCGCGCACGATCTAAAAACCAAGCCAGATACCAATACGCTGATCATCCTCTCACCGGTGATGAAGATTCCGCCCGAGCTCGAAAAAGAGGTCGCGGTGATCGACTGGGATCTACCGACGCGGCCCGAGATCGATGCTTTGGTGGGACGGGCGATGACTGGGCTACCGCGCGGTTGCACACCCGGTATCG
>JAHFDT010000027.1:0-11300 GCA_023248875.1 Myxococcales bacterium | reverse complement strand
CCGAGGGGCGCGAACAGATTGTCGATGCAGCACTTGGTTTGACCGCTCTCGAGGCCGAAAATGTGATCTCCAAGTCGATTGTTCGCAACAAGACCTTCGATCTGTCGACGATCCTCGGCGAAAAGAAGCACATCATCCGGAAGAGCGGCATCTTGGAGTACTACGAGGCGGAGGCCGGCCTCGAGGGGATTGGCGGCCTCGAAGTGCTCAAGGCCTGGCTGCAGAAGCGGCGCCATGCCTTTACCTCACAGGCGCGCGACTTTGGATTGCCGCTGCCCAAGGGTATTCTACTCATCGGTGTGCCGGGCTGCGGCAAGTCGCTCACGGCCAAGGCGGTCGGGGCGGCTTGGCAGATGCCACTCTTGCGCCTCGATGTCGGAAAGATCTTTGGTGGACTCGTCGGTGCTTCGGAAGAGAACATCCGCAAGGCGATCAAGACCGCCGAGGCGACTGCACCATCGATCCTGTGGCTGGATGAAATGGAGAAGGGCTTTTCCGGCACCGGCTCGTCGAACATGTCGGACGGTGGCACCACGTCGCGGGTGTTTGGCACGTTTGTCACCTGGCTGCAGGAGAAGACCGCGCCGGTGTTCGTCATTGCCACCGCCAACAACGTGCACCAGCTGCCGCCCGAGCTGTTGCGCAAGGGGCGCTTCGACGAGATCTTCTTTGTGGACCTTCCGACCCGCGAAGAGCGTAAACAGATTTTTGAAATCCAGCTGCGCAAGAAAGACCGGGATCCAGGAAAGGTCGATCTCGACAAGCTGGTCGAGGCGACGCCCGAGTTTTCGGGCTCCGAGGTGGAGCAGGTGGTGGTCAGCGCGCTCTACGATGCCTTCGATGCGCTACCGACCGAACGGGATCTGACGACCGAGCAGATGCTGCACTCGGCTAAAGAGATCGTGCCGCTGGCGGTGACGATGCAGGAGGGGATCGCGGGAATGCGCGACTGGGCTAGGACCCGCGCGCGGCTGGCCTCGCTGAGCCAGCTCTCGTCGAAGTCGCCGTTTGCGGTCGAGATGCGCAAGCTCGAGGTGTAGACGTGTCCCATTTCACCAAGGTCGCTACCAAGATCAACAACCTGACGGCGCTCATGAAGGCGCTCGACAAGCTCAAGTGGAAATACACCACCGCAGAGCAAGGGGTCGAGGTACGCGGCTACCAGGGGCAAAAAATCACCGCCGAGCTTTCGATCAACATGGGAAAGTATGATATCGGTGTGGTCAAAGCGGCCGATGGCAACTATGAGTTGGTTTCGGACTGGTGGGGCGTGGAGACCACCGTCGGTAAGACCGAGCAAGAGGTGGTCGAAGAGGTGAACCGCGAGTATGCCTATGCGCGCGTGATTCAGGCCTGTGAAGAGCAAGGCTACCAGATCGCGCGCGAGGATATCCAGCAGGCCGAGGATGGAACGGTCAAACTCGTCGCGACCAAGTGGGGATGACTGGCGATGGCACAGAAGAAAGAGCTTCACATCGAAATCTCCCCGACTGGCGAAGTGTCGGTGACGGTCAAGTGCGTCGCCGGGCAGTCGTGCGTCGATGAGACCAAGTTCCTCGAAGACGCGCTGGGCAATCAGATCGATTCGCGCGAGCTGACTCCTGACTATTACCAGCAGCCGGTCGCCATCGATGTAACGAACAAAACGGGTGGGTAAGCTTCCCGACGAGCTTCACCCCCGCGTGGCAGCGCCAGCCAAGGCGCAGGCCAGCGAAGACGATTCCTTCGACTGCGATCGACCGTATGCGGACGATGCGGAATACCTCGAGCACCAGATCCGTCGTCTGCGCGCTGCACTGGAAGTGACCGTTGCTGCACAGGCGGGCGAGGCGGAAGCAGAGGCGAACGGACGGCGACAAGAACAGGTCATCGCGACGGCGATTGCCCATCGCGTTCGAGCTACGCCCCGGCCGATCGGGCTGGAGACGCTGCGGCAGCGCTTCGACCTCGATGCCTTCGAAATCGATGTCATCCTGCACACCCTGGCGCCGTCGCTCGATCCTTCTTTATTGAAGTTGCATAGCCGGCTATCGAGCATCGCTTGGCGCACCTGGGTCGATGTCGGCTTCGTCACCCACGTCCATTTTTCAGGGGTGGCCGGGCGGCTGCGCGCGCGCGACTACTTCTTACCGACCGGACGGCTATTGCGAAATCGCCTGGTCCTGCTCGACCGCGGGCGCCCCGAGGGGCGCGAGAATCTACTCGCTTGCGAGCTCAAGCTGCAGCCGCGCGTCGCACGCCTGGTACTGGGGCAGGACCCCTCGGCGGGAGCTCTGCCCTACTCTAATCTGATCGACCCCGATACTTCGCTCGAGCAGGTGATCCTTCCCGAGGAAGTACGAGCCGACCTTGAGTCGTTGATCGCGGCGCAGCCGGATCTAGCGCGCCGACTCGATGAATGGGGGTTCGATCGTGTGCTGCACGAGGGGCGCGGGGTTGTGTTGCTTTTGACCGGGCCTCCCGGCAGCGGCAAAACCACGCTGGCCAATGCCTTCGCTCATCGGCTGCGCAAGCGGCTCTTGTGCGTTGATGCGCACAAACTACTCGAGGTGGCCAAAGCGCTCGAAGAGCAGGTGGACGAACTCTTTCAGGAGGCACGGCTTCAGGACGCCGTCGTGCTGTTCGACGAATGCGAATTTCTGTTCGGTGGACGGGGGAGCGGCAACCGAGCGCTCGGCACCTTGCTGCGCGCCCTCGACCGTTTTGCGGGCCTGGCCGTCTTGGCCACTAATTTGCCCGATCGACTCGATCCCGCGCTCGACCGGCGCGTGATCCTGCGGATCAATCTCGAGGTGCCGAGTCCAGCGCTGCGGCAGCAGATCTGGGCGCGCCACCTTCCTCCGGAGGTCAAGCTGGGCCGGGACGTGGATCTGGGTGCCCTGGCCAAGCGCTTCGATTTTTCGGGCGGCTACATCAAGAATGCAGTGCTATTGGCGGTATCGCGCGCATTGGCGCGCAGCAATTCCGCGGAGCTGACGATGGCCGACCTCGATAGTGCCGCCCAGGCGCAGTTGCGCGGCGATCTATCGACCTATGCCGAGCGCACTCGTTCGACCCTTTCGCTGGACTGGTTGGTGCTGCCCGCAGATGTGAGATCGCAGATCGAAGAGATCATTTCGGCGGGAAAGAACCGCACCCAGGTGCTTTACCGCTGGGGCTTCAACGAAAAAATTCCCACCGGCAAGGGGCTGGTTGTACTGCTCTCAGGCGATCCAGGCACCGGCAAGACCCTGTCGGCAGAGGTGATCGCTGCCGAGCTCGGAATGAATCTCTACCGCATCAACCCCGCGAAGGTGATTTCGAAATTCGTCGGTGAAACGGAAAAAAATCTCAACGAGATCCTGGCGCAAGCGAAGTCGATGCACTCGATTCTATTCTTCGACGAAGCCGATGCGCTCTTCTCTTCGCGCGTCGCCAAGGTCGAATCGGCCAACGACCGTTTCGTCAATATGGAGACCAATTTTCTGCTGCAGCAGCTCGAACGTTTCGAGGGCATCGTGATCCTCGCGACCAACCTCGAGACTTCGATCGATACCGCTTTCAAGCGGCGTATCCATTATCACGTCGTCATTCCGTTCCCCGACCCCGCTGCGCGCATGACCATTTGGCGTGGCCTCATGCCGCCGGACGCACCGCTAGCCGGAGATGTCGACTATGCCAAGCTGGGAAAGACCTTCGACCTTTCCGGCGGCCACATCAAGAACGCCGTGATGCGTGCGGCCTATATGGCGGCCCAGTCGGGCGGCCATATTTCACACGCGCTCTTGGCCGATGCGGCGGAGAAGGAGTGTGCGGCGGCGGGCAAGCTGTTTCAGAACAGGACGTAACGCGTCTTTAACTTCCGATGAGGAAATTCACTACGGCCGCAAACTTCTCACCGCGCGCTGAGCCGACCTTGCCGACAGCGCGCAGCTCCTTCATCTCGGAGCGATGTTCCGCCAGCTCGATGGCGCGCGCTTCACGCAATCCGCCCTTGCGGACAAAATCCATCACCTGCCGTAGCTCGTCGCGATCGAACCAGATGCCGTGGCGCTGGCAGATATCGACCACCACCCCTGAGACGCGCCCAAAATTGATCCGGTTCATGACCGTGCCGCATTCCGCGCAGGGGATGTAGACGACCGGCCAATTCGTCGGCCCCTTGTCAGGCCACGAGAGATCTGCGCCATGCTTGTCGGGATCGGCCGAGATTTTTTCGAAACTCGGCGCGTCGACCCAGACGCCAAAGCAGGTGCCACATTCGCCGAACGAAAGCTCGCCTGCGGTGCGGGTCGACAGGTTGGTCTTGCAACGGGGGCAGGTCAAAGATGACATAGTTCCATTATACCAAAAAACAGGGTCGTCTAGAGAACGCTGCTCTGCGCATCCTTACGGCTCTGGAGCAGCTCCTCCTGGATGGCGCGCGCATGGGCCTCGTCTTCAGCCCGCTTGTCGATGGTCGGGTCCTTCACTGCCTCGCGCCGAAGCTCGCGGGCGTTGCGGTAGGCCTCCGCGTGGCCGATGAGGCTCGCCGCAAAGTCGGCCGACTGGAAAGCGCTCGAAGGGAGTCCCAGTGCGTAGAGCGCCGGCACAAAATCGATCGATCCAGCCGTCGCCATGTCGAGTAGCTCGGCCCATTGATGGGAGAGGATTGACATACACGCGTCACGCACAAACCAGCAGGCATCGCGCACGCCGCGTCGCAGTCCCTCAATAAAAATGGAGGGATGAAAGCTGGAGGCCTGAGCAAACGAGACCGCGCCATCCACTTCGCAGACCAGCGTGTCCATTACCGGGGCCCCCTTGCCGCCCGCGATGCCGTAGAGCTCAACGAGAAAGCGATCTCCCACGGAATCGAAAAATCCCCGCTCGGCCAGCACCTCTTGGGCATCCGCGGGCTGGGAGGCCACCCAGTTTTCGAGCGAATTGAGGGAAGCCTCGACCTGCTCGTAAAAGTCGCTGAGGCGCTCGCGAACAAAGCGTCGGATGGCCAGTTCGGCGACGGCCGCCTCCTCTGGATCTCGCTGTTGTTCCGCGAGGATAACCTCGGGGACGCTGGGTTTGTCGTCGTTGCTCCCGTCGCCCTTCTTCTTCTCTTCCTCGGTCTCTTCAATCATCGGTTTGGGTATTTTACCAGATTGGGCACCTTTTGGGCACTGGACGCCGATAATCCTGATGGGATACGATTAAGGGAGCGCTATGGCCGACGAGGATACCGAAGAAGAGCGACGAAAAAAGCGTCTCACACTCGATGAGGAGATCGCCCGCAAGTACGATAGCGATGACCTCAAGAAAATGGTGGTCGAACGTGCCGGTCGCGGCGAACGGCTGGATCTCGCGACTCGCTCCCAGGTGGAGCGCATGCTTCCTGGCCATGACTTTTCCAAGGTCAGGGTGTTTCGCGGCCAGCTGGCTGAAGAGATCACGGCGCGCCATCAGGCAGACGCGGTGACTGTTGCCAACACGGGAATGATTCTGGTCCGGCAGAGCCCACGTTCCGCCCCCGGCACCACCTCTGGACAGGCCCTTTTGGCCCACGAGCTCACTCACGTGGCCCAGGCGCAGAAGGGCATGCACTTTGCTCTCGAACAGGGCAGCGGCGAAAGCCATCACGAAAAGGAGGCGGAAAAAATCGAGGCCGCGGCGGCGCGGGGCCACGCACACGTGAGACTGAGCGATGCCCAAGAGGGCGGTAGTCGCCTCGAGCGATTCGGTCCGCGCGTGGTCGAGCGCTGCATCGAAATGCTGGCGGAGCGCGACCAGATCAAAAAAGAGCGGCATGGCTGAAACGGTCGAAAGCCGTGATCAACTTTTGGCGCTGGCACGCGACGGAGCGCTGCGCGGCCACACCTATCGCGGTCTCGCTCTCGGCGGTCTTTCCGTGGGGGAGGCCGCCGATTTTGGCGGCGCCACGTTTGAACGGGTGACTCTGGCCGAGGCTGATCTACGCGCCGTCGACCTTACCCGCGCCGTTCTTCGCCAGGTCGATCTGCGGAGCGCCCAGCTCGACGGCGCTCTCGGCAGCCACACCTCTTTTTCAAACTGCGATCTCACCGAGGCCGTGCTCGCCAACGCCCATCTCGAGGACGCCGAAATCGTCGAAGTCTCGCTGATGAACTGTGATTTGACGAGAGCCAAGCTGGTTTCAACCCATTTTTCGAAATCGAACCTCGTCAAGGCTCGCCTCTCGAGCGCGGTGCTGATCAAGTGCACCTTTTCGTTCGACGAGCGCAGCACCGAATCGATGATGCGCTGCGATCTCAGTCAGGCAACGCTGATCGAATGCGATCTGGCGAAGGCCAATTTGATCGGTGCCGATCTGCGGGGAGCGCTCTTCATCAAGTGCAACCTGAATGGCACACAGCTCGCACGCGCGCTGGTGGAGGGTACGCAGCTCATCGGTTGCAGTACTCTGGGCGCCGACCTACCTCCGGGCCTGGTCGCAGCGCCGACGCTGGCCATCGACCTTCCCATGGCGGAACTCTCGTTACCGCGATAAACTAGAACGAAATGGCCCCTCCGAACGTGCGTGACCTGGTCGCTGATATCCGCGCCTCGCTGGAGCGCTTTCCCAAGGAGGCGCTCGTCGAAATCCTCACCTATGTATTCAAAGAGTATGTCGTAGAGGGGCCGGCGCCAATCGAGGGCACGCTGGCTCAGCTACCGACGGGCGGAGATCTCGAGGGTCTGAGCTTTGCCGAACTGGTGCGCACGTTACAGCTTCGTTTCGACCTGCCTGAACTGGCGCTCTTCGAAGTGACCGAAGACCGCGTGATGGTACGAATCGGTGGGCAGAGGATTCCTCTCGAAACCGCCGCGTCGCGCTCCGACCCATTGCCAGCACCACCGCCGATGGCTGCACCGAATCCACCAGTGGCGCCGATGCCACCCGCTGCTGCCGCGCCCGTGGCCCTCCCCCCACGCCCCGCCGTTGCCACCGAGTCCGCGCGTCCTCCGCCGGCACAGCCAACCCGCCCCACCCCTGTTGCAAAGCCGGAAGCTGCCCCGAGCGAGGCCGAGTCGGGCGACCGTACGGGGCGCTTTGGCCTGCTGGAGATCGATTGAGCGCAGTCGCCCGACGCTATTACGTGCGCGCGCTCGAACAGTTACGCCGCGGCGATGTGACCGATGCCCGCGAGGATTTTCGCGCCGCACTCGAACTGGCACCCACTTTTACCGAAGCTCGAATCGCCTATGCGACCGCGCTCGCTCGTACCGGTGACGCGCCCCGTGCCGCTCAGCTCATCAGAACCGGGCTGGCACGACCCGGGCTGCGCGATCGGGAGCGGATCGTTCTACAGCGCACGTTGGGTGATATTCTGATCGCCGCGGGCGACTACCGCGGTGCCGAAGAGGCGGTCTTCCAGGCCGCGCGTATCGGCGATCGCATCGGCCAGCCGCAGGTCGATCTCCATGACCGGCTTGCCCGACTGCGCGCCAAGACCGGCCGGTTTGCTGAAGCGCTCGACGAACTTCTCGCCGCCGCCCGGGGAACTAACCCCCGTTCGTCCTGATTCGAACGACCACCGCAGTGACATTGTCCACGCCGCCCGAGCCCAGCGCTGCACGCAAGAGCGCTTCCGCGCATTCGTCGATCGATCCAGTCAGCCCCTCTTCGAGTAGCTCCCGCAAGATCCAGTCGTCGACCATGTCGGTGAGCCCGTCGGAGCAGAGCAGGTAGAGATCGCCCGCCTCCATCGCGACCGTCTGGTGGTCGACCTCGACCTCTTCACGTAACCCGACCGCTCGTACAATCACGTTCTCTTTGCCAGGCCCATATTTCGCGGCCAGGTTGGGATTGGTCGCGTAGAGATTGACCAGCGAGTGGTCGACCGTAACCTGTGTAATCTGACCACGCCGATAGCGATAGATGCGGCTATCTCCGACGTGGCACAGATGGACCTTGTCACCTGCCTCACGAATGCCGACCACCGTGGTCCCCATGTTGTGCAGCTCTGGGTCCGCTTTGGCGCGCTGATAGACGGTTCGGTTGGCTCGCCGGATCGCTGTCGCCAACGGCTCCTCCCCGCCGTCCGTTTCCAACCCGCTACGGATGACATCGGCAATCTCTGCAATGGCCGTCTGTGAAGCGACCTGACCGCCCACGTGGCCGCCCATGCCATCGCACACCACGTAGATCCTGAGATCGGGATCCACGACAAAGGCGTCCTCGTTCTTTTGGCGCACCAGACCGACATCGCTGCGCCCCGCGCTGTCGACGCAAAAAAGCATGAGTGCAACAGCTTATGCCACCGTACGAAAACCTGTCAAACAGGGATCCTCATCGTAGGCTTCCAGATTCCCGAGGACACTGGTGCCATTGCGTCCGCCGGCAACGTAGATGAGCCCACCTGTCACCGCGGCGCCATTGAGCGAGGCTCGCGCCGTTGGCATCGCCGCCCTCATCGTCCATTGATCCTTCTGCGAATTGTACGCATATACCGTGGCCACATAGCCCTGGCTGTCGACCCCGCCGATGGCATAGATCACGCCTGCTACTGTCGCCACTGCCATCTCGTACAGCACCGTCGGTAGCGCCGCGCGCATCGACCACTGGTCCTTCACCGAGTCGTAAGCCTCAACGGTCGCCAAATGTCCGGTGGCATTGAGTCCACCGAGGGCGTAGATGAGCTGGCCATCGCTGGCGGCGCCGAGGTAGCCGCGTGGCCCCGACATGCTGGCGCGCGTCGACCATTTTCGCGTCCCACTG
The DNA here is from genome assembly GCA_023248875.1 of Myxococcales bacterium. Taxonomy (GTDB): domain Bacteria; phylum Myxococcota_A; class Polyangia; order Palsa-1104; family SHYY01; genus JAHFDT01. The sequence continues at coordinate 2,611 of JAHFDT010000027.1, read as the reverse complement.
TCGAATACCTGCACCGTCGCGGTGTAGTTGCCATTGTCATCGATGCCGCCGATGACGTAGAGCTTGCCATCCTGTACCGCCACCGACGGACAGGCTCGACCGAGCTCGGAACGGCCCCGCTCGGCGATGGCAAAAGTTCAGCGGAAGTGGCGGGCTCGGCGCTCAGCCAGCTAGGCAATGATCCCGGCCGGCCGGCACTGGTCAACTACATGAGCGACCCCGCCTCGAGCTGGAACCACAAAAAAACCACTGAAGGCATCACACCGACGGGTGGCAAAGTGCCCTCGAGCAGCGGCGGCGACTGCGATAGCGGACTCCTGGGCAGCTGGCAGGGTACAGTGACCGTCACGCAAGGCACCGATCTCGTTGCTGCGGGGCTCATGACCAAGCTCTCCTGTGGGGATCTGGTCCTATCGCTCAGCAGTATGAACGGCTGCTCGGGCTGCTGGCTCGCTGGCACCTACAAAGGGCGCCAGCTCGCCGGTTGTGCGAGCGGCAAGGCGGCTAGCCTTCAGCAGACCGACACCGGAGCCGCGATCCAGATGACAGTAGCTTTCGCCGCAGGCCAGTTTTCAGTGAAGATCACCGGCGACGATTCTCAGAAACATTCGTTTGGTCGCACCGGCGTGCTTACCTCCTGTCCGTAAGGCGCCGCGTCACGAGAAACTGCAGCACCATCTTCTGCGTCTCGGGATGGTTCATGATCCAGGTGTGGTCGGCATCGACCTGCGCGAAGTCGGCTTCGCCAGCCAGGCGTGTCTCGCTCACGGCGATAGTGCCATCGCTCGGCTCGTCGGGGGAAAACAGGTGCAGCGAACGGGTCAGCCAGCTCGCCGGGTTGCCGATGGAAGCGCTGCGCGTGCCGGCAATCACTGCGAAAGGCGAGGGGGGCGCAGGCCAACCCTCGGGGTTGCATAGCTCCTTGCCGGCCGGTCCAAAGAACCAGTGAAACAGAGGATTCTTGTGAATCAGTCGAGCGATCCGGCTGCCACTATTGGGGGGCGCCAACATGACCACGCCGCTCCAGGGCAGATCGGCCGGCATATGGCGAATGAGGATGCCGCCCAGCGAATGGGTCACTGCGATCAACTCGCTGCCCTTCACCTCGGCACGAATTCGCTCGGCGAGCTCGGCGGCAGCGACCTGGATCGGGAGGCGTCGCGATGGGTAGCTCTGGGAAAAGGTTGGATAGCCCGCGGCTTCAATGGCTCCCTGCAGCCGCGACATCGACCGGGCTGTGCGCGCCAAGCCGTGGAGCAGAACCACGGTCGGCTTCATGGACTCACGCGCGGGAACAGTGGGACCATGTCCTCTGGACGATAGCGGTCTACCGCCCGGACCACTTCGGATTCGAGTGCCGAGCGCTCGGCGCGCAGCGCCACCACTTCGTCCCCCATGCGCAGCAGGCGCAAGAAGGTCCGCCCCCAGGTACGAACCGCCGCGAAACGATCGAAAACCTGCAACGTGGCAAAGCCGGTCAAAGGGAGCAGGAGCAGCGCTGCCACCAGCCCCGGCCCACCGAATCCGATGGCCGAGAAGAAGAGAAGCGCGCTATAGAGTGCCAGTGATCCGAGCACACCCGCGATGAGCTTCGTGGTTGCGAGCACATCTTTGCGCGGCGTCAAGGTACGGCCAGCGAAGAGGGCGAGAAGGGCGATCGGCGTATGGATCACCAGCCCCGGCAGCGCGAGGGGAACCCATAGCAGGGCCAGCGCCAGGTGGCGCGCGAGCCGCGGAAAGGCATCACGCAGGGCCTCGGGACGCGATAGCTCCCGATCCGTCAGGCCCGCTTCGTCGAGACGCGCTTGATAGCACGCCACGCGAGTGAACAGCTCCCGCACCTCGGCCGCGTCTTTCACCGACGGATAGACGCTCGCGAACCGACGAGCCAGCTCCACGCGCTCCTCGATGCGGATGCCCGCGGGCTGATAAAGTCGCCGCACTCCGTCGAGAACTCGTAGGGTAGACCAGTCGTCGGCATTGATCGTCAGCGCGCGAATGGCCGTTTCAATCGCATTGGTGAGGTCGCGAACAGCACTGCGATCGCTTTCTCGCCACGCGCTGACACGGACCTCATCGACGACGATCGGCGGGCCAAACTGCAAGAGCACCCGACCGCGAAAGTGCTTGCGCCGGATGTAGGTGAGTCCGCTAGGGACAATCTGCACGACGAGTCCTTGCTGCTCCCCACAAGCGCCGAGCGCAATTCGCGCCGCCCCGGTTTTGAGTCGCGCGAGGTGCGCCTCGTCATGGGATAGCCCTTCGGGGAAGATCCCCATCGCCCGCCCTTCGCCGAGCACTCGATGCAGCGCAGCAAAGGCCTGCTCATTCGACGCCCCCTCGCCATGATCAGCTCGGCGTGCCACGGGCACTGCACCCAGACCGTGCAAGAGTAGACGGAGCAGACGGCTGCGAAACAGCACGTCTTTCGCCGCAAAATGCACAATGCGTCCCGAGTAGGCGATGATCAGCACGGGATCGATTAGCGAATTCGGATGGTTGCCGGCAAAGAGCACCGCGCCCTCCCCCTCGGCCGGCACATGCTCCAGCCCCACTACCTCGATTTGGCGAAAAAAAATCTCCGCCACCAAATGAAGAAAGCGGCGGAGTA
>JAHFDT010000026.1 GCA_023248875.1 Myxococcales bacterium | reverse complement strand
GATTGGGAGCATCGTGGGTGGTGACCGCCAGGGTGTATCCGGCACGTCTCACGGCCGCCACCAGATCATCGCTGAGATGGCCGTTGCAGTAGGCGAAGCTGGTGCAGGCACGCCCCGAAATGGCTTCGAGCTCTCGGCGCGGAGGGTGGAGCTCACGCCAAATCCGGGCCGGGCGCTCGTGGGTCAGCACGACATGATCCCTGGTGTGGGCACCGAGTGACATGCCCTGTTCCGCGCAGGCGCGCAGCTCGCTCTCCGACATGACTAGACCGCCTTCGTCCTCCTTCGGTGCGCGGCTCGTCCCGAGGAGGCGCTCGAGCTCCGAGGCGCAGCGTTCGAGTGCGGCGTGGGGAAGTGTGGCGATCAGGCGGTCGAGGGCGACGCTCGGCGGGTGGCGATAGAGGAGCCGCTCGGTGGCTTGAAGCGCGGGGCGCAAGAGTCTCGGTAGGCGCACCTCCAAGAGGCTCTGCCGTCGGTCGACCGCTCGCTCGAGCAGCGAATAGAAACGGTCGTGCAAGAGCCGCTCATTCGAACCGATGAAACCGGTGGGTACGAAGATGGTCGCGGGTAAATTGAGGCGGCGTAGCACCGGCAGCGCGCGGAGGTAGACGTCGCGGTAGCCGTCGTCGAACGTGATGACTGCTCCATCGCGTTCGAGCGGCACGGCGCCCGAGAGTGCGACCGCCACCTGCTCGAGTGGGAGCACCACGAAGTGCTGCGCCAAGAGCTCCATAAGCCGCGTGAAATGGGCCGTCGAAATAAAGAGGGCCGGAATGGCGTGCCTCATCTGTTGAGGCTGGTCGACGATGCGATGGAAGCCAAACAGGTGGACGGCAGGCCCGCGCGCGAATCGACGGATGTGCACCAAGGCGCTCAGCGGACCGCCATAGTAGGCCGCATTGGCGAGCCAGGTTTTGGTCAGATGGCGAGCAGCGTAGTTCATCGTCGGATCCCGCTCCGCACCAAGCGTTTTAGCGCAGGAGGAGCCAGCGCTCGCGTACTACGAAGCAGGCTGTCGAGCGTTGCCGTCAGGCGGGCGCGCGGGGTCGTCGAAAGGCGCAATGTCACCAGGGCGCGCGAAGTCGTAGCGAAAAGGGCTTTGTAGGGCTCGTCGCCGTGGCCAAGGTCAAACTCGGCAAGACCCTCAGAAAAGGCCCGCTCGATGGCCGATCCGAGCAGCACGGTGCCGGGCGAGTGGGGGCGCCACGCCGGTTCATGGCCGGACTGGTAAAAGGTGAAGCGGCCGCCGCGCTCGAAGCCGTAGAGTGCGGCACGACTCGCGCCCGCCGCATCGAGCAGAAAAAGGCGAGCCCAGCCGCGCTCGGCCAGCCGCTGCGCCGACTGGCGGTGGAAGGTCTCTTCGGTGGTGCCGACGATTCCCTGGGATCCCCCTTCGCTGCTCCAGCGTTCGCGATGCAGACGAAACAGGTCATCGAGGCCACGCCCCAGCGAATCTCGATCGGTCACTACCCGGAGACGAAATCCGGACTGCTTTTCGAACCAGCGGCGACGGCGCAGCCATTGACCGCCGGTCCCGCGCGGCAAGGAGGCGAGCCATTCAGAAAAGCCGGAGTAGGCGTGGATCGCGACGGCCGGACAGGGCGCGACTTCGCGCCACTCCAGTCGAACCGTTTTCGGGCGGGCGCGCACCAAGGCACCGAGGAGTGGATCCTCTGTGCTCATGCGTTCGAAGAGGAGATCTGCTTCGTGGTGGAGCAGGTGGGAGGCGAACGCTTCTGCTACGGGGCGCCCCTCTTCGGGGGCGGCGATCGTTCCGAGGTGATCCGATCCGACCAGGCCATCCCCCAGCAGGCGCACCTGATTGCCGCCCAAGGTAGGGAGGGAATAGGCGGGAAGCACTCCCACCAACCGCTCGCCACGATCGGCCGTCAGGATTCTGGGTTGGCGGCCACCTCCATAGCTCTTCCACCAGGGCAGTAGCCAAGCGGCGGACGAGTAGACCGCATTGGGGGTTTGGGGATCGAGCAGCGCATCCCAGGCTTGGGCGAGCGCGCCGATCATGGCCGGATCCTCATGCACCGTCACGCGCAGCTCAGGCATGTCGCACTTCACGCGCTACACGGCCGATTTGATCCACCACTTCATCGTCGAGATCCTGGTGGATGGGCAGCTCGATCACATGGCGTCTCAGCCAACGAGTATCGGCAAAGCGATCCTCCTGGCAGGAGGGATCGCCGTGGCGCCAAAAATCGACCGCCTCGATTCGCGCTCTGTGGAAGTGAGCCAGGGCCAATTGCCGGTCGGCGACGGCGAGCGGAAGAAACAGCGGCACCGTGCCGGGGGGCAAAGCACCCGAGGGAACGGCCCGCTCATCGAGCATCGCGAGCAGCCGATGGTAGTTGCGGCGCCGCCGGACTGCGATCTGTTCGAAGTCGAATCGCCGCAGTAGATGCGGCACGATCCGACTCGCACCGAGGTGCAGCTCACTCGTTCGAAGGTGTTGTCTACCGACTGGAACCGGGGGGACGGCCCGGTCGATCAGGGAGCGCGACAACCAGCGAGCGCCTTGGCGTAGCCAGGGAGCCGCTCCCACGAGCTCACAGCGCGCGAGCAGAGACCCGCTCAAGTGGTGGCAGGTGGCGAGCCAGGGAGAGGTCGTAAGCCTGGGCAGGCGAACTCGCGACACGGCGAGTCCACCGTGAGGGACTGGCACGCTCTTATAGAGGCAAAAGATCGCGAGATCGCCGTGTGATCCCAGGGAGCGGCCGGAGGGATCGCGCGAGAGCAGCGCCAAAGCGCAGTCTTCGATCACCAGCAGGCCGCGTTCGCGCGCCCAGGCGAGCAGCGGATCGAGCGGCTGAGAGAGGCCGAGAAAATGAGTGAGATAAAGTGCACGTGTCCGGAGTGCACGGGAGAGGCGCCGAAGATCGTCGAGGTCGGCCTGGAAACGGCGATCGATGGCGTAGAAGTGCACCCCAGCACCGGTGGCGCGCACGGTCTCCACCTCGACACCGTGGTGGTAGGCCGGCATGAGCACGACATCCCCCGAGCCGATGCCGAGTGCGCGCAGGCCGTGGAAGAGCGCGGTGCGTGCCAAGTAGTAGAGCGCTACGTCGCGCCCCGGAGAGCTCGTGGTTCGCATCAGAAGATCGATCGGAAAGTTGCCGATACGTGCGGGCGGCCACTGAGGAAGTAACGCAGACGGACTGAGCGAAGGGAGTGCGGGCGTCATGCGGCCACCCTTCGCCAGAGAGCGCCCACCCAGGGGACGAGCTGATATTTCCAGGCGGCTAACGCTTTGCCGATCGGTGTCGGACGGAAGATGTGGACCCATCGGTGCGCCTGCTCGTCCGTGGTCCAGGGTTGCTTCCATTCCATCCGATCGCCCAGCAGATCGACGGTGTGGAGGCGGCGTGCGATGAGCGACTGGACCACTTCATCCATCATCAGATGGCCGATCCCGAAACGGGCCAGCCGCTCCTCGTAGGCGGGTTTGAAGAGGTAGTAGCAGCCCTCCACTTCGAGGGCGAAGTGGAAGCCCACCCGCCGTTCTCCCACCCGGAGGAAGTGGAGGCTGAGCTCTCGGCGGTGGGCCGCCCAATGTGCAATCGCGCGGTAACGCGCACGGCGCTTCGGGTCACCCGCAATGGCGGTGCCCAGGCGTCCCTTCCAGCCTGCCGCTTCCAGCGCGAAGCCATCCTCCAGGGCGCGATCGAGCAGTCTACCGCCGGTGATCCGCTCGAGCGCGATCGGGCCCTCCTGTTCGATGAGACTGCGGCGCCGCCGTCGCAGGTTGGCGCGAAACTTGGCTGGCTGATGAGCGACAAACTCGGCGTGCGAAACGGGCAAGCGAAGATAGGGCGATCGCTGCGAGGGCCAGGATCCGATCGGCCAGCCTCGCTGTTCAAACCAGGCGACGATCTGCTCGGCGGCCGCAGCCGGTGGAAGGTCGCGCAGCTCGAGAACGTTCCACCGCCGGTCGGCGGCCAGGTGGTGCGCCAGCGCATCGATGGCCGGGTTTTCTGCTGCGACCAGATCGAAGCGCTGCGAGTGGTCGTCGGAAAGAGAACGGTAAACCTGAAGCGGAATGCTTCCGATGGTGCGGCGCTCCCGCAGAAGCGGCAGGAGCGCCAGCGGCTGACCGGCACGATGCGCCGCCAGGACGAAGGGCTGGCGTGGGGGCGATTCGAGCGCGCGGGCCGTGATGGCCAGCCAGCCGGGCTGAAAAAAGGGCCCTCGCTGTCCGTTTCGTTGGGCAATGCTGCTCCACGGGTGCGCGAGCGCACGAAACGCGGTGGAAGTGGTCAGCTCTTCGACTCGTACGGGGGGCGAGCTCATCGCAACCTGGGACCGAGTGGAGTGAGCTCGGTGATCTCGAAGGTGTCATCGATCGGCAGTTCGGTTTCGCGTCGTCGAATGCCACGAGTCGCCGATGGGAGCGGCGGTGGACGGACCGATCGCGGCGCCGCTGGCGGGCTGAACCAGCTCGCATCCGAGGAGAGCTGGGCGCGGTGCCAGTCCAGCGTACGTCGTAACCCTTCACGCAACCGTACCGATGGCACAAAACCGAGCGCACGAACGGCTCGGGCAATCGATACACGCGCGACCGCAATCTCCAATGAAGACGGCGGAGCATAAGAGGGCTCGACAGGAGCCGTCCCGGCGATGGTGCATATCAGCCGCCAGAGCGCGGGAAGCTGGATTGCCTCGCCGGAGGCGATGTTGAAGACCGAGCCTTCGATGTGTGGAGCCCGTCCGGCGGCGATCAGTGCCGCCACCACGTTGTCGACATGAACCAGATCCCGCACCTCCTTGGGGTGACCGTGGATGAGGGGTGTGCTGCCACCGAGGACCGCCCGGCATAGCGCGGGGACGAGGTCATGGCGTTGGCCTGGACCGAAGACATCGAAGCAGCGCAACACGATGGTGGGCAGATGGGAGTGCTCCCAAAAAAGCCGCGCGTAATGCTCCACGACCAGGCGCTGCGCTCCGTCAAAAGTCGTCGGCGCAGGTGGAACCTCCTCGTGGAGGAGGTAGGTCGACGAGCGGCCGTAGACCGAACCACTTCCAAGCAGGACGAGCCGCAGTACCTTGGCCGCGGCTGCCCTGTGCAAGAGCTGTAGCGTACCGTCGAGGAGCACCGTTTGTCTGCGGAGGATCTCCACAGGAGAGGCTCGTGGCGTGGTGAGGATCGGAGGTCCCGCCAGATGGAAGACGATCTCCACACCCTCCAGGGCGCGCTGGAGGGTGGTGGGATGACAGAGATCGGTCTGCAGAAAGTCGATCGGCAGGTTGGCTAATCGACTGCTCTCGCCCGACGACAGGTCATCCACCACGCGGACGCGATGGCCAGCCTGGAGAAGCGCCCGCACTAGATGGGAACCGATGAAACCAGCGCCGCCCGTGACGAGAACTTGCATTTCGGTAGTGACACTGTTGCAGAATCTGCGCCGGGCCCTTGGCCGCTACCTGGCCCCCCGGCCGCTGATGACCACCTTGGCGGTCAGCAGCAGAATGAATAGATCGAGCGAGAGGGAGAGGTGGCGGACGAAGTAGAGGTCGTACTGCAGCTTCTCCCTCGCCTCTTGCAGCGAGGCGGCGTAGGGGTACTTGACCTGGGCCCATCCGGTGATGCCCGGTCGCACCAGAGAGCGCAGCGAATAGTAGGGGATTTTTTGCGCCAGGTCGGCGACAAACTCCGGCCGCTCGGGGCGCGGGCCGACGATCTCCATATCGCCATGCAGAACGTTCCAGAGCTGCGGTAGTTCATCGATGCGGTAGCGGCGCAACCAGCGACCGACGCGGGTGACACGGGGATCGTGTGGACGTGCCCAGACCGCGCCCCCGCTCTCGGCATCGGGGGTCATGGTGCGGAGTTTGAAAATGGAAAACACCTTTCCGCCGAGGCCGACACGGGGTTGGAGAAACAGGACGGGGCCGGGCGAGTCGAGACGGATCGCCAGCATGGCGAGGATCAGCAGTGGGAGCGTGGCGATGAGTAGCAGCAGCGAAACTGCCATGGAGAGCGCGCGGCGCGTCCACCGCAACCACAGGGGGCGTGCAAAACCATCGTTGAACACCAGTTCGCTCGGACGTACCAGCTCGACAGGAAGGCGGCAAAGGGCACGGGTGGCGAAAGTTCCGGCGGCCATCACCGAGCGCCCTTCGACGCGACAGGCGAGCAGCTCCGCCATCGGTAAACCACGCTGATCGTCGGTAGCGACGACGAGTAGATCGGCGCCCGCACTCTTCAATTGAGCCGCCAGACCGGTGGCCTCCGAACTGGCATAGCCGGTGATTTCGACGCCGCCATCACGGGCGACTTCGCGGATGAGCTGGCGTGCCATCCTACCGCTTCCTACCAGCAGGATTCGAGTTCGTAAGCGGAGTCGCAGGGTGAGTTGTGGGAGAGCGTAGCGTAGCCACAGCGTAGCTGTGCAGGCTGCGCCCAATCCAGCGAGCAGCGGGGGTTGTATGGAGCTCAGCCCCATCCAGACGGCCAAGCTCTGAAAGAGCATCGCGGCCCCCAAGACATAGAACAGTCGCCGTCCGTCGCTGGCGTCGGCGAGGGCGGTCCGTAGATCGTGCAAACTGGCGAAGTAGAGACCGGCTTCGAGCAACGCCACAAAAGTCAGTGCCGGTCCGAGGAGGGATGGAAGATCGAGCGCGGCGCCGGTGAGGCGTCCGACCAGCTGGGCGGCTAAGACAAAGGCCAGCCAAAGCAATGATTCTTCGACGACGAAAAAGCCCACGCGCCGTGGTTCAAGGTAGTGGATCCCCAGTCGGATCATGATCAGCGTCCGGCCATCGCGTCCAACTCTTGCGTGGGAAGGGCAGGGCCTGTCCAGTCGAGTCCAAAGCCGACCGAGATCCCCAGCACCAGTGCGGCGACCAGCGCGAGCAGAGCGAAGAGCGGTCGATTGGGACGCACTGGGCGCAGCGGCACCGAGGAGCCCTCGATGAGCGCGTAGCGTTGATCGGCAAAAGCTCGCTCTACCCCCAGCGCGAGCTGGGATTCGTGGAGTCGTCCCAAGGCCGTTTGCAGACGGTGGTGAAGCACTTCGTGTTCCGTGTTGAGATGCGCCAATACTTCGCCATTGGCCGCGGTTGCCTCGACACGGCCTCGTACCTGCTTTTGGCGAGTGCGAAGCGCTGCGATCGTCGATTCGGTGCGTCGGATCTCCGATTCAATCGCGGCCAGCTCGGGGCTGGACTGGTGCAGTTGCGCGCGGAGCTGTGCCTCATCGTGTTGGCGCTGCGTTCGTACTCGATCGAGCTCGAGAACAATCCGTTGCACCTCGGTATGGGCGGGTGTGTAGCGCGTACGTGCCGTGTGAAACTCGGTTTCCAGAAGGTCCTCCTGGTGGCGTAGCGGCGACAGGGCTGCGCTTAGGAGCTGTCGCCTTCGCTCCTGCTCGTAGTTCCAATTGGTCGCCTGGATGTTGACTTCGAGGGTCGCCTGGTCAAGCGCGCGGAGATTGCTCTCTTGCTGCTCAGGGAGCGCGCCATAGCGCAGCTGACGAAATTCGCGCAGCGTCTGTTCGCTGCCTTCAAATAGGGGCCGGATGCGGTCCACCTCGTTGGCGATCGCCCGGACGGCGGTCTCGGCGAGGGCAGTACGTTGCTCGATCTGACGCTGGATGAATCGATTCGCCACTCGGTCCAGCACCGTGTGGGCCCGGTTCCGGTCCGGATCCTCATAGGTCAAGAGAAAGGTGTCTTCCCCCTCCAGCTTGACCTCCATTTGGGAGCGCATTGCTTCGACCACCTCCTCAAGCGGGCGTCGCAGGGCAGTCGGAAGGTCCAGCTCTTTGGCCACCTGGGTCAGGATCGGACGGGCCATGGCGGCGATCCGCAGCGATTTGATCCGTTCTCCCAGTGGCTCCAGTACGGAGGGTGCGACATAATCCTTCGCGGGCTGAGCCTCGACTGCGCGCACGACGGCGGAGGCGCGGTAGGTGGGCGGAAGGAGCCACACCACGAGCTCTCCGAGCACGGCCGCGCATCCGACCACCAGCAGCACCGGTCGGCGGTGGCGGTGCACGACTCCGCGTATCCGTGCGTAGCCCCGTTCGCTGTTCATGGCTCCACCTCCGGGTGGCGCGGCGGATTGGGCCGCCACACAGACTCGATGTGAATTCCTACAATGTGCCGTGTGACATCGGGGAGGGGCGCGCCTGCAACGCTCTCCTGCCACCGGAAAGAGTAGAAGGCGCCGGCACGGAGGGAATGGCCGAGGTCGAGATCAGCGACGGCCTCATAGGTGAAGCCGTCGAAGCGTCGGCTTTCGGAGGGGGCGATCCCGTTAGCAAAGTAGGCCAGGGAGGTCCCAAGGTTCATGCGCCGTGGCCAACGCAGGCTCGCCTGGAGCGCGGCATAGTCCACCCAGAGCACCGCGCCGGCGCCGGTGCCACTGCCCAGGTCGCGCGCAGCGATGAGGTGGATGCGCCACGGCAGATGAGCCGTCGAACCATCGAGACGTAGGCGGGCCCGACCGCACCAGGTGAGGCCGCTCGGCGAAACTGGGTCCAGGCTGGAATAGCCAACTGGCCCCAGGTGGATGGCGAACTCGAGGGTGCTCAGAAAACGGTGGCGCCAGCCGCCTTGGGCACTATTGGCGATCGCGAAGCTACGCCCATCGACCAAGAAGTAGTGGAGCTGGTGTTCGATCCGGAGGTCGTCGAGACGTCCCGCTCGCCAGCCGATGGCGAGGTGGCCCTGGTGCTCCGATCCATCGTGTAGCTGCACGCCGGGGAAGGGATCAAAGGAGGTGTCGCGAAATCCATAGCCGGCCTCCCCGTCGACGCGGCGGGCCATGCGATAGCCGAGACTCGCCTGTGCAAAATGGTCGAAGATGCCGGTCTGGGGTGCCACCACGCCGGCACGGATGAGAAAGGCGGGATCTTGGGCACGCACCAGCTCATAGCTGAGGCGCAGATCCAGGCGCTGCGTCGCCCGCGTATGGATGGACAGGCCGAGCTGATGGTTGATGCTGTTGTCGGCCTTGTGGTCGCCATAAATCCACAACCCGAGTCGATAACCGATCTCGAGCTGGTGGCGCAGACTGCGTAGCTCCCAATCCAGCTGGGGCGCAATCCGCATGACACCGTCGGGCCCGCGGCCATTGTAGACGTTGCTATCGTAGGCGAGGTAGAGACCGATCGCCGCGCGGGGATCGCTCACCGGCGCACTCCACGAGAGCGCCGGTAGAGCGAGCAGTAGCACGACCTGTTTAAGGTACATAGATCGTGTCGCCCGGAGAGAGCTGCGGTGGAGGCGTGCGACCCGTTAGCACCTGATTGAAATCGATCGGCAGACGCACTGTCGATTGATCGGAGGAGCTTCTGCGGATCAGAACCATCCGTCCCGTGCGGGCAAACTCGGTAGTGCCGCCCGCCACCGCCAGCACCTGGAGCAGCGTCAGGTTGGCGGTCAGCGGAAAGGCACCCGGATGGACGACCTCTCCCAACACGAAGATACGCGCCGCCCGCACCTCCTTGACCAAGACGGCGACTTCGGGCGAAGGCACAAACTTTTTGATCCGATCGATGAGATCGAGCCGCAGTTCGGCGGTCGTTCGACCGGCCGCCGCTACATCTCCCAGCATCGGCAAGGAGATCTTCCCGTCCGGGCGAACGGGCACGGTTGCGGAGAGTGCGGTCTCCTTCCAAACCGCCACCTCGATGAGATCATCGGGGCCGAGGCGATAGTCACCCGTCGGCGGATCGGGCACCACATCACTCTGGTGAGCGCAGCCGACCAGAAAGCAGAGCAATCCGGCCCAACGTTTCACAGTCACCTCCTTGGATGGTCTCGTCCAAAGAGGAGCACCGGATGTGCCAACAGGTAGGCGAGAGAAGGAGGTCCGGGCCATTTCCATTCGAGAGAAGCGCAATGCTGCTTTGGGGGAAAATGTTGACCTAAACAGGGTCGCATTGATGTGTGATCATTCGTCAGCCGAGGAAGCGGCGAGGAGCCCGCGGAGCATACGTTTTGTATGTGAGCAGGCACCGCAGCGGCTGACGAAGGATCACGGATGAGCACGCATCAATGCGACCCTGTTTAGAAGGGATGGGATTCGGAGGAGCAGCGTTGGCACGGAGCCTGCGGAGCTCTCTGGCCATGCAGCGGCGAATCGTGGCGGCGATGGTCCTTTTTTCGGTGGCGACCTGGATGCTGGTTCGGTTGGGCGATTGGCTCAGTGCGCCCCTGGTCGGTCCGATCGGCGGTTTGATGGTGGCGGGGCTAGGGGCTTTTCTGATCGGGTTGGCGCCGAATCCCGTGACGCCGGTGCAGGAATCCCCTGATTCGGCAGCGGAAGAGACCGGTGGCGCTCAGGCTAGCGAAGGGGACTAGTACTACTTGCTCGCTTCTTCGCCTGCTGCGGCCGTCGATCCCTTCGCTGCGCCGGGTGGGGCCCCCGGTCCGAGGCCGTCTGCGGCCGCAGGCCGTGGGGATCTCGTCGCTGCGCTGCTCTCGTTACTGCTAGTAGCGCTGCGCTGCTCGCTCCTCGGGCACCCGGCTCGCGTCGGTCTCGCCGCCCTCGCGGACGGCGAAGAAGCGAGCAAGTAGTACTAGCCGACCGCAGGGAGGGCGGGCGGTGGCGCCACATCTGCGACCAAGACCGTGCGCGTGCTGCGTAAACGGGTGATGCCGAATTCGCGGATCTTGTAGAGGATGGCTTTGTAGCTGATGCCAAGGCGAGCGGCGGCTTCGCGCTTGTTGCCGTCGGTGTAGGCGAGCATGGTGAGGATCGCTTTCCGTTCCGCCACCTGAGCGGCCTGGCGGCCCACTTCCTTTAGATCAATTCGCAAGTCGGGCAAGCTCTCTACCACCGTGAGCGGGACGGTGTTGTCTGCCGCCTCGATGGCCGTGGAGACTCGTTTCGGCGCCTGCTCTTCCAACTCGGCAAGAACATAGCGAGGCTCGCCGAGCACCATGAAACGGCGCACCAGGTTTTCGAGCTCGCGAATGTTTCCTGGCCAGTCATAGGTGAGAAAGCGCTCGATGAGCATGGGCGGCAGTGGGGCGCTTCGGTGGTAACGCTGGGAGTACTTCTCAACAAAGTGGTCGCAGAACAGCGGAATGTCCTCGCGTCGTTCGCGCAAGGGTGGAATCTTCAGATGGACGACGTTGAGTCGATAGTAGAGATCTTCGCGAAAAGAGCCCTGCTCCATGGCACGCTGTAGGTCCCGGTTGGTCGCTACGATGATTCGCGCGTCGACTTTCATTTTGCGCTGCCCACCGATGCGGTAGAACTCGCCATCCTGGAGCGCCTGCAGCAGCTTCGCCTGAAGAGAGACCGGCATCTCGCCGATCTCATCGAGAAACAGCGTTCCCCCATCCGCGAGCTCGAACTGCCCGGGTTTGGTACGAGCGGCTCCGGTAAATGAACCGCGCTCGTGACCAAATAGCTCGCTTTCGAGGAGCTCGCCGGGAAGCGCCGCACAGTTGATTTTGACGAAGACCCGCGAAGCACGTGCGCTCTTGGCGTGGATCTGGCGCGCCACCACATCTTTTCCAACGCCCGATTCACCGGTGAGCAGCACCGGCACATCTGCATCAGCGACGCGGTCGCACAGCTCGCTGATCCAGCGCATCGCGGCAGACACACCGAGACTCACGGGGCTGGTGCGGGTCGATGTTCCGAGGTGGCGATGGGGAGGATGTTCGGCGATGATGCGTTCCAGAACTGCCCGCAGCACTTCGCCCGTGAAGGGCTTGGTGACGTAGTCAGTCGCGCCCAGACGAAGCGCCTGAACCGCGGTTCGTGCTTCGTCAAAGGCGGAGACCATCACGACCGGGGCCGTTCCGCCCGAGGCACGGTAGCGACGCAAGGCCTCCATCCCGTCCAGCTCGGGCATCCTCACATCGAGTAGCACCACTTCTGGAGTCGGGCCCTCTCGGAGGCGCTCCAGCGCAGCTAGGCCGGTGGCGACTGCTTCGACCCCATAGCCAAGCGTCTCGACGATAGCGGACAGGTTGATGCGGTTGGCTTCATCATCGTCGGCGATCAGTACTGAAATGGCGTCGGACATCCCAGCGCGGAGGATGCACGCGTCGGGCCGTCCAGGGAATCACGACGGGCAGAAGCTGATCTTACCTGCGTGGGCAGATTTTTCCTTTCGCGACCGATGGGTGCCTACAAGCGGCACACAAATGGCAGTGCGCTGTCACGAAGGGATGACACCATGGAAGAGAGAACTTCTCACGAACTTGGAGACGAGGAGGCGGCTGCCAACTCGCTGATGGAACAGATGGCGGCATGGATTGGGCACTGGCCGGTCGCCGCGCTGCTGATGGCAGCCTTCGCCGGCTATTGGGTGGGGCGTTGGGTGAGAGTTGGGTGAGATAGGAGGCTGGATGAGCATAAGTCGGGAGGATATTCGCGAGGCGCTGGGACTGGGCAGGCGTGGCGATTGGCTGGTGCCCGGGCTGTTTGGCTTGGGGTTGGGTGCGCTCCTCGGTGCATCGGTGGCGCTGCTGCTCACCCCGCGTTCGGGGGCCGATCTCCGCAGTGCACTGGGGGAGCGAGCGCGGCGGATCGTGCGAAGCGGCGGGGAGCGCGTACGCGAGATGGCCGAGGAGTTGAGCTCGCCGGAGCATGATTCGTGAGTGGTGAAGCGCCGCACATCCCGGTGGTAGGACGGCCCATCGAGGTGAAGGTGGATGAGCGCGGCATCGAACGAGCTCTGCGCCGTCTGCGACGGGCGATCGCCACCGAGGGGGTGCTGCGCGAGATCCGGCGGCGACGCCACTATGAGAAGCCGAGCATTCGGCGCAATCGCAAGGTGCGCGAGGCGGTGCGGCGGCGCCGGCGGCGGGGAGCGCTCGGGGTGAAAGAAAGCGAGTAAAGTGTGTTAGAAGCTCCTGCCGATGGTGAAGAATCTTCTTCTCACCCTGCATCTCGTAGCGGTGATCTCCTGGATGGCTGGGATCCTCTATCTCTATCGGCTGATCGTCTATCACGTAGCGGAATCGGAAGAGCTCGTGCGAGGGCGTTTTCGCATCATGGAGCGTCGGCTCTATCGAGCGATTACGCTGCCCGCGATGGGGGTCGCGGCGCTGGCGGGAGCTGGGCTGATCTCACTCGATCCCCAATATTATCTGCGTGCACATTGGCTGCAGGTCAAACTGGGACTGGTGGTGCTGCTGGTGGCCAGCACGATCCACGCGGGACAGCTGGCGCACCGGCTGGCGACGAATCGGCCGGTCGGCAGTGAGCGGCGCTATCGCGTACTCAATGAAGTACCCACGCTGCTCATGATCGCCATCGTGGTGCTGGTAGTTTTTAGACCGTTTTGAATTAGGGTGTGTCCTCAAATTCGCACCGTCGCGAGGCTGACGAGACCGAAACGAGCCGGGCGCCAGAGGAGCGAGCCGCGCAGGCGTACTTGCAGTACGTCGAGCAGCGCAGTGACGATGTCGCCTGGCGTAGCGAAGGGATCGGCAGCCGCAGTAGGTGCGAATTTGAGGACACGCCCTAGAACCCACCTGTGAAGTTTGGCGCGCTCGTGGAGCAGGGGGGAACGCGCTTTCGTCTTTGGGCATCGCGCCCCCGGACGGTCGAGCTCGAAGTGGACGCGCGACGAGTGAGGCTCGAACGAGTCGGGCCAGAGCTCTGGGAGTCGTTCGTGCCGGGGATCGGTGCGGGGGATCGATATGCCTATCGACTGGACGGCGGGATCCCGCGGCCGGATCCGGCTTCGCGCTCGCAGCCCGAGGGCGTCCATGCGGCTTCAGAGGTGGTCGATCCAACTCTCTTTCATTGGCACGATCAGGGCTTCCGCGCTCCCGCGTGGCGGGAGGTGGTGCTCTATGAGCTCCATGTCGGAACTTTTTCGCACTCCGGCAAGTTCCACGGCGTCGCCAAGGGCCTCGACCGGATTCTCGCCAGTGGTGCCAAGGTCATCGAGTTGATGCCCGTCGCGACCTTTCCAGGAGCGCGTGGTTGGGGCTACGACGGTGTGCAGCTCCTCGCGCCCCAGGCTGCTTACGGGGGGGCTGAGGAGCTCCGTGCCCTGGTCGACGCTTGCCACGTCCGCGGTCTCGCCCTGGTGCTCGATCTGGTGCTCAACCACTTCGGTCCGGAAGGAAACTACCTCGGGGAATTTGCGGAGTATGCGAGTGGGACGGGGACCTCTTGGGGACAGGCGATCGATCTCGACGGACCCGGATCCAGGTGGGTGCGGCACTTCCTGATCGCCTGCGCCTGCGCTTGGGTCGATGAATTCCACCTCGACGGCGTGCGGCTCGATGCGGTGCACGCATTTCGCGATCGCTCGCCCGTCCACTTCGTCGCCGAACTGTCGGCGGCTCTGCACGGTGTGGGGGTGGCCCGTGGACGTCCGGTGTGGGTGATCGCCGAAAGCGACCTCGGCAGCCCCCTTCCGGTGGAAGAGCCTCACGTGGGCGGATGGGGCTGTGATGCGATGTGGTGCGACGATTTCCACCATGCACTGCACGCTGCGGTGACCGGGGAGCGCCACGGTTACTACGTCGATTTCGGGCCGGCGGAGCTACTGGCGCGCGCACTCGAACGCGGCGCCGTGCAGACCGGCCGGCGGATGCGCTTCCGCAGTGGTCAGCATGGCAGCCCCAGCGCGTTTCTCGATGGGGCGAAGCGTATCGTTGCGGCCCAGAATCACGATCAGGTGGGCAATCGCGCCCTCGGTGAACGGCTTGCAACGCTGGCGCCGGGATCCGAATATGCGGTGGCCGCAGCGCTCTTGACGGCGCCGTTTGTGCCGCTTCTGTTTCAGGGCGAGGAGTGGGGCGAGCGGGCGCCCTTTCTCTACTTCACCTCATTGGACGACCCGGAACTGGCTCGCGCGGTCTCCGAGGGGCGACGCAGAGAGCGCGGCCCGCTCTCTCCCGATCCGCAAAACCCAGTGCTGTTCGAACGTTCGCGGATCGATCCGGAGAGAGGGCAGGCGGAGCTTACCCGCTGGTATCGAACGCTGTGCGATCTTCGTCGCGCGCGCCCCTCCTTGGGGCCCGGTGCTCCCGGCTGGACGGAGGCCGTGGCGGAAAGGGGCGCGCTGGTGGTGCGGCGGCTGGCACCCTTCGAAGAGACGCTGGTGCTCTATAACCTCACTCCCCGGGGGGTCGCAACCGAGCTGCCCCGTTCCCGCCGAGGACGATGGCGCCTGCTCCTCGATGCGGGAGGGTTTGGGGGGCCGCGCAGTGGACGGACCGCGGAGGAGACCCTGGCGCTGTCGGGCTGGGGCGCGGTGGTGCTCGGCTCGCCCTGATCAGGCCTTGGGGCCGCCCATGGTGGAGATCGTCGAACGGGCGAAATGTACGCCGTGGATGGTCAACGCTATCCCCCAGGTGAGCGCGACCCACTGCACCCAAAAAAAATCCGGGGTGAGATTGCGGTTGAGCCAAAAGGCCGCCACCATCCCCACGAGAAAGAGCAGGAAATGGAGCTTGAGCCAGCGCCGCTCGGCATCGCGGGTACGCACCGCCTTCGAGGGGGTTCGAGCCATTACAAGGGCACGCAATCCTTGGCGCCGCCGCTGCCCATGGTGCCACAGGTTTCGCCGATCGCGTTGCAGCACTTCACCGGGATATGGCTTTTGCAGCTGCCGCCCTGGCAGACGTGGGCACGCACACAAACGGCCGGCTTGGCGCAGCTCAGAACCATGCAATCCAGGCCCAAGCCACAGTCATCCCCGGGGGCCGGACCGCAGAGCGTACCATCGGACGCAGCCATCAGCCCGCACTGGCCATTGCTGCAGGTGGCGGTGTGGCAGGTCGGGCTCAGGCAGGAGGCGCAGATGACTCCGTTTTTGCCACAGGCCGAGGCGACATTGCCCGGATCGCAAACTCCATTGTTGTAGCAGCCAGTGCAGGTCCAGTCGGAGTCGTTCATGAGGGGGCTGCATCGCTCGTTGGCGTTATTCGGATTGGTGGCATTGGTCACGTAGAAGGTCCCCGAGATGACGCAGCCATTTTTACACATACCCTGATCGCAAAATTTGCCCGATCCGCCCGAGCAGCGCAGGGTGGCGCAATCGCTATCGGCGCAGTCGATCTGCTTGTCGCAATCGTCGTCGATGCCGTTGGCGCACAGGACATCATCGCTCTCTCCCCCCGGGGGATAGTTGCAATCGCACTGGTAGGTTCCGAGGTTACAGGTGTGAAGTGCGTCGCAGGTACCGCAGATCACACCGCAGCTGTCGGTGTCGCATTGGCGCCCATTGCAGGTCGGGTTGGGGATGCAGTCGAGGCACTGATTGCCGCCGTTCATCACGGCACAAGCCGTCTGGCACGCTTGGCACTTATTGCCCGCTGAGCCGCAGGCCGACTGGGTATTGCCAGGGAGACATTTGCCGCCGTTATCGACGCAGCCGGTGCAGCATTTGCCCATTTGGCAGGTGCCGGTGTTGCCCATGCACTGCTTCCCATTGGTGACGGGCAGGTTGGAGCAGGCCCCCGCGTCAACATTGTTCACGCAGTCGCTGTTGTAGCATTCCGAGACGCCACCATCCGGTACCTTATTGTTGCAATTGGTGCAGGCGCCGCCACTCATGCCACACATCTCGGTGGCGCCACCGCCGATACAGGCGCTGCCGTTCCAGCAGCCGATGCAGCAGCCAAAGCCGTGGCAGGTGCCCGTTACCCCACCGTCCCCACCGCCACAGCTCATCCCCTCAGTCACGGGCTTGTAGGAGCAGTGGTCGACGCAGCCGCCCGTGATGTCCTTGGTACAGGGGTTGTGGTCATCGCAATCGGGGCAGGCGCCCGGCTGATTCTTGGCGATCGCGGGGTCACATTCTTCGCCCGGATCGATCGTGCCGTTGCCGCAGGTGCTGAGATCGGGCAGGCGGATGAGATCCGGGATCTCCATCGCCATATCGAGCTCCACACACTGCCCTTTGAGCGGAGCGGTGGCGGTCCACTGGTAGCCGCCGGGACAGTAGGTTGCAGGTGCAGCGCAGGCATTGGCGAAACACTTTTCACCCGCGGCGACATCGCAGTCCGAATCGAGGGTGCAGCGGAAGCTCTGATTGGCGGCGAGGCAGCCGCACAAGAGCAGCGCCCCCGCGAAGAGCCGGTTCATAGCGGGTTTACGTCCCCACCAGAGCAGGCCGCGTTGCCCAAATTGTCGATCGCACAGGGGGCAAGCTTGGTGCAACAGCCTGTCTTCTTGGGGTGATTGGGGTCGCAGACGCCGTTGTAGCAGGTCGCGGCCATTGTGCAGTTATTGCTGGCGCAGGGACTGCATTCCAGGAAGGTGGTTCCGCAAGCATGCGGCGGCGCGTTGCAAAACGCACCGTCGAATTGGGTACTAAAGCCACAGATGCCCAGCTGACAGCTCGGGGCTTTGCACTTGGTGTTCGAAAGTGGACAGGTCGTACAGCTAGCGCCACCGGCGCCACAGGCGTCGGTGCCCGTGCCCGCTTTGCAAGCGTTCTGATTGTTCAAGCAGCCGATGCAGCAGCTACCGTTGGCGTCGCACTTGCCGTTGTTACCGCTGTACTGGCAGGTCGTGCCCGGAAGCGGCGACCAGTCGTTGGCGTTCTGGGCGGGATCGCATTTCTTGCACTGACCATTCTGCTGGTCCTTCGGGGTGAAGCTGCCGTTGATGCGGCAGCCCTCCGTGCAGCTCTTCGAGTGGCAGAACTTGCCCCCATTGGGGGAACAGCTGTGCAGGTTGCAGTCATCATCCGCGCAGTCGATTTTGCCATCGCAGTCGTCATCGATGCCGTTGCTGCACAGCGCATCGGAATTCTCTGAACCGGGTGCATTGTTGCAGGCACACTGGTTGATGTTGCAATGCTTGGTCGAGGGGCAGGTATTGGGGCAGGCGACGCCGCAACCGTTGTCGCCGCACTCCTTGCCGCTGCAGCTACCGACGCAGCCGGTGCACTGCTGCCCCGTGCAGTCGACCTGGCAGCTGAGGCAGGAGTTTCCCCCCGATCCACAGGCGGTCTTGGCGGTACCCGGTAGGCACTTGCCACTGTTATCGACGCAGCCGGTGCAGCACTGGCCATCCTGGCAGGTGCCCAGGTTGTTACCGCACTTAGTGCCATCGGTGACCGGCGCGCTGGTGCAGGCGCCCGCATCGACGTCATTCGTGCAGCTGCTGCTGTAACACTCGCTGGTACCGCCGTCGGGAACTTTGGGACTGGTGCAGTCGGCGCAGCTGGCCCCGCGCAAACCGCACACCGTGGTCGCCTCGCCGCTCGCGCAGCTCGCGCCATTCCAGCAGCCGGTGCAGCAGCTGTACTGATGACAGATCCCGGTCAGGCCGGAGAGCAGGCAGCTCGCCCCCTCCATGGGGCTATAGGTGCAGTGATTGACGCAACCGCCGACGAGATCTTTGGTGCAGGGGTTGTTGTCGTCGCAGTCGGGGCAGGCACCTGCGAGGCCCTTGGCAATTCCCGGATCGCACTGCTCGCCGGGATCGATCGTGCCATTGCCGCAGCTGGTGAGATCGGGGGCAGGGATGAGATCGGGGATCTCCATCGCCATATCGAACTCGGCGCATTGGCTTTTGAATGGGGAGGTTTCGTTCCAGCGGTAGCCGCTCGGGCAACCCCCGTCCACCGGGCTGGCGCAGGCGTTGGCAATGCACTTTGCACCTTTGGTGACATCGCAGTCCGAATCGGAATTACAGCGGAAGCTCTGGTTCCCGGCCAAGCAGCCGCAGAAGAGCAGTGGGATGAACGCTCTCATTCGAAGCTACCGCCGATGACCAGACCGCCACCACTCGGCGCGATCCAGGCGTGCGCCGGGCGATCGCTACGGCCCTGGGCGATGAAGAGCACGATGCCGGCGATCGTCACTGCAGCACCGCCGCCGAGGAGGCCCGCGCCGAGTTGCTGAAATAGCTGCGCTTGATCTTGCAGCGCAAGATATTCCGTCTCCCTCTTGCCGGCCGCGTGGGAATCACTTTGGAACGACGGTGCCGAGCCGAGGAGCGCCGCCCCGGTGATGGCCAGGGCAGCCCCAGCGACCGTCAGGCCCCAACCCGCCTTGGAGCGGTACCAGCGCGGCGCTTCGACCAGCCTTTCCACCACCACCTCTTTGACCACCACCTCTCGTTTCGGCTGCGGCAGCGTCGCCGTCACCATCCCCCTCGCCGGGACCAGAACGCTGATGCGTCGCGTGGCGCTACCATCGCTGGGGCGGGCCTCGATCTCGCGCTGTCCAGCCGTCACGGTCACCGGCGCAGCAAAGGGCTCCCGGCCCACGGAATAGCCATCGATCCACACTTCCGCACCGGCCGGAACATCGACCAGCCGAACCTGCCCGATGTGCTCCTTGAGCTGCGCGATGGTCTGCTCGATTTTGGCGCGGTCGGCGGCTTGCGGCTGGGCCTGCAGATAGACCTGGTAGGCTTCGATCGCGCGCGCCGCGTCGCCTTTGCGGTCAAAGGCTTTGGCGATATTGAACAGCAGCTCGACTCGCGGCGAGAGGCGATAGGTTTCGCGAAACTCGCGAATGGCTTCGTCGAAGCGCCCCTCTTCGAAGTAGGCGCTGCCCGACTGAAAATGGCGCTTCGCCAGATCGACGGAAAGGGGCTGAGCTGGAAGCGTCCCAGGAGCTAACAGCAGGAGGAGGGCAAGAGGTCGGAACATCCTCGAGATTGTAGAGCAAGCGCTTGGGGAAGGCCATTGCCATGCTAAGGTCGGGCGTGGGTTTTTTTGAGCGCTGGTTGGGCAAGAGCGCGGCTGCCGGAGCGGAGGCGCCGACGGAGATGCGGCCGATTCGCGCGGCGATCGTACTGCGTGAAGGGATGCGTGTGCCCGAGGAGGATTATGTGACTGTGGTCATGACGGCAGCGCTCGGCGAGTCGCTCGCGGTGCCACGGGCCGGACTGTCCCAGCCGCGCTGGTTCAAGAACGCCGAGGTGTGCGCGGCAGGCGCGGCGGATGCGGCGGCGGCGCTGGCGCCCCAGCTGGGAGTGGCCGATCCCGAGTGGGAACACTCGGAACAGCGAGGGCCCGATGGGGCGCGCGTGCTACTGATCCTTCTAAAGTAGCTCGTCGATGGGTTCGAGGGCGATCTCGGCGAATACCGCGAAGTGATCGGAAGGATAGACGCCGCTCTCTCCGGGCTGGTCGAGCGCTACTCGGGCATCGAGCACGGCGCCGCGTCCATCGCGCCCCATCGGGGCGACGAAGATGAAGTCGATCCTTCGGTTGCGTTCGACGTGGCGGACCACCAAGGGGTTGCGGGCCGACCAGGTGTAGCCATCGTCGTGCGGATGGATGCGCGAGAAGGTATCGCGCCAGTAGGCGCCGCAGCCTTCGAGCGCAGTGCGGCCGGTGAGAAAGCGGATGGCGTCGGAGTCGGGCGAGGCGTTGAAATCGCCCGTCAGGATGGACGGGAGATCGCGTCGATGGATGCGTGCAAAGCGGTCGACCGCCACCACCTGGCGCTCCCGGATGGGCGCCGCGTCGAGCTCCCAGGAGAGGTGAGTGGTGATGAGGGCGAGGGTGCCGACCGAGGTGGTGATCTCGACGGCGAGGGCGGCGCGCGGATCGCCGGGGGGCGAGGGCAGGTGAACGGAGCCGAGGGTACGGGCGGGGAGGCGACTAATGATGGCGTTGCCGATCGGTCCGTCGGTGGAGGTGGGATCGACGGCGACGAAATGGACAGTGCCACCGAGCACCTCGGCGAAGTAGGCCGCCTGGTCGATCGCCTGGGCGCTGGGGGCCGGGCTGCGAACCTCTTGAAGTGCCAGTACATCGACTGCGAGGCGCTGGATGGCGGCGCGCGCGGCGGCCATGCGGCGCGCCACATCGCCCTCGTGGCCCCAGAGGTTCAGGGTGAGCACGCGGAGGGTACGGAGTGGGCCCATGGGTTAATTCTAGAATTTCCCAACGCCGAGGTAAGGGTTGAACAGGTAGTCGAGCGAAAAGGGGGCGGGGATGCGCAGCCGCTTCGAAAAGGTGTAGGCCGGGTCGAAAAAAGCTTCGCCGCGCTCCTCGACGCCACGGCCCGAGCTCTCCGCCCAGGTAGCGTGGGTGGAAGAGTGGCCGGGCGCGCCGAGTAGCAGGCCACCGATTTTTTGCGGACAGTGGAAGAGGCTGCAGCGCGCGCCGCGAAAGTCGAACAGCGTGGCGAAGACCGCGTTGGGCGCAGCCGCTTGCGCCCGTGGCCAGAGCGAATCGCCCAGCTCGACCAGCGCATAGCCGACATCGCGGTCGTCAAGAGAGCGGGGGACGTTAGCGCGTCCCCGAAAGCGGTAGACCACTCCCTGGTGATCGATCTGCGGCAGCTTGTGATGGAGGCAGGTCAGCGCCAGCCAGTCCCAGAAGCGTGCGGGCGGAGCGTAGCCGCCGCACAATCCGTGGCCGACGCGCTGGGAATTCACCATCGGTCGCTCGTCGACATCGAAGTGGATCGGCCCGTCGATGTCGTCGGCTGCGTCGCGGATGCCGGAGGTGGGAACCGCATACTGATAGAGAACATGGTGAAACCGCGTCTCCATGGCTTCGGCGCGACCGAGCGCCCCGTCTTTCCGCACCACCAGCGAAATGTGTTCACTGTCGTGGTCGTGGCCGCTCGGGCTCTTGGCGTCGACGGGGTGGTAGGGCAGATAGGTGATGAGCCAGTGCGTCGCAGTTTCGGCGACGGTGTAGTAGACCACTGCAGGCAGTGGCGCTTCGGCGACATGGGCGGCGTTGTTCGATAGGTCCCAATCGCCGTCGAAATCGTAGGAGGTGATGAAATCGCGCGGGTCGTGGGTCTCCTGGTAGATCGAGGGGGCCCAGCGCGCCGCCACCTCGGCACGGCTAGGCGCGCTTCGGGCGGCAAGAGGGAGGAGAGCGAGGAGAGCGAGGAGGAGGGAGAGGCGACGCACGTCCGCTGAATCTGCGCGATAGCAAGTGGGTGTGCAACCCGAAATCAGATCGGGCACGCGACCGCCTATCTCTTCTTGGTCAAATTTCTGTGGGCGCGCTGCCACCGATTAGAGCCGACAGCGTTTCACGCGGTGGTTTGCCATCGACGATCTCGGCGATGGCATGAAAGAGAGGCGCACGAACCTTCTTGGCGGCGGCCAGTTGGGCGGCGAGGCGAGCCATCTGCGGCCCCTCGCTGCTGCGGCCGAGCCGAGTCCGCACACTATCGGCGGTGGCACCCTGCGCGAGTGCAACTCCGAGGTGGTAGTCAGGGCTTTCGATGCCCTGGGCCGTGACAAAAACTTCACCGATGCCACCGAGGCCGACCAGGGTCCGCACACGGCCGCCGAGAGCTTCCAGTAGGCGACCCGATTCGGCGAGTCCCCGGGTGATCACGAGCGATCGGGTGGAAACGCCGCCCCCCAAGCCGGTCGCCAGACCCGCGGCCAGCGCCAGTACGGTCATAAGAGCAGCGGAGTATTCGACGCCCAGTAAATCATCCGAAGCGTAGACGCGCAGCGCCTCCTGGGCCAGGGCCTCTTGGGCTGCCTGCGAGACTTCGGGAAAGCGCGAGGCGACGACGATGGCGGAGGGGATGGCGGCGGCCAGCTCCTCGGGAACCAGCGGGCCGGCGAGCACTCCGATGCGGCGAATGGGCGTCTCTTGGCGAACGATTTCGGAGACGGGCAGGCCGCCCTCGTCACAAGGTTCGAGGCCTCGCGCGGCATGCACGAGAAAGTGGCCCCCATGGGCGACATCGCCAAGGGCGCGCAAGAGCGGGCGCGCGTGGGCCGCGGGCGCACAGAAGAAGAGGAGCTGCGATGGAGCGACGGCCTCTTGGAGCGTGGCCGCACGCTGCAACCCTTCGGGGAGCGGAACATCGGGGCGGCGGGTCCAGACCACCACCTGGGTGCCACGTCGGGCGGCCACTTGACCGAGTGCGCGACCAAACGCGCCCGCGCCCAGGATGGTGACGTGGCTCATACTTCGGTCTCCAGGCCATAGCCCGTCAGTCGGTTGTGATAGTAGTAGCAGAGCGGTCGGTCTTCGACGGAGATATCGTCGCCGATGCGCTGGGCAGCAGGGCGGACGTGGAATAGCGCAAAGAAGCCGAGCGCTTCGCGCAGGATGGCATCGGCGGGTTCGCGCAGCTTGCGACCGAGGCGGACTCTGCCTGCGGCGGCCATGGTTTCGAGGCGGCGTTTGACCCGTTCGATCGCCTCCAAAACTTTGACACAGGGCAACCCCTCGGTGATCTCGGTGCCGCGCAGAACACGGAAGAGATCGCTACCGCCGCGGCGCATCAGCAGTCGGAAGAGCACGAAGGCGACCAGCTGGGTCGACTGGAGGTGGGTGTCGGCGTGGAAGGCGGCGGTGATCTTTTCGCCGAGCTCGCGAGTGTACTCGGCATCGCGGGCCGCATCGGTGCGGACTTCGCCGTCGATGGTAAAGAAGGGGCGCAAGTCGACGGCGCGGCCACGCTCGTCGTGCGATGAGCCATCGGGCGAAACGTGGTGGCCCAGCACATCGAGCGGATCGCCGAAGTGGATGGTCATGGTGCCTTCGGCTCGCACCATGTCGGCGAGATAGCGCATGACCCGCCCGAACTGGGTCGATTCGTCATCGTCGATGATGTACCGGCTTTTGCCCGCCTCCTTGAGGTAGTCCTCGATCAGCGTCGAGGCCTCGAGAACGAGCTGGTAGTTGAGCGTGGCGGGGACGAAATAGATCGGCCGCCCACCGCCGCGCTGCATGAGGTGGATCGTGGCATCGATCGCCGTACCGGCGAGCCCTAGTTTGAGTTTGGTTTCGATGGCTCCCGAGCGCGCGCGCGTGCCACCCGGAAAGAAGAGCGAGTGGTAGCCGCGCTCGAGCAGGACCGTGGAGTAGGCTTTGAGAACGTCTTTATACAAGGTGTGGCGGACGCGGCGGTCGACACGATAGGCGCCCAGATTGCGCATGAAGAAGCTGAGCAGCGGATTGGAGAAGAGGTTTTTTCCCGCGCCGTAGGTGACCGGCGGAAGGCGGGCCTGTTCGAGGGCGGAGCCAACGACGATTGAATCGAGGTTGGAGAGGTGGGTCGGAACCACGACCAGCGTGCCGCGCTGCGATAGCGTGCGCAGCGCGTCGAGGGGGCCTTCGATGAGGATCCGGCGATTCAATTCGGAGAGCTCACGCAGCGGCCGACCCCGGTGGAGCGGCGACAGCAGGACCGCGAGACCCAGAGGGGCGAGGCGCGTGGCGACGGCGAATACGGCGGGATTGAAGTTACCTACCACATCGCTCGCATACCAGTGCACGAGGTCACCGAGCGTGTCGTCGAGCTCGGCAGGCGACATCCGGCGCAGGCCGCGCTGCAGCCGGCGAAAGCGCTCTTTGAGCGCCTGGTCCTCCTCACTGAGACGACCCTGGCTGCGAAAACGCTGCTCCTCATGGAAGCAGACATCGTTGAGCACCAGCTCGAGATCCCCGGTGGGTCCACGCTTCTGCCCTGCCACCCGCTGGACAGTCTCAGCGACGATCGCGGCGCGCTCATCGTTAAAGGAGCGGAGCCGCTCGAGGCGCGGCTCAGCGAGATAGCGACCCACGAGGTTGGATATGAGGGGCAGCACTACTCTCGCCTCCACCGCAGTAGTTTGAGCAGTTCGCCGAACGCGAGCGGCAGGATCGACATGGCAGCGATCCAGAGACCGGCGTTGCCACGGATGGGTCCGGTCTTGAACACCGGGTGGAGCGCCGGTACCCAGAGGGTCATCAGCTCGAGGGCCACACCGACGATCGTTGCGCCCCATAGTGCGCGATTGGAGAATAGTCCCAGACGGAACACCGAGCTCGACTGCGAGCGGCAGTTGAAGGCGTGAGCCAGCGGTCCGAGCGCGAGGATGGCAAAGCAGACGGTGCGCGCTTCGACCAGGCCGCCGCGCAGGAGGCTGTAGCGAAAGGCTACGAGGGCAGAGACCGCCATTACGACGCCGACCAACACCATATCGAGGTAGTCGCGGCCGCCGAGAATGGCGCCGCCGGGTGGCCGCGGTGGCACGGCCATCTGCTGCGGCTCGCGCTCTTCGATGCCGAGCGCCAGCGCTGGCAGTCCATTGGTGATGAGATTGATCCAAAGGATCTGGATGGGGGCGAGCGGCGCATCCCAGCCGAGCAGCGCGGCAGCCAAAACCACCAGCACACAACCGGTGTTCGATGAGAGAAGAAAGAAGATGAACTTGCGGATATTGGAATAGATCGCCCGCCCCTCCGCCACAGCGGCGAGGATGGTGGCGTAGTTGTCATCGGCGAGCACTAGATCGGCAGCCTCTTTCGTCACATCCGTACCGGTGCCCATCGCGATGCCGATCGAGGCCGCCTTGACCGCCGGCGCATCGTTGACCCCATCGCCGGTCATCGCACAGACGAAGCCGCGCGAGCGCATGGCTTCGACCATGCGTAGCTTGTGCTGCGCGGTCGCTCGCGCCAGCACGCGCACCTGGTCGCACCGCTCAGCCAGGCTCTGCTGGTCGAGTCCATCCAGCTCGTGTCCAGTGAGCAGCTGGTCGCCCGGTTGCCACAGGCCGATCTCCTCGGCAATCGCGCGCGCCGTCGCGGGATGGTCGCCGGTGATCATGACAGTCCGGATGCCCGCCGCATAGGCGCAGGCCACCGCCGTCTCCACCTCGGGTCTGGGCGGATCGACGATGCCGACGAGCGCCAGCAACGTGAGTTCGGACTCAGGATCGGCGCCGACCGGCAGTTCGCGGTAGGCGAGTGCGATGACCCGCATGGCCCGCGCTGACCAGTCCATCGCGACGCTGAGCCACTCTGCACGCAGCTCCTCCGTGAGCGGAAGCTCTTGCCCATTCCTTCGTACCGCGCGTGCGTGGCCCAAGATCGCTTCGGGCGCGCCGCGAACGTAGGAGCGCTCGCCGGAACCCTCTGCGACGCGCACCGACGCCATCCGTCGCTCCGACGAGAAGGGTTGTTCGGCCACCAAATCGCCGTGCCGGTGCACTCCTCCTTTCCAGGCCAACACAAGGAGTGCCGCATCGGTAGGATCGCCGGTGGCCTCGATCCGATTTCCCGTCGCTACCAGCTTGGCACCCACGGCATGAGCGGCCGCCCGAATCGCCAGGTCCAGCTCCGGCACCGTGACGCCCGCAGGAGAGGCGATTGCTCCTTGGGTAGAGCGCCCTTCGCCACCGACCTCGAATGCGGCTCCTCCGACAAAGAGACTTCTCACCGTCATCGCATTTTGCGTCAACGTGCCGGTCTTGTCGGAACAGATAAACTGCGTGCAGCCGAGCGTCTCCACCGCCGGAAGTCGGCGGACCAGAGCGTGGACGTGCGCCATGCGCTGCGTACCGAGTGCGAGCACGATGGTAGTCACCGCCGGTAGCCCCTCCGGGATCGCTGCAACGGCTAGCGCAACTGCTACCAGGAATAGTTCCCGCGGTGACTCGTGCCCCAGCCAAAGCCCAATCGCGAACACCAGTGCGGAGATGGCGATGCAGCCGAGTACCACGCGCTTACCGAAGCGTTCGAGGTCGGCTTCGAGCGGGGTCTCTTCTCTTTCGACGCTTGCCAGCATTCCGGCGATCTGCCCTAGCTCCGTGTACATCGCCGTATTGGCCACGATGCCCTGGGCGCGCCCGCGCGCGACGCGGGTGCCCATGTAGACCATGTTCTTGCGCTCCGCCAGCGGGGCTTCGGAGTCGATTGCCACCGAGATGCTCTTGGTCACCGGAATCGCTTCGCCGGTGAGGGCGGCCTCTTCCACCTCGAGATCGTGTGCCGCGATCAGCCGCGCGTCGGCGGGGATCCGGTCGCCCTCTTCGAGGAGAAGGAGATCGCCCGGCACGACATCGCCCGCCGGGACCTCGACGATCCGTCCGCTCCGAAGCGTGCGCGCCATCGGTGCGGTCATCTTTTTCAGGGCGGTCAGGGCCCGCTCTGCACGCGCCTCCTGTCCCAGTCCGAGTGCGGCGTTGATGACGACGATGGTGAGGATAGCGATGGTGTCGCCGAAACGCTCTAGGGTCGACTGGCCGGGAAGCGGGGAGAGGTAGGCGAGCAGAGCGGAGATGAGCGCTGCAGCGATAAGCGCCAAGACCGTGAAGTCCGAAAGCTGGGCGACGAGGCGTCGCCAAAGCGGTGTCGCGGGGGCCTCCTGGAGGCGATTTCCGCCGACCCGGGTCAACCGCGCCGCGGCCTCCTCTCGC
This sequence comes from Myxococcales bacterium, assembly GCA_023248875.1. Classification (GTDB taxonomy): domain Bacteria; phylum Myxococcota_A; class Polyangia; order Palsa-1104; family SHYY01; genus JAHFDT01. The sequence goes on along the minus strand of JAHFDT010000026.1, from coordinate 2,361 downwards.
GTAAGACCCAGTTCCAGATCGGAGCGCCAGTAGCGGGCGACCTCATCCGGCGAAGCCGTGTGCCATAGCAGCCGAGGCGCCCCTTCGAAGCTCCGGGCGACGGGACTGCGCAGATCGCGCTCGATCGACATCGCCGAATCTTCGCAGGCCCGAGGGGCAAGCGCAAGCTGGGGCGAGTGCTTGATTCTCCCTGGCAGGCGTACTAATGCTGCGCCTATGGCTTCCGCGTCATCCGACCTCCCCGGCCGCGCTCACCGCCACCGGTTCGAGACGCCCTTTTGGCGCCAGGTGATGCTGGGGGGAATCAAGTACATCCCCCAGCCGCTGCAGCGCGCGACCATGCCGATGTGGGCGGGGATATTCTACGCGTTGATCCCCTCGGCGCGTCGGATGATCGAGGCGAACCTCAAGCGGGTACACGGCGACGCTCCTCCTGCCCTGGTCCACTGGCGCTCCTACCAGCTCTTCATGAACTATGCGCAGGCGATCACCAACCTCTACTCGCTCTACCTCGGTCAAGAACTGCCGATCGATGCACAGTTCCACGGCCGCGAAAAATTACTCGCCGCCAAGGCCCAGGGGCGGGGCGCGATCGTCGTCACCGGTCACCTCGGCTACTGGGCGATGGGGCCTTTTCTGTTGGAGAAGACCGGCGTCGGTGCTCCGGTGATGGCGATGGCCGAGGAGCCCAACGCGGAGCTGCAGCGATTCGAGCAGCGCTTCCGCAGCCGCTGGCGCATCGTTTACACCACTGGTTCACCGTTTGCTTCGCTCGAACTGGCGTCGGTGCTCCGGCGTGGGGAGCTGGTCGCGATGCACCTCGACCGCTACACCGGGGGCGCCTTTGTCAAGCTGCCTTTCTTCGGCCAGGAGGCGCCGTTTCCGCTCGGGCCGGCGACGCTGGCGCGCGCCACCCGCGCTCCACTCGTACCGGTCTTCATGGTGCGCGATGGGGTCCATGGTTTTCGTGCCTTCACCGAAGACCCCATCGAAGTGGGACATACGCGCGACCGGGAGCGCGACCTTCGCGAAGCCACGGCGCGGGCGGTTGCGGTCTATGAATCGTACGTCCGTCGCTATCCCTTGCAGTGGTACAACTTTCATGATTTCTGGGCGCTTCCTCCCCCTCCGGTCGAGGCCTCTCCGCTGCGGCGCGCTGAGGGGATGTGACGGTACGATCGAAGCGTGCCGTCATCACCGGGCTGGGCGCAGTTTCGGGGTTCGGATTGGGCGTGCCTCGACTGTGGAGTGCCCTCCTTCAGGGTCGGCGGGCGGTGGCAACGCACCAGGTGGGTGCCACGCTCGGAACGATGGCGCTGGTTCCGGATAGTCTGCTAGGCGAACGAGCCGCTGCCCTGACGCGGATGGCCGCGGAGGAGGCGGTCTGCGACGCGGGCGGCGTCACTCCGGGAGCGCGGCTGGCCGTTTCGGTGGGTACAACGCTCGGCGGCATCAGTGCATGGCTGGCGCATCTGCGCGATCGGGCGGCGGCATCCGAACACTGGACCTGGAGTGGCCCCGCCGAAACGATCGCTGCCGCTCATGGCGCGGAGATCGTCTCGGTGGCTTCGATCGCGTGCGCCTCGGCCAACGCAGCGCTGGGGACCGCGCTCGAACTTATCCGCACTAGCCGTGCGGATCAGGTGATCGCGGGTGGCGTCGACGCGCTCAACGATTTCGTGGTCGCCGGCTTCGCTTCGCTCAAGGCGCTCGATCCGGATCCCTGTCGGCCCTTCGATCGCGCGCGCCGTGGGCTCAATCTGGGCGAGGGGGCCGGTTTTCTTGTCCTCGAGGAAGAGTCCCATGCCAGAGCGCGAGGCGCACGCATTCGCGCCCTTCTTTCCGGGTACGGTAGCGCCACGGATGCCAACCACATGACGGGTCCCGATCGGCAGGGGCGCGGTGCCGCTCATGCAATGCAGGCTGCCCTCGAAGACGCGGCAGTTTTCCCCGCGGCCATCGATTTCGTCAGCACCCATGGCACTGCCACACCTTTCAATGACGCCATGGAAGCTCGAGCGCTGCACGCCGTCTTTGGTGCGCGCGCTGCTCGACTCCCGGCCCACTCGATCAAGGGCTCGCTCGGCCACACCCTCGGTGCTGCGGGAGCCTTGGAGGCGCTGGTCTGCGTGCGCATTCTAGAGACGGGACACATTCCTCCCACGGTCGGTTTGATGGATCGCGATCCGGAGATCGAACTGGATCTGGTCGCCGGCGCAGCCCGCGCCTGCCCGGTGACGACGGCCCTCTCCACCTCTTCGGGATTCGGCGGTCTCAACGCCGCGGTCGTGCTCCAGCGCTTCGAGGCGGCATGACGCTGAGCTATCGTCGTCGCTTTGCCATCGTTGGGGCGCTCGTCAC
>JAHFDT010000202.1 GCA_023248875.1 Myxococcales bacterium | reverse complement strand
AAAGCGCATCTATTGAACCCAGCCGGCCTGTTTAAATATCTCGCTTTGCCCCGGCGAAAGCTTTCCCTTCGCTGTGATCTGCTTCACCGTTTCAACGCGCGCCTGGCGGTTGGCAGCAGAGAGATTTTTGAGTCCCAGGCGCAGCCGTTCGGCCGCGATCCCCGTTCCTACGCCCGTCACCCCCGCTCCCACTGGCGTCACCATCGTCAACATGGCAGTGCCGGCCGCGCCGAGGGTAGTGTGGACCGCATGGATCAGTACGTCGCCCCGATGTAAGAACACCCGCTGTTTGTTTTGCTCAGCGCGAAACAGACCCTTCGCAGCAGGATCCCTCTTCAACATCTCTCGGAAGGTCAGGCGCGCGACCCCACGCTGGAGCAGCGTGGGTTTGGCCGCTGCGGGTAGCGATAGCGCCATGGCCGTGATCAGTACCAAGCTTTGAAAATGCATGTGCCCTCCTGAGCTGCCGAGTGATTGCAATCCAGGTTCCAGCCCCTACCCCCCTGAGCGCTGCGGGGTTGGTAGGGCATGGCCATCCGAGTAGCCGGCGCCAGGCGTTGTCTTTAGGGAGCGCGATGCCGAGACACTTGCGCCGAGCGGAGCCTCCGAATATGCTGGAGCCTCTTTTTGGAGGGAGATTCCGGATGACTCGAGCCTGGTTGAGACTGCTGGCCCCGTTGGTGTTGGGCTGCGCCAGCGATCCCAAGGAAACCAAGACTGCCAACGACGAAAAGTCGACCGCCCCCGCTTCTGCCCAGGCCGATCGCGGTCGCTGCGATCCCAAAGACAAGCGGATCGTCGAGCTGGACATCAACCGCGATGGCAAACCGGACGTCTGGAAATTCGTCGTCACCCAAACCGATCAAGCGGCGAAGTTCGACGCGGTGGCCTGCAAAGAGGTCGACCTCAATTTCGACGGCCACAAAGACATGTGGGTCTACTACGACAACACGGGCAATGTGACGCTCGAAGAGTTCGACCTCGACTTCGATGGCAACGTCGACCTGTGGACCTATCGCCAGCAGGGCAAGGTGGTCCGCCAGGAGCTCGACGCCAACTTCGACGGCAAGCCCGATATTTGGAAGCTGTTCGAGAACGAAAAGGTGGCGCAGATCCAGCGGGCGACCAACCGCAACGGCAAGGTGGATGTGTGGGAGTACTACGAAGGCGGCAAGCTCGACCGCATCGGTTACGACACGCTCGGCACCGGCAAAGCCGACAAATGGGACCGCGCGCCCGAGGAGCAGGTCGCCGAAGCGGCGCCGACGCCAACCCCGGCAGCGGCACCGGCACCCGCCAAGGCGCCCGCTACCGCAGCAGCAGCGACGGGAGCCGCGAAAGAGACGGGGAAAGCCGGCGGCAGCGAGAAATAGTTAGGGTACCCGGCCGTAGCGATCTTCCAGCCGCACGACATCTTCAAGTTCGGGCGTCGATACCTCCAGAACATCGCAGTCCTCGATGGCCACCATGCGATGGCGCAAGAGCGGCGTGATGTGGAAGCTGTCTCCCGGCTTGAGTTCGGTCGCCGTCGGAGGTTCACCATCACGGAAATGTTCGAAGCGCATGCGGCCGCTCTGTAGCAGGATCGTCTCGTCCTTGTTCATGTGGTACTGCAAGCTCAGCGATTGGCCCTTGGCAATGTGGAGGATCTTGCCGACATAGCGCTCGGTGTGTGCCCAAATCAGCTCGTAGCCCCACGGCTTCTCGACCCGTTTCATCCCGCAATAGTGGCTGCTCACTCCCTAGCGGTCAACTTCTGCGGCCTGTGCTACCCTCCGCGCATGCGACTCGCGCTGTTCTTCCTACGCGCATTCGCGATCCTGGTGTTCGTAGGCAAGCAGCTCGGCCGCTTTCTCATCGGCTGGATGGCATTGATCGCGACCTGGCGTCCTCAGGCTCAGCGCCAGGCGTGGTTCGCCGAGTGTGTGCTGGCGCTCTTTCGGGAGCTCGGGGCCACCTTCATCAAGGTGGGACAGATCATGTCGACGCGCCCCGATCTGCTGCCGCCGCATCTGATTCACGCACTCGAGTCGCTGCAGGACAATGTCGGCCCCTTTCCCTTCAGCGACGTGGAGCGCATCCTCGCCCTGGAACTTCAACGACCGCTCGGCGAGATCTTCGCTGAGTTTTCGCCGTTGCCCATCGCTTCGGCTTCAGTGGCCCAGGTCCACCGCGCGCGTCTCCAGAGTGGCCAACTGGTGGCGGTCAAGGTGCGTCGCCCGCGGATCGAGCAGCTGTGCGAATTCGACCTCCAGGTGATGCGCCTTGCAGCCCGTGCGATGGAGCTCATCCCCACCTTCAAGCTGCTCGCTACGGTCGAGAGCGTCGAGGAATTTGGTCGCGGCATCCGTATGCAGCTCGACTTCTCGCTCGAAGCGGAGCACAACCGCCGCTTTCAAGCGTCCTTCGCGGGCGATCCCGATGTGGTTTTTCCTCGCCTGGTCAGCGATCTCTGCACCCGTCAAGTGCTCGTGATGGAGTACATCGATGGCGTCAAGATTCTGCAGTTTCGCTCCACCCAGGCCGACCCCAAGCGGCTCGCGGCGATCGGATTCCGCGTGCTTCTGAAAATGATCTTCGAAGATGGCTTTGTGCACGCCGATCTCCATCCCGGGAACATCTTCATCACCCCCGAACAAAAGCTCGCGCTGCTCGATCTCGGCCTGGTCGGCCAGCTCGACGATCGCCACCGCGCCGCCTTTGCACGCTACTTCGCCGGCTGGGCCGCCGGCGATGGCCGCACCATGGCGCGCCTCATGGCCGATTTGTCACCGTCGCGCAAGATCCCCGACTACGCTGCCTTCGAAGCCGCGGTGGTGGGTTTCGTCGCTCGCTACTACGGCAAGAAGCTCGGTGAAGTGGAGGTATCGCAGGTCTTCTTCGATATGCTCAACCTCTTGCGCAAACACCGCGTGCGCGTCAATCCCGCCTTCACGCTGGTCAACATCGCCATCGCCGTCACCGAAGGGATCGGCAAGCAGCTCGACCCCGAGGTGGACCTCATGACCACCGCCCTGCCCTTCTTTGCGAAGTTCGACTTTAGCGCACGCTGAAGCTGCAGGCCCACTCGCCGTAGGAGATCGAGTCGATTCCGTTGGCACTGCTGGGGCTGTAGCTCTTTTGTCCCGGCTGCATCTGGATCGTGATCGTTCCGCCCTGCGCGGGGCTGATCCTCCCCGCGTGCACGGCCGCGCTGCACACCGAAGAATCATCGGTGTAGATCCCCGTTCCCCATACCCGGGCAATCACCCCACCGGGGGGACAGAGGTATTGAAACTCAGCGCTCACCTGGCAGCGGTGGCTCCCGGCAGTGGTATCCCAACCCGTCTGCTTGATCGGGGATCCGCAGGGGTACTCGGGGTTGGCGCTGCCATCGCACATGTCAGGGTAGCGACAGGTCGGGTGGCAAAAGACATGGTGGCGCTCGGGGCAGTTGCAAACGTGCTCGTTATTCGGGCAGCCCGCCTGCTCACGGGTCATGCAGGGGCCCGTGTCGGTTTGGCGAAACTGCCCCGGGGGACAGGGCGCAGGCAGCGCAGCGACCGGCGGGGGCGGGGGAGGCGAATAGAGCGGCGGGGGCGGCGAATAGACCGGCGGGGGTGGGGTATAGACCGGCGGGGGCGGCGGGAGGTAACCGGGGGCATAGACCGGCGGCTGCGCATAGAGTACGACCGGCCGCTCGGCGGGCACTTTGGTCCATAGTGCCAGGCCCAGGATCGCCATCAGTGCCCCCGCCGCCTGCATCGCGAAACCAGTCACCAAGAACGGGGTCGCTAGATTCTTGTTGTCCTCGGAGTAGCTGTCGCGCAGCTGCATGAGCGGCCCCGCGATCGGAATCGCCGATTCGCTGGCGGGCTCATGGCCCAGCCCATAGGTAATACTGATATCGCCGAGATAGCCGACGAGAAACAGCGCCAACCCCGCGCCAAATAGCCGCCAGCGGGGCTGCCGAACGACTCGCTCGGGCTCGGGAGCGGTGGTCGGCACATAGCCCGGCGGCGGCGCATAAACCGGCTGCCCATAGGGCAGCAATTGCGGCGACTGTGCGTGGGCAGAGCTCAGCAGGAGTGGCAAGAGAACGGCCCCAAGTTTCATGGCCCCGATGCTACATCGAATGGGCACTTGGGGCTAGAACACCGAGGCGGTAGCGGTCGCGGCTGGCGTTGTGCCCTCGTTGGCCTGCGCCAAAACGCGCACAGGTGGGCGCCGTAGATCCCAGACCAGCCCTACCGCGGCCAGCCCCCGCAATAGGTAGTAGCTCATATCGATCTCCCACCAGTAGAAGCCCTGATTGACCGACTTCATGTAGTGGTGGTGATTGTTGTGCCACCCTTCCCCCATCGTGATGAGCGCGAGGAGCCAATTATTGCGGCTGTCGTCACCGGTGACAAAGCGCTGCCGCCCGAACAGATGCGAGAGTGAATTGATCGTGAAGGTGCCGTGCCACAGCGCCACCGTCGACCAGCCAAAGCCGACCACGAGACCGCTCCCGCCCGCGATGAGATAGCACAGCGCCGCGAGCAGCACGGGCGGCACCCAGTGGAACGGATTGAGCCACACCAATTCCGGGTAGCGCGCCAGATCCTTCACCAGCTGCATATCCGTATCGACATGCTTGGCACCGACGATCCAGCCGACATGCGACTGCCAAAAACCATGCAGCCGCGGCGAATGGACGTCGCCCGGCAGATCGGAATAGCGATGGTGGCGCCGGTGCGTCGCCGCCCACCAGAGGGGGCCCTTCTGCACCGAACTCGCGCCCAGCCAGGCGAGCGCGAACTGGAACCAACGCGAGGTCTTGTAGGTGCGGTGCGAAAAGTAGCGATGGTAGCCGCCGGTGATGGCGAACATCCGCAGCCAGTAGAGCGCGATGGCGATGGCGACCGCACGCGCGGAGACCCCCGTCCAGATCGCGCTCAGACAGGCGACATGGATGCCCCAGAAGATGAAGAGGCTGATGCGCTCGGTCACACGATTGCGGCGGCCCGAAGGCAGCTCGAGCGGGGCTGGGAGAGCGGTCGATTCCATGGGCCGATCCTAGCTGGCCAAGTTCCGCCCGCTCACCATTCCTCTGTCACGTGTTCGTCACTTGCGCATCGGTGGGAGTGGTTTGACAGTGCCGACCGGGCGATTTACACCTCCCGCCATGCGTGAAGCCCTGACTCGCACCGACCCCGAGATCGCTCGCCTCATCGCTTCGGAAGAGCGCCGGCAGGCCCAGAAAATCCGGCTGATCCCGTCGGAGAACTACGTTTCGCAGGCGGTGCTCGAAGCCACGGGCACGGTACTGACGAACAAATACTCCGAAGGCTACCCCGGCAAGCGCTACTATGAAGGGCAGCAGTTCATCGACGCGATCGAATCGCTCGCGATCGAGCGTGCGAAAAAGCTCTTCAGCGCCGAGCACGCCAATGTGCAGTCCTACTCGGGCTCGCCCGCCAATCTGGCGGTCTACCTGGCCTTCCTCAAGCCGGGCGATACGGTGATGGGCATGGCGCTGCCGGCGGGCGGCCATCTCACGCACGGCTGGAGCGTTTCGATCACCGGCAAGTTTTTCAAGTCGGTCGCCTACGGCGTGCGCAAAGAGACCGGTCGCGTCGATTTCGACGAGGTCCGCGCCCTGGCCCGCGAGCATCGCCCCAAGCTGATCTGGTGCGGCGGCACGGCGATCCCGCGCACCATCGATTTTCCCGCCTTTGCGGGGATCGCCAAGGAGGTGGGCGCGGTGCTGGTGGCCGATATCGCGCACATTGCGGGCCTCGTGGCGGGCGGCGCGCACCCGTCGCCGGTCGGCCACGCCGAAGTGGTGACGACCACCACCCACAAGACGCTGCGCGGGCCGCGCGGCGGGATGATCCTGTGCAACGCTCCCCATGCGTCGGCCATCGACAAGGCGGTCTTCCCCGGCCTGCAGGGCGGGCCGCATAACCACACCACCGCCGCGATTGCGGTGGCCCTCAGCGAAGCGGCGACCGACCCGTTTCGCAACTACGCCGCGCAGGTGGTCGCCAATGCCCGCGCCCTCGCCGAGGAGCTGACGGCGCGCGGCTACGACCTGGTATCGGGGGGCACCGACAACCATCTTCTGTTGGTCGATCTCACCCGCCAAGCCATCGCTGGCAAACCGGCCGCGCAGGCGCTCGACCGCGCGGGTCTGGTCCTCAACTACAACACCGTGCCCTTCGATCCGCGCAAACCGTTCGATCCCTCGGGTATCCGCCTCGGCACGCCGGCCGTCACCAGCCGCGGCATGAAGGAGTCGGAGATGCGCCAGATCGGCCGCTGGCTAGACGAGGCGATCCAGGCGGCCAAGCGCAACGATCCTTCTACGCTCGACCAGATTTTGGGTGCGGTGGGTGAGATGACGCGCGCTTTTCCGGCGCCTGGACTTGACTCGATCGCCCCGTAGGACTATCGATGACCTGCATTTCCTTGGGAGGGACCATGCGAATTCTTGCCTGCTTCTGTCTAGCTGCCTGTTCTACCCTGCCTCCAGCCGATGATCTACTGGCTCCTCCAGCGGTCAGCGAGGGGGTACAGTACAAGATGGTAGCGACTCTCTCCCCGGGTCAGGAGATCGAGAAGTGCAAGTTCTTCACCGTCGGTCCGGAGGGGATCGGCATCACCCGGGAGCGGACTCGTTACACCTCCGGAAGCCATCATGTCCTGCTTTTCACGACCTCCTATTCCAGCGCGCCCGCGGCCGATGCCCAAGGGCTCCTCACCGATAAGAATGGTGAAAAACACCCCGTCGATGCCACGGGGGTATTCGACTGTGCCGAGGGTGCCTTCGCCTCCTGGAATGCCATCAGCGTGATCGCTGGGGCCCAGTCCGCCAACGCCCCCGATCTGGTCGACCTGCCGGCGGGCGTCGGCGTAAAGGTGGCTCCTGGCACTGTGCTGATCATGAACACGCACTACATCAACGCCTCACCCCAGCCCCTCACCACCGATGCGCGGATCAATCTCTACACGGTGCCGATCGCCCAGATCCAGCAGGAGGCGGGCGTGAAGCGCATCTCGGGGCTCGAGGC
>JAHFDT010000025.1 GCA_023248875.1 Myxococcales bacterium | reverse complement strand
CGGGCCGCTTCGAGCACCTGGGCGCGGCGGGCGATGCGCAACCGCTCGGCGCGCTGAATTCGGCCGTCCATATTTTTGGGATTGTCGATCACTTTAGCACTCTGGCTGGCACTCTCGGCAGCTATACCACGGGGCGTGTCGCCTGCTCGACCATTTCGATGAGGTCGTAGGCAACGATGCCCTCTCGGTGGAGCTGGCGCTGGCAAGTGGCGCAGCCGGTGACGACCCGCTGCAGGCCCGCTTCGTGGACCTCGCTGAGCCGGGCACGGGCGATGGCCGCGGCCGTCTTGGGCATGGTGATCGGTAGAAGGCCGCCGCCGCCTGAGCACTCACTGGTGGCGCGACAGCGCGAAAACTCGCGCACTTCGTCGAGTGCCAAGCGGAGTGCTTGGCGGGGGGGCTCGTAGAGGCCGAGATGGCGACCGAGATAGCAGGGGTCATGGTAGAAGGCGGCCGGTAGCTTGCGAGTCGGGGTCAGGCGGTCGGCAACTTCCGCGAGGAGCTGGCTGGTGTGAATCACGGTAGGACGCAGTGGCACACCGTGAGCCGGGTATTCCACCTTCATCGCCCAGGCACAGGCGGGACAGGCGACCGCGACGCGGTCGAAGCCGGCGAGTTCGTGCGACAGGGTCTCGGCGTGGAGACGAAAGGCGTCGGGCAGGCCGCCTGCGAGCAGGGGGTAGCCGCCGCATAGACGACTTACTTTCGCCACCGGGAGGTGAGCTTGGGCACGATCGAAGAGGGTCAGGGCGGTAGGGGCGAGCTCGGGGGCCTGGCAGGCGGGAAAGAGAGCGGTCGGGCCCCGCGTGGCGCGGCGGGCTTCGGGGATCTGTGCCGCTACGGTCTGTGCCGCCCGCTCGGCGACGGTACGCAACCGATGGGTCAGACCGACCAGCGCGGGATGGCCGGCCTCCCCCGATTCGGCGAGGGCGCGGCCGGTGAAGAGGTGGCGGCCGGGCGTAATTTCGTGGCGGCAGGCCTCGGTACAGGCGCCGCAGCCGGTGCAGCCATAGAGTGATGCGGAGCTCGTGGTATCGAGCGGGAGCTCGCCGGTGTTCAGCACTCGCAGCGTCGCCATCTTGGTCTGCGGCGTCAGCGTTTCACGCGCCTCGGCGTGGGAGACGGGGCAGGTATGGCGGCAGAGCTTGGGGCAGTAGGTACAGTAGCGGGTCGAGGTGGCGAGATCGAGCATCAGTGGGCCTGCCCTTCGGGGCCGAGCTGGCGCTGGAGCTCGGCGGTGAGCGCCGCGAGTGGGTCGAGTCGCACGGCGACCGGCGCATCGGAGCAGAGCGCACCCCCGCTGGGCAGGAGGACGGCCAGCTCGGGGCGCGGCCGCGCGGCGAAGGCTGCGGACAGCTCGTGGACGGGGATGAACTCCGCCGGACGTGCGGCGCGATCGGCGGCCGAGAGCGCAGTTGGCACCCCGTCGGCCTCGCGTGCACCTTGCGCTCGTGCGAGATCCGCGGCCAGCGTCCGTTCGGCGGCGACCATTTCCGCGGTGCCCCCGAGCTGGAGCTCGAGCAGAAATTCGTCGCCCTGGCCGAGGATCGTCAGATCGGCGGGGAGGGCACCGGTTTGCAGCAGCGTGCGTGCGCAGACGAGCGCGGTTTCGCCCGAGGGAAACAGGAAGCCGCAGCGGGTCTCGGCGGGCGGCCGGCGAAAGCAGCGCAACCAGGCCCCCGTGACAATACCGGTCGTGCCCCGCGCGCCGATGAGGGCGCTCATCAGATCGGGACCGGTGGCCCGCCGGGGGGCGAGGCGAGTCGAAAACAGGGTGCCACCCGGAAGCACGCCATCGATGGCGGCGCAGGCGTCGACCAGGCGTCCCCGCGGTGTCGCTTCGGTGGGGCGTGGGGCAGCCAGCGCGGCCCCGAGCGAGCGGGTGCGACTGGTCGGTGGCAGCCAGCCGAGAGTCATCTGGTGGACATTCAGCTGCTCTTCGAGCGCCCCCATGCGGATCCCCGCTTGCGCATGGACCAGCAGCGAGCTCTCATCGAGATCGAGCAGCTGAACCATGCGGCCCAGATCGAGATCGCCATCGGCCTGCCCGACGGTCATACGGGGTTGAGTGCGCGCGTCGGCGAGGAGACCGACGAGTTCGCGCGCATCGCGCGGCTGCCGCTTCATAAGCCCATCTTTCCGGGATTGAGAATGCCGCTCGGATCCAACGTACGCTTGAGGGCTCGGAAGATCGCCATGGCGGCGCCGTGCTCATCGGGCATGAAGGCGGCCTTGGCGAGCCCTACGCCGTGGTGGTGGCTGATGGTGGCACCGATGCGGGTGACGGCGCTCAGCGCGGCTCGCCAGGTCTGGTCATAGCGGCGCTCCACGGCTCCCGGAGCGCTGCGTGGATCGGGCGCGGCTCCGGCGAAGGTGAAATAGATGGAGCAACCGTCCCGATAGGCGTGGGAGAAGTGGGCCATGATGAAGGCGTAGGGTGCGACGGCCGCGCGCACGGCATGGTAGAGGTCGAGCAACCGGTCCCAGCGGATCGCCACTTCCATGGTGTCGGCAAAACCGCCGGCCGCGAAGATCGGCGACTGTTTGAAGCTGACGTCATAGCGGTGGGCGAGCCAGCGCTCGCCCGGGCCGGGGCCCAGATCTTGGCCTCCCGCCGCTTCCAGTTCGCGGAAGATCGCCTTGGCCTCGGCGTCCGCGAGACGGTGGTCTCCTTCGGTACCGACAATGAGGAGGCATCCCCCGGCGATTCTGGGAAGCAGCGAATCGACCGCGAGATTGATGAGGGCGGGTCGTCGCAGCGCCATCCCGAGGGCCAAGGACTTGATTTTGGCGATGGCCCGGTGGGCAAAGGCCTGATCGAGGGCCGCCGCCAGACGGCTTTCGTGTGGCGCGGTTTCGTCGCCCTCTGAATCGGGCACCGAGGAGCGACGCGCGAGCTGGGTATCGAATTCATCGTAGAGCCGCAGCACCGAGGGGCGCAGGCCGCGCTGCATCACGCGCCGGAGGGCTTCACATCCGGTCGCCAGACGGGGCATGACGAAGCCACGCAGGTGGCGCACTTCGGGCGCTGGTTGGATTGCGAGTTCGGCACGGGTGATGATGCCGAGAGTCCCCTCGCTGCCGACCAGCAGCTGATTCCAGTCGATCGACCCGTGCCAGCCCGAGGTGTCGTAGCGCGCTCCCGTACCGCTCACGAATTCGAGCGAACGCACCATGTCTTCGATCTTTCCGTAGCGCGATGAGTACTGGCCAGCCGAGCGGGCCGCGAGCCAACCACCCAGCGTGCTGCACATGATCGAAGAGGGAAAATGGCCGAGCGTATACCCCCGCCGGTTGAGCTCGTGCTCGAGATGCTCTCCGAGCACGCCCGCTTCAAAGGTCGCAGTCCCCTGTTCGCGATCCAGCGCGACCAGGCGCCGCATGCGCTTGAGATCGACCACCACACCGCGGCGGAGGGGAAGCGTGCCTCCGCATACGCCGGAGCCGGCGCCAAACGGGACGAGGGCGACGCGCTCTGCCGCGGCCAGGCGGACGATCGCCTGGACTTCGGCGACCGTCTCGGGCCAGACCACGGCATCGGGTGCGTGCGGTGCGCCTTCCCCTGCACGCACACCCAAAAGGCCGCGCGGCCACAGATCGCGGGCGTAGGCGGAACGGTCGGGGAGCGTGGTCGAGACGCGGTCGGGCGCCGTCAATTGGGCCAGTGCCAGGGCCAGGTCTGCGCCGTTCATGGAGCGGAGACGGTAGCATATCCCGCCCGGGCGAGGATCTTTACCGCCCAGAGAAGGAGCAGGAGATTGCGTACCAGAACGAGGCTGAGCGCCCAAGGCTCGAGTGCAAACAGCGGGTAGTCGGCGAGCCGGTAGACGATCGGATAGATCAACTGAGTGAGCGCGATCACTGCCAGGAAAATCCCGCGCTCCGCTCGGGACTGCGCGATCGACACGAGCACGCCGAGTGGGAGAATCCACACCAGGTACTGCGGGCTGAAGACCTTGCCGAAGACCATGAAGATCGTGAGCGCAGCGAGGACACCACAGACGAGGTAGCGCTGCTGCGCGGCGGAATCGCGGGCGGCCCATAGACGGCGCCCAACGAACCCGTAGCAGGTGCCCAGCCCGACGAGGATCGCGGGAGTGGCGGCGTGTGCGAAGCGCTCGGCGAAGGGGCCGAGAAGACTGCGGGCGCCGAAAGTAAAGGCGACGCGCACTGCGCCTGGGGGAGCGAGTAGTCCAGTGAGGGCCGCCCAGGTGCTTTCGATCTGCAGCGGCCGCAGGGTGTGGTAGCGCACCGCGTCCCCCAGCCGACTGCCGGCCAGCGCATAGAAGGGGAATACCACCAGGCCGAAAGTGACGAGGCCTCCCAGCAGCGCGAAACGCAGAGTTCGATAGCGCTGCTGGCGTATGAGATAGAGCAAGAACAGGGGAGCCACCAGGAGCGGGGCCCCCTTGCTCGCGACTGCGAGTCCGAGAGCGGCTCCCGAGAGAAGGCCGCGGTCCTGGATGCAGAAGAGCAGTGCCGCACTAAGGAGGAGGGCGATCGCTGCATCGTAGCGGTGGGTGCAAACGGTGCCGAGGCAGAGCACCGCGGCGAGAGCCCCGGGCAGGAGCGATTGGGAACAGCCGAAGACCGGGAGCGCGATGCGCTGGGCGAGGATCAGGGCCAGGGAGAGCAGCAGGGCCATCCAGAGGCTGAAGATGAGCGCATAGCCCAGAGGATGGTCGGTCAACCAGGCGGGCGGGAGCACCCAGAGGAAAAAGCCGGGCGGGTATTCAACCAGGTAGTCGCGGTAGGGAACGAGGGGGCGAGTGATCGGCGCTACAGGAGGCAGCTTCGGTGACGCGCCGCCCGCGATCTGCAGGAAGATCTCGAGCCACTGCTCCGTGGTGCGAAGATAGATCGTGTCCACTGGTCGGCCGAGCGCGGCTCCGGCATAGATGAGATAGAGGCGCGAGCTTTCGTCATCGCACAGATGGGCGCGCGCGAGGCGCAGCAGGCTGGCTGCGCTCCAGTGCCAGCTCGGTTGCGCAAACTCGCTGAGCGTTTTGGCGGTGTCGCGGCGACTCGATCCGAGGTTGAAGAGGACGACAAGGACCAGGCCCCACAGCAACCACCATCTCTTCAACCGAGGCTCAGGTCGTCAAGGATGAGGTCGAGCGACTCCTTCGAAAGCGCGATGGCGCCATACATCCATTCGAACTTCCCGCCCATTGGAGTGAGCGTGAAGCCATTGCGCCAGGTATCGATGATCCGACCATCGGAACGCTTGATATCGACCTGCCAGCTCTTGCCGCCCTCTTCGGGATCGCTGCGCGGCAAGAAGGCGACGCTGCGCATGTAGGGAAGTTCGAGCGAGGTGCAGATGATGATCACCGATCGCTTGCGGTCGGGCGCGACGGTAAAGGAGTAGGGCTTCCAAGCCCAGCCGCGCTTGATCGCACGCTGCCGGATCGAGAAGGAGAGTTCTGCCGTGTGCTTCTCGACGGCGTCGAAAATGTCGGGCATTGGCGCCCGTATTCATAACACGGTGGAATCGGACTTTTCCAGTGGTGCTCCGTCACCGATGCTGCTTCCGGTCAGGCGGAGACGGCGAGGTGCGCGGTGTCGTTGATCACCACGATGCGGTGCAGACCGCCCGGGTGGCGTACGACGCGCGAGATCGAGGCGTTATCGACGTGAAAGAGAAAACGCTCGAGCGACGAAGCGGAGACGCCCAAGAAGTAGCGCAGCATCAGATCGATAGCTACGCCATGCGACACCAGCACGACCCGTCCAGTCGGCTGGTGCACGAAGAGCTCGCTGAGAAAGCGTTCGATTCGTTCGGTACACATGCGGTGGGATTCGCCACCGGGCGGACACCAGTCGGGATCACGCTTGAGCAGCGCTTCCCAAACCTCAGGGCGCTCGGCCTGCACCTCTTCGAAGCTGCGCCCGGTGAGCTCTCCGACCGAACGTTCGCGCAGTGCTGGACTCGAGTGGAGAGTCAGCCCCGACAGGGTAGCGAGCGGCGCCGCGGTCTCGAGAGCGCGCGGTAGATCGCTCGAATAGATTACGCCGGGCGGCCAGGTGCTCCAGATGGCGCGCGCTGCCGCATCGGCTTGGCGCTGCCCCCTCTCGGTCAGGCGTGCGGGGCCATGGCCGCCAAAGCGGCGGTCGCGGTTGCCCTCCGATTCGCCGTGCCGCAGAAGAACGAGCTCCAGTGCGCTACCCATCCAGGTGCTGCTATACTGCATGCCATGCCCGACTACGGCAAATTGCGAAATATGATCAGCCATCGAGTTACTTTCGATTTTGATACCGGCGCGAAAGTGGTCGGGTACATCGCAGCCTGCAAACCAGCGACGGGGCCGGTGCAGGTGGTGGTGATGTCGCGGGTCGAAATCTCCGACGCCAACGGCAAACTGCTCGAGCAGCACAGCGAGTTTTCGCTGGTGCCGAATGTGCTCACCAACTACCGCCTGACGGAAGGACCCTCCGCATGTGGTTAATAGCGCTCATCCTCGTGCTCTGTTCCAGCTGCGGAGGGCCGGAGGGGGGCTGGCTCGAGCAGGAGCAGAAAGTTTGCCCGAAGGGCGACGTCTCTTCGGGCATCGATGTGTCTCATTGGGATGACACCATCGATTGGGCGTCCGTCGCTGCCAGCGGCGTAAGATTCACCGTCATCAAGGCCACCGAGAAGAGCGATTTCATCGACCCTGCCTTCGCCACCAATTGGGCGGGCAGCAAGCAGCACGGGATCATCCGGGGCGCTTACCATTTTTTCCGCGCAGCGGTCGATCCCATCGCACAGGCGGACCATTTCTTGAAGGTCCTCGGCAGCTCTCAGCTTGGCGATTTGCCACCGACCCTCGACTTGGAGAGCACCGATGGTCTCAGCGGCCAAGTGGCCTCCCAGCGCGCCCTTCAGTTTCTCGACCGGGTCGCGACCAAGACCGGGCGAACCCCTATTGTTTACACCTCGGTTCGAGTGTTTTCGCAGGAGCTAAACAATCCCGCCGGCTTCGGCCCGTATACGCTCTGGGTTTCAAGCCGGCTCGTGAACTGTCCCGACATTCCCGCGCCCCCCTGGTCCGATTGGGCCTTCTGGCAGCATACCAGCAAGGGTACGGTGCCCGGCATCAGCAGCCAGGTCGACCTTAACAAGTTCAACGGCTCGCTCACAGAGCTACAGAGTTTTGCCAGCGGTGGCGCAATGGATGGGGGCGTCGATGCGCTCGTAGGCGGTGTGGACAGTGCGGTCGTTGGCGCCGTAGGGGATGCTGCCGTCGGAGCCGATGCCGCGGGCGAACCGGTTCCGCAAGAGGGCTGCCAGATCGCTCCCGGCGGACGCCCTCCCGGCCGAGGCATGCTGGTGCTGCTCTTGGGTCTGGCAGCCGCCTTCCGCCTCCGACGCCGCGCTACAGTTCAATGAGCTGGAGGCGCGGCCAAAGCGGCCCCATCAGGGGATGAAAATTCTCAAACTGCGGGTAGTTGTCGAGCGTCACCGATCGCCAGAACTGGAAGTAACGCTCGATGTCGAAATCGGTCGCATGGCCCCAGTTGTCGAGCTTGGTCCGCAGCTCTTCGTCAGTACGCCCCCACGATAGGTGCATGAGATCGAGCGGCGACTCGACGTGCGGTTCGCGGGTTTCGCGCGCGAGAAGGTACTGGCCGCGCGCCATGGTTGCGACGGGTGCCCGTTCGCTGGGGGGTACGATCACGAGGGCCTGCCGTCCAAACACCTTGAAGACGGTCACCCAGATAGCAGTGGCGCAGATGCCGGTGGGCTGGGCGAGCAGCCAGGTGCGAAACTCCTCGGGATTCATCAAGATCTCGTCGGAATCGATCTGCACCACCCAGTTGCCGGGACGGCACTCGTGCGAGAGCGCGTTGCGCTCGGCAGTATCATTTTCCATCGGCGTGGCGGCGGAGTGAAAATCGCCTTCGACGATTCGGATCTTTTTGGCCGTATCGATGCCTCGCAGAAAGGTATCGAGCTTCTCCCGGTCGAGGCCAAAGGGTCGGCGTGACCAGGTGAGCCGGTCGCGATCGAGGCCGAGCAGGATCTCGTCGGCGATCGGGTAGTAGGAGGCAATGGCGTTGAATGCGTATTCGTAGTCGTACGCCAGCAGAGTGACAAAGCTGAGGCCGCTCACCGAGAGAATGTACTACTGCAGTGAAACGCCGTCGAGGAGCACGGCGGTATTGTAGAGGTTGTCGCCGCGGTCGCTGACTTCGAACCGCAGTGTCACCGCCTTGCCGACAAACTTCGAAAGGTCGGCGCCCGCGAAATGTTGCCAACCACTGGCCCAGGTTCCGTCGAGGTCACCGGTCTGTGGGATGTTATAGAGGGACTTGACCACCTTGTCGCAGAGATCGGCCACTGCGATCGACTGGATCGTGTGGGGCTCCTTTTCGCCCCGGACCTGTAGTGTCGCGGTGAAGCGGTCCTGATAGTTCTTGTCCTTGCAGTAGGACAAGAATTCGGCCGAAATGAAGTTCCAATCGTAGCTGAGCGTGTGGGTATTCGCGGGGACGCAGAAGTTCTGGCGGAGTGCGCCGGGAGTCGTCGCGTAGCCGATGCCGGTCGAGATCATGCCCATCCAGTTTCCGGAGGTCGGATGGTAGCCCCCTACCGATTGGCGCGTGTGGGAATCACCTTCGCCGATCCAGCTATCGCCGACGCCACTACCGGCCAACGAGGGAGAAACGGATTCGAAGCCGCCGTTGCGCAGGCCGCTCACCTCTGCCACCGTGAGGTCGCGCTCACCCGCCATCCGCAGCGGAGTGGACAGTCCGGTGAGGCAATCACCGACAGTGTGGGCCGACTGATCGGTGCGACGCTCCTTGACCATGCACTGGAAGAACTTCTTGCCGGTCTGAAAAGCGACATCGCTTTGGACATAGTCCGAGTAGCCGAGAAAAGCGCGCGCGCCCTTCTTGAGGAAAGCGATGGCCAGGTTGCCGCTCGAGAAGCTGCGGCAAGCGCCGAGGTAGACCAGACTTCCCGGGAAGGTGCCGGGCAGGGCTTCGATGAACTTCGCGCTGATCATGAGCTGTCCGGCACCGCTGTGGTCGCTGGGGCTCAACACCAGCTGCCCGGTCTTGAGGCCGAGTTCGTGCTTCTTGAGGGTCTTCACGGTGGCCTCTTCGCCCGTCAGGAGGAGCTCTTGGGCCCGGGGACTCGCGAGTCCAAGCGCCGAGATGACCCCATCGCTGAGCGTACGGAAAAAGGTCGAGCCGTGCGTCGTCAGCACGATCACCCCATATTTCGTGATCGTGCGCAGCCGATTGAGGGTCAGCTCGAGGTTGAGAAAGACCCCGTCGACATCGTAGTCGGGGCACTGCGACTGTTTGAACAGGTCGGCGATGGCCGGAGCTTCATCGGTCGATGCAATTTGGCTCTGGTAGCCCGCGGCGGCGAAGACGGTGCCGTTGCTGACCGAGTTTCCGCGCATCCCGTCGGGGCTCCACATCGCGGCGCCGAGCAGTCCGCCGCGAAGGTAGAACCAGGCGCCGTAGCCGCCCTCGGCGGCTCCCGACTCCAGCACGTTGGCATCGCTCGCCGCGGCGGCCAGTACCGCCTTGACGGCGCCCTCGATCCCCTCTTTTTTCTTGTGGGCATCGAAAACCGACTGCAGCTGGTTCACCGAGGCAATCGCTCGGTCGTAGTCGGCCTGCGTGAGATGGGAGACGAACTGAACTTGCCCCGCCCAGGCGACTTCGGTCTTCTGGGTGCTCTTCGACTCGGCGGCAATCCAATAGCTCGCGTAGCCCTCCTTCTGTTTGGTGAGCAGGAAGCGGGCGCTGTAGACGCCGTCCCCCGCCATCTCATCCCCCTTGTTCAGATCGCCATCGTCGCTGAGTGGCCAGACCTTCTCGTAGTCGCCGGTGGAGTCGTTGCGCTTGGTCAGGCGCAGCGTCGTGGGATCGAGATCGGCGTGGGTCTGGATCGGCAGGGCGACGCGGATTTCGGTGGGCTCGCCAATGAAGCCCGCGTACGGGTAGAGCGCTGCCGCTCCCGCCGGCAGGAGAAATGAGTTGCGGTGGATCTCGATTTCGGTGCGGGCCGCATGCGGGCCCGCTTGGGCGATGACCGTGATATGGTTGTCGCCCGGCACGAGCGGGATCTTGTGGGCCCGCCAGCTACCGAGGCCATCCGCCGTTCCGCTAGCTCCGTTGCGTGTGCTCCAGGTGACGGAGGTCGCGTCGCCTCCCACGAGTAGCCCCTCGAGATCGACCGAATCGGCCACCGTGGCTCTGGTCAAATTCCCCATCGGTCCGACCACTTCGATCTGCAGCCCGCCCGTGGGGCTGTCGGGGCGGCCTGGGGGGCTCGTCTCCCCCTCCGGGGCAGCGGTGCAGCCAAGCAGCAGACCCGCGAGTATACAGCGCGCTTCAGTTGCGTTGAATCGCGGCTTACCTCCTCGCTCCCCTCGGTTACGTACCCACCACGTACGCTCCCTCGGGTCGCTGCGGGGGCGCTCGCGCTCAAGGCAACTGAAGCGCGCTGTAAACCGGTACCCCATGAGTAGGAGCTAAGCTGCAAGTTGGCGGCCGGCGCTCTAACCCAGGATTTACGCCGAAAAATCAGTAGGTAGCATTGCCAAACGACGGCTCTTTGACCGGGCCATCGACATGGAATTGACGCACGGTAAGTTGCTCGAGGGCGGCCGATGGTTCAGTGAGCTAGCTGTTGATAAAGTCGCTTTTCAGGCCCGCACGGGGTCCCCCGGTCCGAGGTCGTCCGCGACCGAGGCAGAGGGGCTGGGCCCGCGGGGTCCCCCGGTCCAAGGCCGTCCGCGGCCGAGGCAGTGGGGATGGAGTCGCCGCGTAAGCAGGGGTGAGGCTCCCGGGGCTTGCCCCGCTAAACAATAGATTTGGGGTCTGGCTTTACCGACGGAGCGGGGCCGGGGCTTGCCCCGCTAAACAATAGATTTGGGGCCTGGCTTTACCGACGGAGCGGGGCCGGGGCTTGCCCCGCTAAACATATAGATTTGGGGCCTACGCCCCGTTAAATCGACTAGCAGGCGGCACTCAATGAGGATCGAGAAAATGGGCCAAACCGAGTTTATCAACAGCCTTGTATCTTGAGCCTGGAACCGTGATTTCTTACATTCTTTTCGAGGCGCCAAAGGCGCCGTCGGCCGGCAGTCCGGCCGTGAGCAGGAGGGAGGCTCGACGAGCTTTGCTCGTCGAGGGAGGCGGCACGCCTCCCCTCAATGGCTAGTGCCCCGAACTGCGAACCTTGGATTTGGAAATATGTCATGAATCTCGTTTCCGGGGCACTAGTGAGCCAGGGTCACAACCTTGATGCTCGGTTCGGCCGGCTGGAAGGTGCGCTGGAGCCCGGGCAGGCGCTGGAAGGTGAACTCGACGCAGCGGACCCGCTCCTGCATCGAGGCCGCATCGATGGGGAGATAGGGGATGCGGTGCTGCTCCAACATCAGCTTGATCATGCCATCGATGCGTAAGACCGAGTCCCAGGTGACCTCGGCGCGGACGCCATCCTCTTTGAGGAGGTCGCGCTGCGGGCGGACGAAGAAGACCACGCCTTCGGCGACCCAGCGCATGTAGTCGCGGAAGGCGTCGCTGTTGATGAGGTCGGCGACGATGGTGGTGTGCTCCGCCGCATAGGCGAGGTTATCGAAGGCGCGGTCGGAGACGAAGCCGCGCGGCTCCATGTGCTCGACCTGAACCTGGCGCTCGAAGACCCGGCGCTGGTATTCGGCGACGAGATCCATGTCGGTGCGGAGGGCGTTGAGCGTGGTCTCCATCTCGGCCAGGATGGCGCGGGCTACCTCGGTGATCATCGGCAGGCCCCATTTACGGCTGACGTAGCGGGTCATGGTGGTCTTGCCGGTAGCGTGGGCTCCCACGAAGTAGATGCGCATGGAGGAGCTTGATAGCCGATCGAGGGCAGGCTCGTCAATGGGGTTCTCGTATGGCAATGTAGTGTATTGTCATTGTCGGATCATTGGTTGTGATACGATTGAAAGGCGGTTGGGTCGCCTATGGTAAACTCACCGCCATGTCCGTCCGCGGGTGGCTGTGTGCGGCCCTCCTCCTCAGCTGCGGTCCACGGACCGGCGGCAGCTCGGATCCCCAGCAGGATGGGGCTACGGTCGCGAGCTCCGACATGGACGGCGATACCTTCACGCCTGCCCAGGGGGATTGCAACGATTTCGACGATTCGACCTATCCGGGAGCAAAGGAGAAGTGCGACGGCAAGGACCACAACTGCAATGGCATCGTCGACGATATCTGCGACGATGATAAAGATGGCTACGCGGTGCTCGACGGCGGCCAGCTACCGGGCGGCGATTGCGACGACAGCGATCCGCAGGTCAATCCCGCGGCGCTGGAAGTCCCGGGGGATTCGGTCGACAACAACTGCGACGGCCAGCAGGACGAGCCGATCTTGCCCTGCGATAGTGCGCTGGACGGTAGCGCTGCCTCGTTCGGTAAGGCGATCGAACTCTGTCCGCCCGGGCTGATGAACGCGGCCTGGAATAGCGATGGTGCGAGCCAGGCGCGCTCGATCCGCACCGCCTATGGCAAGAGCTACCATCCCCAAGCGGGCCAGAACTTCATCCTGCTGTCGACGGGCAAGGCGCTCGACAAGAGCGATCTCGGCTTCGTTTTGCCGCAGAAGGGGACGGAGTATGTCCACAGTAGTGTCAATCCGGCACCCATGCCCAATAGTAACGTTTGTTATCAGGGGCCCGACGAGCAGTTTGTCCACGACTATACCGAGCTGACGCTGACGCTGAAGGTGCCGACCAACGTGAACTCCTTTTCGTTCGACTTTCTGTTTGTATCCGCGGAATACCCCGAATATGTCGACACCGCCTACAACGATAAGTTTTTGGCGCTGCTCGATTCCCAGGCATTCAAAGGCAATGTTTCGTTCGACGCGAAGGGCAATCCGATCACCGTCAACGCCGGTTTTTTCGCCGTCTGCCAAACTGCGCTGGTGTGCCAAGGGGCGGTCAAGAATGTGTGCGCCAAGTCTGTCACCGAGCTGCAGGGCACGGGGTATGACGAAAAAGATCCGGACGACTTCACCCGGCCGATCGGCGGCGGCACGGGTTGGCTCACGACCACGGCACCGGTCGTCCCGGGCGAAACGGCGACACTGCGCTTCATCATTTTCGACGAGCGGGATCACTTCTACGACTCCTCGGTGCTGATCGATCACTTTCGCTGGGCGGCCCAGGCGGCCAAAAAACCGGTGACGATTCAGTAGACCGCTTTCAGGTTGAAATGAGCGAGCGAGGCGACCTAACCCGAGGCGAAGCAAGGAGCGACGACGCAGGACGACTAGCAGTAATCCAAGGAGGAGCAACGCAGCAGCGCCGAAGGGATCGGTCGCCTCGCTCGCTCATTTCAACCTGAAAGCGGTCTAGTTGTCAGCGAATCCGCAGTCGGAAAATCGGTTGACGTCAGTTAATCTGCTGATCATTCAATGGCCTGTTGGGCGCGTGTGCTATCGTCGCCGGCATGAACGCTGTGGCCCGAAGAGAAGTTGACGAAACCGACCACTCCCAGCTCCTGCGGGAGCTTCACCTCGACCTAGAAGAGAAGGGCTTTTTCGCTCCCAGTTGGCTGTGGAGCTGGAAGCTGCTCTTCTGGATCCCCACCTTGGGGTGCGCCTATCTGGCGCTCATTTTGGCTCCTCGGTTCAGTGCGGCCTGGTGGGTGCTGCTGCCGATCGCCGCCATGGCGATGCTCACGATGGGATTCGTCGGACACGACGCTGGCCATGGGGCGCTCTCACGGCGCGCCTGGGTGAACGAGCTGTGGGGGCAGATCGGTATGTCGGCGCTGTGCGGGATGAGCTTCGGCTACTGGCGGCCGCGGCACAACCAGCACCATGTGCACTGCCAGGAGCAGGAGAGCGATCCCGATATGCACTTCGGCGTGCTCTTCTCCGTCTACCCGGGCTCCGACTCGTGGCATAGCAGGCTGGGACGTTTCTTTTTGCGGATTCAAAAATGGGCCTTTTGGCCGTTGGCTTCATTTTATTGGGTAGCGCTGCGCTACGACGGGCTGCGCGATCTCTTTCAGCAGCCGAAGGTGACGCGGATCGATCGGTTTTTTATTCCGTTGCACTACCTCCTCTTGATTGTGCTGCCGGGACTCTTCTTGGGCTGGGCACCGACGCTCATTGCCTATCTCGCGGTGTCGTGCCTTTCGTCGCTGGCCACCGCCTCGGTTTTTATCCCCAACCACATCGGTATGCGGCGTCTTGTGCCGGGGCAGCAGCTGAGCTACCTCGAGCAGCAGGTGACCACCAGCCGCAATATCACCAACCCGCGTCTCTTCGATTTTTATTTTGGCGGCCTCAACTCGCAGATCGAGCACCATCTGTTTCCGCGGGTGGCGCACTATCGGCTGCGCGATATGCGCCCAGCGGTGCGGGCTTTTTGCGAACGCCACGATCTCGGCTACGCGGAGGCCAGCTTTCTCGCGGCACTCGGACGGGTCGGGGGGCACCTCGGCGAGATGACCGAGGAATTCAAACTATCGAACAAAGCTGCTTGAGCGGTCGACGATCTTGAACTCGATGCGCCGGTTCTTGGCGCGGTTGGCGGGCGTGAGATTGGGCACGAGCGGCCGCTGTGAGCCAAAGCCCACGGCCGTGAGGCGCGACGCCGCGACGCCCTGCTTGACGAGGTAGTCGACCACCGCCTGGGCGCGGTCGCGCGATAGCTTGAGCGCACGGTCGGCACCACCCTTGTTGTCGAGATGGCCCTCGATGGAGATACGACGCAGGTCGCCATTCTTGGCCAGTAGGTCGACCAGCTCGTCGAGCAGCGGATGCGCGTCGGCCAGCAGTGCCGCGCCATTGTTGGCAAAGTGCAGCGCGCCCTTCAGTGTGATGGCATTCGCTCCCAGTACGACGTGCGATGTCGCCGGCCGTCGATGCAGCGCCAGGTCGAAGGTCTGGTCGCCCGAAGCCGCGACAGTGACCTGCTTCTCGCGCGACAGATAGCCGGGCACGTCGACGGAAACTGCGTAGTCGCCGCCCGCGAGCTGGGCCGAGAAGCCATCGCTGCCGGCGGTGGCCTCGACAGTCGTGGCTCCGACGAAGCGCACGCTACCGCCGCGCAAGAGGGTGCCCCTGTCATCGGTGAGCTTGAGACGGATCTTGCGGTCGGGCGCGGTCGGCCTGGCCTTGAGCAGTACCTCCAGCCGGCCGTCGGCCGAGGCTTCGATCTGCGCGGTGGAGCTGACCGCTTCATAGCCCTCTCGCGCCACTTCGACGGAGATCGTGCCAGGTGGAAGTCCGTAGCTCGTGAAGCTGCCATCCTCGCCGGTGGCCTGAGACGAGAACATCATACCCGGGTAGCGGACGATGGCGCCAGCGATCCCTTGGCGGGTTTTGGCATCACGCACCACACCGTGGACCTTGCCCTCGAGGGGCAGCTCGTAGGTGCGAGTGATGGTGCGCGTGACCACTTTCGTGCCCGAACCGGCCGGGTCGTAGGTGTAGGCCGCGCCGAAGATGAAATTCCAGCCGGGCAGCGGCGCGCCATATTGGAAGCCGGGGCTCTGCAGCCCGAAGTCCAGCGCAGCATCGAGCACGAGGCGGGCGATCGGCCGCAGCCGCACGCCGATGGCCAGCGATTGGATGTTCTGGTTGACGATACGATCGGGCGCGATGCAGCCTGTGCCGCCGTGGGCAAGGCAGGCCTGGCGGTCGGCGGTGAGCGCTCCTTCGACGGTCTTGTCACCATCGCCAAAGGCGCGCGCGAGCTGGTACTCGAGGAAGGGCGCGATGCCGAAGATGCCCCAGGGGACGTGCGCGCGAAACGGTGCTTCGAGGCCAATGCCGAGGCGAAAGCGCGTGGTGCCGATGCCATAGGCAAACGTCTCCACCACCCGTGAGCGGATGCAGGCGTCGTTGCCGGTCGATGAGGCGCACTGCGTCGCAGGCAACAGGTTGAGCGACCGGTCGATGAGGAAGCCGCTCGACCAGTGGAAGCGCAGCGGCACCGAGGGAGCGAACTTGCGCACATCGACCATGGCCAGCAGATTGAAATCGATGTTGGTGGCGGAAAAATTGGCGAGAACGTCGCTGATCGAATTGAAAAAACGCACGCCGAAATTGCCGCCCAGCGAAAAGCCGCGTGCCAGCTCACCGGCGCCTTTGATCCCCATCGCTAGGTCGCCGAGGGAGAGGATCACCTTCGGGTCGGTGCGATTGTCGTCCTTGCGCGCATTCTCATTCGAGGAGTTGGACAGCGTGAGGTAGAGCTCGAGGTTGCGCAGCACCAGTACATCGGGGCCGGTGAGGGCGAGGATGAAATCGCCGAGGAAGCGGGCGTTGGTTTCGGTGGTGATCTTGCGCCCCATGGCATCGGTCGAGGTGCAGGGCTGGCCGGCGGCGGGACCGATGAGGAAGCAGTCCTGCGAAAAGCCCTGCAGGTGCGAGCCGACGCGGAAGTGCAGCGGCTGGCCCACTTCGGCGGTCTGCAGGTGGAGGAGACCCACGGCGCCGTTGAGGGAGGGAGCCGCGAGGCGAAGTTCCCATTCATCGTCGCTGAGCTGGGTATCCGGCGTGAAGCTCGACTCCTCCTTTTTTTCCTCATGGACCCGGGGAGGGGCGCTCGTGATCACGGGCGGCGGGGGCAAAGGGGTTCGCGTCGGCGTCGGCGCAAGCGTCGGCGTCCTCGTCGGCGGCGTAGGCGCAGGAGTCACCGGCGGAGAGCTCAGCTCCAGGCCCGGGTCGTCGAGCTGGGCCTCGGCAACGAGGGGTGTCAGCAGAAACAGGGAAAGTGCCGCGCGGCGGAGAGGGCGGTCGGAATCAAACATGCCGGGAGAATATCAAAGTCGACGGAGAGAGACCATCAAATGCACTGGCCTTGCGAGCACTTCTGACCATTCGGGCAGTCGCCGTCGCCTAGGCATTGGGTGCCCGCGTTGCAGAAGCCATTGATGCACAGCTGACCCGATGGGCAGTCCTTGTTGAGCTTACACGGCACGGTGGGCACGCATTTTCCGAACTGGCATTTGTGGTTGAGCGGGCAGTCGTTGTCGAGCTTGCAGCTCTTCGGCGGCGGAAACTGGCAGGTGCCGTAGAGGCAGATCTGGCTGTTCGGGCAGTCCGCGTCTTTTTGGCAGCCGCCGGGATTGCTGCACTGGTGCGTAATGCACTTGAGCGGCTTCGGGCACATCGCATCGGTGGCGCAGTACCAGGGCGGATAGCAGGTGTGGGCGATGCAGGTCCAGTTGTAGTCGCAGTCGCTGTTAGAATTGCAGACGAAGGGCTGGCAAAAGCCATTGTCACAGCGGTAGTACATCGGGCAGTCCTTGTCCACCGCGCAATCGGGTTTCGGCACGCAGATGAAGTTATTGAGGCAGTAGGTGTTGGGCGGGCAGTTCTTGCCGTTGCAGCCGATCTGCACCGGCGAGCAGAGGTGGTTGATGCAGGCCTGGCCAAACGGGCAGTCCTGGTCCTTGCTGCAAGCGACGTTGGCGACGCACGCCGAGGTGAAGAGGTCGCAGTGGGTTCCCGACGGGCACTGCGAATCCTTGGTGCAGCCCCCCTGCTTGGGTACGCAGGCGCCCGCTTGGCACTGTTCGCCGGGCGGGCAGTCCGCGTCCTTCTGACACATCATCGACATCGGGAAGATGCAAAAACCGTTTTGGCAAATCTCACCTGAGGGGCAGTCCGCGTCCTTAGCGCACTGGCCGGGCGGCGGGACGACGCACTGGCCGTTCTGGCACACCTGGCCCTTCGGGCAGTCCTGGTTGCCTTTGCAGCCATTGGGCTGAACTACGCACATGCCGTTGAGGCAAAGTTCGCCTTTAGCGCAGTCGGCGTCCTTCAGGCACTTCCAGTTCACCGGCACGCACTTGCCAAACAGGCACTGTTCGCCCTTCTTTTGGCAATCGCTGTCGTTGATGCACTGGGGCGGTGGTGGAACGGAGTAGCAGACCCCGTTCTTACAAACATTGTTGGGCGGGCAGTCGCTATCCATTTTGCACTGGGGCGGCGGTGGGACGGAGTAGCAGACCCCGTTCTTGCAAACGTTGTTGGGCGGACAGTCGAGGTCGCTCTGACAGCCCACTGACCCGGGGATGCATTGACCATTGAGGCAGACCTCGCCCTTTTTGCAGTCGCTGTCCATCTTGCATTGCGGCGGCGGCGCCTGCACACATTGGCCGAAGACACAGACCTGGCCCTTTTTGCAATCGCTGTCCATTTTGCACTGGGGCGGGGGCGGCAGTGAAACGCAGCTACCGTTTTGGCAGAGGCTATTGGGTGGACAGTCGGCGTTGCTCTTGCAACCGCCGGGGCCGGTAGGGACGCAGTAGCCGAACAGGCAGCGCATGTTGGCGCCGCACTCCTTGTCGAACTTACACATGCCGCCGCCACCATTCGGGATGCAGAAGCCGAACATGCAGGTGGATCCGGGCGGGCACATCTTGCCCATCCCGCACTGGCTGATCGGCGGGAAGCATTGCCCCTGGGGGAGGCAACAGTTGCCGGCGATGCAGACGGTGTAGGGGGGGCAGATGGCGCCGTTGGGGCCGCAGCCGCTCGGGGGCGGGATGCAGAACTGGCCGTTGGGGCCGCAGCACTGCCCATTGATGCACTGAAGCGGCATGGGGCAGGGGGCGCCGTTGCCGCAGCCGGTCGGGTTGGGCACACACTTGCCCTGCTGGCAGGTGGAGTTGGGCGGGCAGCTCCCGCCGTTCGAGCAGTCGATCGGGAGGCACTGCCCCTGGATGCAGGTGGTTCCAGGCGGGCAGGCGCCGCACTGGCCATCGGGGACGCAGAGGTGGCCTTGGCAGGAGGATCCAGGGGGGCAGCTCTTGCCGTTGGAGCAGTCTTGTGCCACGCAGCTACCGCTCACGCAGATTTCCCCCGGCGGGCACTTGCCGTCGTCGCACATCTGGGTCACTGGCAAGCACTGGTTACCGACGCAGAGCTGGTTCTTGGCACAGGGGGGATGGCAGCCTTCGGGGGTGGGGGGCGCGCAGAGGTTGTCCTGGCAGACCGTGCCGGAGGGACAGTCGATGTCGGTGCTACACGAGCGGTCGAAGAGCGTGCGGCCACAGGCGCCCAGCAGTATCAGCGCGGCCACCGCTGAGAACTCTGTGCAGCGACGGATCTTCATGCGCCCACTCCTTAGATAGTTAAATAAGCAGAAGGGATCCCCATGTTAGCGCATGGGGGGCGGAAAAACAAATGGGGACGGGTTGACTTCGGGGCAGCTCACCGCGCCGGAAACTCTGGCATCGGAAGACGATCCGCGATCCCTTGCAGCTGGGCTGCGTCAGCGGCCGATATATCTGGTGGGTAGCCGCCCACTCCCGCCACGCTTCTGTGCATCAGCACCCGGAAGAAGACGCAGCCGGCGAGGTAGGTTCCGCGGGAGCTGGGGTGGCTGCCATCGCTAGCAAAGAGGTTGGGGGGCTTGGGCTCTGCGAGCGCCAGTTCCCAGGCGTCGCCAACGGGTGCCACTACCCCGACCGCGCTTTGGGCCGCCTTTTGGTAGGCACTTCGTAACTCGGCCTGCATTGTCTTGGGCGTCAACTCCGAGCTTTGGTAGATCCAGTCGTCCTCGCGCCGGGCCCAAGTCTCGTAGTAAACGGGCATGGCGCCCACTTTGTTCGCCTCATCGCCCAAGCGCTTCGCATACTCATAAAATCCGCTCGGGTTGCTAATCGGCCAAACTGCCTCGGTGCTCTGCCCTTGAATGACCACATGGGTCCAGCCGCCCAGACGTATCCTCGTTACGGCGTCGCTCTCCTTGTAAAGCTGCCACAGCGTTGCACCCCCTACAGTCACCGAGTCGACGGTGATCTCGGGCGGTGTCGTTGTCGAGACGACGAGCGCGCGTACTTGGCCAGGTAGATCGTTCACGTAGGTGTAACTGTTGCCAAGGAACAATACATGGAGAGGTTTGGGGAGGGCGGCATCGATGGGGATAGCAGCGTCCTCTGGCACGGCCGAATCGGTAGGACTCGGCAGCGTGCTCGAACTGCATGCTCCTAGGACGAGCGCGAGAAGAGCTCGAATTCTCACGGACGGAGTATATCCTCACTCACGATCGGTCGCACTGGATCCGTGGAGCTACTCGGCTGATCTGGGGCACGGTTGCACTTGCTCCCTCGAGCCGCTAGTTTCCCGGGCCATGGAAAAGAGCATCGAATCGGTTCAGAGCGAGGGGCGGAGCTTTGCCGCAGATCCAGCCTTTGCGGCGCGGGCGCGGGTGCGTTCGCTGGCGGAATACGAGGCGCTCTATGCACGTGCGAGTCAGAATCCCGACGAGTTTTGGGCGGAGCGGGCAGGCGAGCTGGCCTGGGAGCGCCCGTGGGATGCGGTGTGTGAGGGCGATTTCCCCCCGGGGCCGCGCTGGTTCGTCGGCGGTCGGCTGAATGCGACGGTGAGCTGTCTCGATCGACACTTATCGACCTGGCGGCGCAATAAGGCGGCACTGATTTGGGAAGGGGAGCCGGGCGACGCGCGCACACTCACCTATCATGAGCTGCACCGCGAAGTGTGCCGCGCGGCCAACGCGCTGGCGGCACTAGGGGTCAAGACCGGCGATCGGGTCGGCATCTATT
Source organism: Myxococcales bacterium (assembly GCA_023248875.1). Classification (GTDB taxonomy): domain Bacteria; phylum Myxococcota_A; class Polyangia; order Palsa-1104; family SHYY01; genus JAHFDT01. Next base: position 8,944 of record JAHFDT010000025.1, on the reverse strand, counting down.
TGCCGATGGTGCCGGAGCTGGCGATCGCGGTGCTGGCGTGCGCGCGCCTCGGCGCGACCCATTCGGTGGTGTTCGGCGGCTTTTCCGCGGACGCCCTGCGCGACCGCATGAACGACGCGGGGGCGGTCTGCGTGATTACCGCCGACGGCGGCTATCGGCGTGGCAAGGTGGTGCCGCTCAAGCAGGCGGTCGACGAGGCGCTGCGCGAGAAGGGCGGTTCCCCGACGGTGAAAAAGGTGCTGGTGGTTCGCCGCACCGGCGAGGCGGTGGCGATGAGCGAAGGGCGCGACCTCTGGTGGCACGATCTGGTGGCTAGGCAATCGTCGAGTTTTGCTCCCGTCGCTGTCGACAGCGAGCATCCGCTCTTCATCCTCTACACCTCGGGCACGACCGGTAAACCCAAGGGCGTGGTCCATTCGACCGGCGGCTACCTGACGCATGTCGCCTACTCGACCCAGCTGGTGTTCGATCTGCGCGATGAGGATACCTTCTTTTGCACCGCCGATATCGGCTGGGTGACGGGACACTCCTATGTCATTTATGGCCCGCTCGCCAACGGGGCCACGACGGTGATGTACGAGGGCGCGCCCGATACGCCCGAACCGGACCGTCTGTGGCGCATCATCGATCGTCTTGGAGTCACGGTCTTCTACACCGCGCCGACCGCCATCCGGGCCTTCATGCGTTGGGGCGACCAGTGGCCCGCCCGTTGCTCGCTCGCGAGTCTGCGCCTCCTCGGCACCGTCGGGGAGCCGATCAATCCCGAGGCCTGGATGTGGTACCGGCGCACCATCGGCAAGGAGCACTGCCCGATCGTCGACACCTGGTGGCAGACGGAGACGGGTGGCATCTTGATCGCCCCACTGCCGGGTGCGACGCCACAAAAGCCCGGCTCCTGCACCCGGCCGCTGCCGGGGATCCACCCGGAGGTGGTGAGGCGTGATGGCACGCCCTGCGTTGCCAACGAAGGCGGCTATCTCGTGGTCAAGCGGCCGTGGCCATCGCTCTTGCGCACCGTGTGGGGCGACCCGGCGCGCTTCGAGAAGAGCTACTTCGGCGAAATCAAGGGCGTCTACTTCACCGGCGATGGGGCGCGCTGCGACGGCGATGGCTACTTCTGGGTGATGGGCCGCGTCGACGATGTGATCAATGTGGCGGGCCATCGACTGGGGACGGCTGAGGTGGAGAGCGCGCTGGTGGCGCACCCATGGGTCGCCGAGGCGGCGGTGGTGGGGCGGCCCGATGAGCTAAAAGGGCAGGCGCTGGTAGCGTTTGTCACGCTGCGCGGTGGACGTACGCCCGCCGACGGGGATGCAGTGATGCTGGCGGCTCACGTGGTCAAGGAGATCGGTGCCATCGCCCGGCCGGATGAGATCCGCTTTTCCGATGCCTTGCCGAAGACCCGCTCGGGCAAGATCATGCGGCGGCTTTTGAAAGAGATCGCTGCCTGTGGCCACGCCGAGGGCGATATCACTACGCTCGAGGATCTCAACGTGCTGGCCAAGCTATCGATGAGCAGCGACGAGGAGTAGCCGAGCGAGCGGCGCTAGGATAATGTACGGCCGACCACTTTCTGAGGTGAACCGATGTTCCAGAAGATTCTTGCGGCCAGCGATCTGTCGGAGGTCTCGATTTCCGCCCTGCGCATGGCGATCCAGCTCGGCGAAGAGCAGGGAGCCCAGGTGGTGTGCTTGTACGTGACTGAAAAGGCCCCGGAAAAGGGCAGCTGGTCATCGGAGTTTTTTGAGGACGCTCTGAACGACATCAACGCGGCCGTCGAGCAGCAGAATGAAGCGGCGTTCGAGCGCTTGCGGCAGCAGATTGCGACGGTGTGTGGGGTCCAGTTCGATGCGCTGGAGCTGCTAATTCGTCCCGGGCGGCCCGCGGAAACGATTGTGCGAGTGGCGGGCGACGTGGGCGCTGACCTGATCGTGGTGGGAACGCATGGCAGACGCGGCGTTCTCGGCTCAGTCGCGGAAGCGGTGGTGCGAAACTCGCAACAGCCTGTGCTCGTGCTGCCCGCCAAGACCGGGTAGGCTACTGGCGGCGCAGAAGTAGGTAAATCGCGCCGGCGCCACCATCCACTGGCAGGGCGGTGGTAAAGGCGAGCACGGCGCGCGCGATGGGGCCACGCACCAGCGAGTTCGCCAGTTCACGCTTGAGCACCGGATCGCCGTCCGAGTGGTGGCCGCGACCGTGGATGATGAGCACGCAGCGCTGACCGGTGGCACGGCAGCTCTTGATGAATCGCCTCACCGTGTCCTGCGCCTCCTCGCTGCGCAAACCGTGGAGGTCGAGCCGATTCTCGACGGGGAATTCGCCTTTGCGCAGCCGCTTGAGGATACGGCGGTCGAGGCCGGGGGCGATTGCGGCGAGTGTCGAATCGCCATCGATCAGCTCGAGGTCTGTGTGCTGCTCGATCAAATCGGCCAGCTGAGCGTCGCTTTCGGCGTCGCCGCTGACGAGCCGTGCGTCGGGTGTGCTGGGGGCGGGCGTGCCTACGCGTCCACGGGGATCGCTCGCAATCGGCGCGACGCCCGCCATGGCTTCGGAAAAGAGTCGGTCGTCGGAGTCGGTAGACGGAGACGGTGACGGAGTCGGAGTCGGAGTCGGTGACGGAGTCGGTGACGGAGTCGGTGACGGAGTCGGTGACGGAGTCGGTGACGGAGTCGGTGACGGAGACGGAGACCGTGACGGTGACCGTGTCACCAGTTTGGCCAGCTTCTCTTTGGCATCGGCGAATGGATTGTGAAACGGCGGCTCCTTTTTCATGCCACGTGCTGGTCGGCGATCGCGAGCGCGGTATCGAGCGCGGCGATGGCCTCGTCGAGCTCAGCCTCGGTGACGATCAGCGGCGGCGCTAGCACCAGGTGGCTTACCCAGCCCATCACGAATACCCCGTGCGCCATCATGGCCGCGATCACCTGATCGACCACCAGCGGTTTGCGCTCGACCTTGTCCTTGGGGGTATTGAACGGCGTCTTGGTGGCCCGGTTCTTCACCAGATCGACCGCCCAGAAGAGCCCCAGGCCACGGACCTCACCCACCGACGGATGCTGGGCGGCCAGCGCGCGCAGTTTGCCGCCGAAGAGCTCGCCCATTTGCGCGGACCGCTCGATTAGATTCAGGCGGCGGTATTCGCCGATCGCTGCCAGCGCGGGCGCCAAGGTCAAGGGATGTGCCTCGTAGGTGTGGCCATGGGCGAAGAAATGGTCCTCGAAAAAGTCGGCGATCGCACGCGTGGTCGCCACCAGACCGAGGGGAGCCATCGCCGAAGTGATGCCCTTGGCGGTGGTCAAGATATCGGGCAGGACGCCCCAGTGGTCGACCGCAAACCAGCGTCCGGTGCGCCCCCAGCCCGACATCACTTCGTCCGCGATCAGCAGCACGCCCCGCTTTTTCGCCGCCGCCGCCAGCTTGGGAAAATAGTCCGCGGGGGGCACCAGCACGCCGTTGGTGCCGACGATCGGCTCCACCAAAACTGCCGCGACGTTCTCCTCCTGATCGATCATGTGCACGAGGTAGTCGACGCAGGCGAGACCGCAGGCGGGGTAGGTATGCTGGATCGGGCAGCGGTAGCAGTGGCATTCGGGGCCGAAGATGACGCCCGGGATTTTTCCCGTCGGTTCCACAAACCAGCGGCGCAGATCGCCGGTCGCGGCGATCGAGCCTGCGGTCGATCCATGGTACGAGGTATAGCGTGCCAAGATCTTGTGCTTGCCGGTGTAGAGCCGCGCGATCTTGATCGCTGCTTCGTTGGCCTCGGTGCCGGAGGTGGTGTAGAAGAATTTTTCGAGGCCGCGTGGCACCACCTCGAGCAGCTTCTGGCTGAGGCGCGCGCGTACTTCGCAGGTGAATGCGGGCGAGATGAAGGCCAGGGTGCGCGCCTGCTCGACGATCGCTTCGGCCACGGCCGCGTTCTGGTGGCCGAGGTTGGAACAGATGAGCTGTGACGACAGATCGAGGTAGCGTTTGCCCGCAGTGTCCCAGAAATAGCAGCCTTCGGCGCGCGCCACCGCCAGCGGTTTCCAGCCCTTTTGGTAGCGCCAAGTACCATAGGTGTAGCGCGCGGTCAGCTCAGAAAGATCGTCCATGCGCGCGACTTTGCCCGAGCGCGTCCGCGAGATCAATGGGCTCCCGACTGGCCGCTAATGAGTTTGCGTCCATCGGCAAGGTCGCCGATACTTATCAGGATGGCGTTCGCACGGCGCTTTTTGCAGCACCGCGGCATCACTGTCATTCAGAAGCTCGACCCGTCACTGCCGCGGCTCCGTCGCGGCAAGATCGGCATCGTACTGGCGGGCGGTGCGGTCAGCGGTGGAGCTTTCAAGGCGGGGGGGTTGCGCGCACTCAACGATGCCTTTGTGCAGCGCCGCCTGTCAGCGACGGATCCGGGACGCCCCTTTGGACTCTCCGACTTCGATGTCTTCGTCGGACTCTCGGCCGGATCGGTGCTGGCCTCGGTGCTCTCGGCGGGAATTTCGCCGGACGAGATCTATCGCATTCTGCGCGGTTCGAGCGAGGTCTATGAGGCCTTTCGTCCGTGGCACTTCATGCGCCCAAACGCGTTTGAATGGGCGCATCGCATCGGCCTTTTTTTGGGCAAGGAGCAGGAGCTGTTCACCAACTATCTGTCCGGCGCCACCGATGGGCGGACGGGACAGCCCTTCACGCTGGGGGCAACGCTTGGCAAGATGGCCTATGCGACCGCGCGCCTTTTGCCCACGGGGCTGTTCGATCCGAGCGCGCTCGAGACCTATCTCGCGCGCAACTTGGCGCGCGCCGGGCTGCCCGACGACTTCGGGGAATGCTATCGGCGCACCGGCAAAGCGCTCTATCTCACCGCGGCCGACCTCAACCGCGGCGAGCTCGTGGTGTTCGGCCACGATGAGCCCTACGCGACGGTGCCGATTTCGCGCGCCATCGCCGCTTCGTGCGCGATCCCAGTCTGGTACAAACCGATGTTGATCGACAATCCGCGCGCCGGAGAACCGGGGGAGCCGGACCGGCTCGACCTCGCCGATGGTGGCCTCATGCGCACCGCCAATGTGCGCGTCGCCGTCGAAAAGGGGTGTGAGCTGGTGATTTGCTACAACCCGTTTACGCGCATCCGTTACGACCGCGCCGGCCGATCGCTCTATGAGCACGGGCTGCCTACGCTGCTTTCGCAGGCCGGACGCACGCTGATCGGTGCACGCCTCGACCTCGCCAAAGAGCTCGTCTACCGCGACGACACCGTGCAGGCGGACGTGGTTTTCATCGAACCCGCGCAGGACGACTACACCTTTTTCCGGATGAATCCGATGAATTTCTGGCATCGCGAGCGCGCGCTCTCGCATGGCTACGCGGCGGTGGCCGGCTCGCTCGATGCCAACTATGATCTTCTCGCGGGGCTGTTCCGCGCCCACGGGATCGACTTGGCGGCCCGGACTGAGCGCGCCACCGTCGTGCCCGATGAACAGAAGCTGACCCCCAATCTTCGCGAATCGCGCGGCGCGTGACCACGCTTGTCACGGGCGCGACAGGTCTCATCGGGCATGGCATTGCGAGCCGCCTGGTCGAGCGCGGCGAACGGGTACGGGCGCTGGTGCGTGATCCCGGCCGCGCACGAGCGGTTCTCCCCGAGGGAGTAGAGCTCGCTTCCGGAGATGTGACCGATCGCGATAGCGTTCGGCGGGCGCTCGAAGGTGTGCGGCTCGTCTATCACTCCGCGGGGCTGCCCGAGCAGTGGTTGCGCGATGAGCGTCAGTTCGACACCGTCAATTGTGGAGGCACGCGCAACGTTCTCTCGGCGGCACGCGAAGCGGGGGTCGCGCGCGCCGTCTACACATCGACCATGGATGTCTTTGCCGCACCGCCCGGTGGAACGCTGCGCGAGGATCGGCCCGATCCCGATCCCAAACCCACCGCCTACGAGCGCTCCAAACTGGCCGCCGAACGTGCCGCGGATGAGGTTTTGGCCGCCGGTCTTCCGGTGGTGCACATCAATCCTGCCGCGGTTTATGGGCCGGGTCCGACGCAGACAGCGCTCAACGGTTTGCTGCTCCGCATCGCACGGGGCCAAGTGCCGGCCATTCCGCCCAATGGGGTGGCGATCGCTTTCGTGGACGGCGTCGTCGAGGCGCACCTGGCAGCCGCAGAGCGGGGACAACCCGGCGGGCGCTACCTCGTCGCCGATGCCTATTTGAGCTACCGCCGGCTGGCGCAGCTGGTCCTCGGGCGCGACCAGGTTCCCCCGGTAGCGCCGCTGTGGCTTCTGACACTGGTCGCGGCGATCACCGCACCGCTCGGTCGCTGGTTGGGTTTTCATCCCCCGGTATCCCCGGGCGAGGTGGCTTTTCTGCGCTGGGATGTACGCGTCGATGCTACGAAGGCAGTGCGCGAACTTGGGTTCAAGGCCACTTCCCCCGAAGAAGGGGTAGCGCGAACGCTGGCTAATCTAACCGCGCCGCCAACTTTTCCGCGGCGCGCGTCGCCATCGCCATGATGGTGACCTGGGGATTGACCCCCAGCGATGACGGGATCGAGCTGCCGTCGACAACGTAGAGCCCCGGCACATCGTGGCACTGGTGGTTGGTGTCGACGACCGAGCGGCGGGGATCGACGCCCATGCGTGCAGTGCCCAGCGGGTGGAAGGCGATGAGATCGAAATCGCGCGCCGTCAGTTGGGCGTGGCGGAACCGCTCGAGGTCAGCCTCCCCGGCGAGCGAATCCCAGCCGTGCACATTGGGTAGCACTTCGCGCGCACCAGCGGCGAAATAGACGCGCGCGAGGATCTCGAGCCCCCGCTTGATCCGAGCCACATCGCGTTCGTTCAGATAGTAGGTGATGAGCGGGCGTCCTCCCGGGCCGCGGCGTACTCGACCGCGCGAAGTGTCTTCGATCATGAAACCGAAGCAGGCCAATCGGTCGAAGGCTTCGAGCGTTCGAACCAGAGGTTCGCCCAGCATCGTGAGTGAGGCTGCCCCCAATTCGAGCGGCGCAAAGGCCCCTTCGAACAGCAGCCCTTCGTCGTGGAACTCATCGATGGCGTAGCCCTGTGGGATGGCGTTGGCGCCGTCGATCCGCTCGTCGAAAATGGCATTCGCCGAAGTGGCCGGATGGATCGAAAGGTTCTTGCCCAGCTCGCCGGACGAATTGGCGAGGCCATTGTCGCCGAGGAACACCGGCGTGAGCAGCGATCCGCAGGAGACCACCACGGCGCGGGCGCGCACGGTCAATTCCGCTCGGCCGGCACGGGCCCGCACTCCAACGGCACGGCCGCTTTCGGTGATCACGCGCTCCACTCGGATGCCCTTGATGAGCGTCGCGCCAGCACGGAGCGCTAACGGGATGTAGGAGACATTGGTCGAGCGCTTGGCATCGGTGGGGCAGCCAAAGCAGCACACGCCCTTGCCGTCACAGTCGGGGGCGTTGCGACGGAGCGGGTGGTGCGAATAGCCGAGTGCGTCGCAGCCACGCGCGATGACGCGCGCGACGCCGCCGAGGTACTCGGAACGCGCCACCGCCACGCCCAGCACGCCTTCGACCCGCTCGTAGTAGGGGGTCAGCCTCTCGGACGTAAACTCGCCGAGACCAAACTCATCGCGCCAGCGCTGGAGCACCCGATCGGGTACGCGGTAGCAGGTGCCGGAGTTGATGGTGGTGGTACCGCCAACGGTTTTGCCGATCGGGATCGGGATGCTGGTATTGCCGATCGCCATGGTCGCGCCAAAATCACGGAATAGTTTGCGCTGCATCTCGACGGCGCTGCCCGAGAAGTCGCCGCGGTTGAAGTAGTCGCCCTCTTCCAAGAGCACGACCGCCAAGCCCTGTTCGGCCAGCTCGCGCCCCACCACTGCGCCGCCCGCACCGGTGCCGATCACCACCACATCGCACTCCAGCGTTTCGCCCGCCACCTCGGCGGGAGAGAGCACGCGCTCCTGCATCCAGCGTGGCGATTCGGCGCGGACTACGGGCTGGGAATAGACGCAGCCGACCGCGCGATAGAAGGCAGGATCGCTGAAGTGGGCCGCTTTGAGTGGCGCCAAGAGTGCCCGCAGAGCGCTGCGTCGCGCATAGTCACCGCTGCGCCAGCTTTCCAGCAGTGCCAAGCGCTTGGCACCGCTGATGCGGGCCAATGGCCGCCCATGGTGGAGTAGCGCCGAGGCTTCGAGTGTCCAGAGTAGCGTGCGATAACCCTTGGCGGCCCAGGGCGTGGCGGCCAGAAACTGCTCCAGCCGATCGACCGCTGGTTCCCCCGCGGCGGGAAAAATCTGACCGGCCGGCATGACGGTTTCGGCCACAGCGAGGAGCAGTCGCCGATCGCGATCGGAAAACAGGGAAGTGGTCGCGGAGCTACGCACCAATAAGAAGAATAGACCAGATGGCCCGACCTTTCAACCTATTTTTTGTGCAAAATGGGTCGTAAGATGCCTTACTTGTCGCCCGGCTGCACCGGTTCGGGCACAGGGGGATTGGGATTGGCAGGTCGAGAAGCAGCCCGCGTTGCCGTCACGGCCTGGCCACCGCGGCTACAGTGCGTTGATCCCAATATAGGAGCCGTTGCCCTTCTCAAGGAAAAGGCCGCCAAGGTTTCCATCGGGTGTGTTCGCAGACACGATGGACCAGGTGGAGCCATCGAAGGAGTTGAGCGTGCTGGAACTACTGGAAACCCAGTGATAGGCCTTGCCAGCGAGGACGCCGATATAGCTCATCCCGCCGAGATTACCGTTCGGCGTGTTCGCCGACACGATGGACCAGGTGGAGCCGTCGAAGGAGTAGAGCGTGCTAGAACCACTGTAAACCCAGTGATAGGCCTTGCCGGCGAGGACGCCGAGGTAGCTTATCCCGCCGAGATTTCCGCTGGGTGTGTTGGCCGACACCGTGGACCAGGTGGAGCCGTCGAAGGAGTAGAGCGTGCTAGAACCGCCACTGTAAACCCAGTGATAGGCCTTGCCAGCGA